>DASRTK010000001.1:0-13631 GCA_035655975.1 Rudaea sp.
CGCGTGGCGGAATTCGCCAGCGCCGCAGCATCGAAGCTCACAATACAGCCACCGGATACGAGCCGAGGATCTTGATCTCCGCCGTATGCGGCTCGAGTTCGGCGAGCGCCTTCTTCATCGGCACGTCATCTATGTGCCCGGCCAGGTCGATGAAGAATGCGTACTCCCATTTCGCGTGATGCGACGGGCGCGATTCGATGCGGTTCATGCTGATGCCATGGCGCGCGAACGGGCTGAGCGTGTGGAACAACGCGCCCGGCTGGTCCTTGATCGACACGAGAATCGACGTGCGGTCGTGGCCGCTGGACGGGAAGAACTGGCGGCCGAGCACGAGGAAGCGCGTCGTGTTGTCATCGCGGTCCTCGATCGGACTGACGATGACCTTGCGCAGCCCGTAGACATGACCGGCGGCCTCGCCGGCAATCGCCGCAGCATCGTCGGCATTGCGCGCGCGCCGCGCCGCCTCGGCGTTGCTCGAAACCGGAATCTTTTCCGCCTTCGGCAGATTCGCGCGCAGCCAGGCCTTGGTCTGCGCGAACGACTGCGGATGCGAATAGATGCGTTCGATGTCCTCGATGTTGCCGGTGCGCGACAGCAGGTACTGGCGGACGCGCAATTCCACTTCACCACAAATCTTCAGGTTCGAGGTCAGGAACATGTCCAGCGTGACCTGGATCGTGCCCTGCCCCGAGTTCTCGACCGGCACGACGCCAAAATCGGCGTTGCCGCTCTCGACTTCCTGGAAAACCTCTTCGATCGTTCCGAGCGGCAATCCGTGGGCGGAACGGCCGAAGTGCTTGTGCATCGCCTGTTGTGCAAACGTGCCTTCCGGGCCGAGATAGCCGACTTTCAGCGGCTCCTGCTGGGCCAGGCATGCCGACATGATCTCGCGAAACACGCCGACCAGCACCTCGTCGGAGAGCGGGCCTTCGTTGCGGTCGATGACCATGCGCAACACCTGCGACTCGCGCTCGGGCCGGTAGTAGTCGACCGCTGCCTTGAGCGGCCCCTTGGCCTTGCCGACCTGGTGCGCCCAGCCGGCGCGCTCGGCGATCAGCTGCTGGATCTGCCGGTCGATGCCGTCGATGCGCACGCGCACGTCACCGAGATTCATCTCCGGCGCAGCCTGCGCTTTTTTTCCCGCTTTCTTTCTCGTGACCATGTTTTCGCTAAAGACCTGAAGTGATGAATCGTCTTCGACCGCCCCGCTCAACCGTGCCGGCGGGCAAAGTCGCGCATGAATTCGACCAGCGCCTGCACGCCGGCGAGCGGCATCGCGTTGTAGATCGACGCGCGCATTCCGCCCACGGCCTTGTGACCTTTCAGCGCGATCAACCCGGCCGCCTCCGACTCGGCCAGGAACACCGCGTCCAACTCACCACGCGCCAGTGTAAACGGTACATTCATGCGCGAGCGCGCGGACGGCTCGACCGGATTGCGGTAGAAACCGGAACCGTCAATATACCCGTAAAGGAGATCGGCCTTGGCGCGATTGCGCGCGCCGACCGCTTCGAGCCCACCTTCGGCGCGCAGCCACTTGAACACGAGCCCGGCAAGGTACCAGCCGAACGTATTCGGCGTGTTCAGCAGCGAACCCTGCGCGGCGTGTTCGGCATAGTTGAAAATCTTCGGCAGGTCATTCGGACAGCGCGCGAGCAGATCCTTGCGCACGATCAGTACGACCAGTCCGGCTGCGCCGATGTTCTTCTGCGCGCCGGCATAGATCACGCCGAATTTCGACACGTCGACGGGCTGCGACAGGATCGACGACGACATGTCGGCGACCAGCGGCACAGCCCCGACATCCGGGATTTCTGGGAACTCGACGCCCTGGATTGTCTCGTTCGGCGTGTAGTGCACGTAGGCCGCATCGGGATGCAGCGACCAGTCCGCGCGCGCGGGCAACGCCGTGTAGTTGGCGCCGGCGCTGCTCGCGGCGACATTGACCCGCGCGAGCGACGCCGCTTCGCGCGCCGCTTTCTCGCCCCAGTGCCCGGTCACGACGTAGTCGGCCACCTGGTCGCGCCGCGCGATATTCATCGGGATCTGGGCGAAATGCTGGGTCGCTCCGCCCTGCAGGAACAGCACTTTGTAGCCTTGTGGAATATTCATCAAGGCGCGCAGGTCGCGCTCGGACTGCTCGGCGAGATCCATGAAGAGCTTGCCGCGATGGCTGATTTCCATCACCGACGCCCGCGCAGTGCTCCATTCGAGCAGTTCCGCCTGCGCCTGACGCAGCACGGGCTCGGGCACAGCCGCAGGACCGGCAGCAAAGTTGTAGGCACGACTCATTGCGCGCTCCGCAAGACCAGCCGGCATTATGCCGCGGCGCAGCAATTAGGCAACTGCGTCGGTCCGGAGGCTGTCGGCGGGTCCCAGGCCGTTTTCGAGTACGCGTTCCATGACCTCGATCGGGACAGCCGGGGCGTACAGGTATCCCTGGGCCGCTGTGCAACCCAGATCGCGGAGCAACGCAGCTTGCTCCGTCGTTTCAATCCCCTCGGCGATCAGACGCAGACCGAGATCCTCGGCAAACCCCGTGATCGTGCGGACGATCGCGCGGTGACGGAAGTTCGTGACCATGTCGCGAACGAAACTGTGATCGACCTTGAGCGCGTCGAATGACGATGTCGCGAAGGAGTCGAGCGACGAGTATCCCGTGCCGAAGTCGTCGACCACCAGCGATACGCCGAGACCCTTGAGTTCCCTGAGCCTCGCCTGCGCTTCTTCACGTCCGCCGCGGAAGATCGTTTCGGTGATTTCCAGCGCAAGGCAGGCCGGATCGATCCCGGTGTGATCCAGAACGCTGGCGAGCGTCGCGAGCAGGTCGCGATCGGCGAACTGGCGCTCGTTCATGTTGACGCTCGCGCTGAGCCGCGCATGGAACGGAAAGCGGCGCTGCCAGCGCAGCAGGTTGCGGCAGGTCGTTTCGAGCACCCACCAGTCTAGCGCGACAATCAATCCCGATTCCTCGGCCACGCCAAGGAATTGGGCGGGCAACAACAAACCGCGCTCGGGATGCTGCCAGCGCACGAGCGCTTCGCACCCGTGCACGAGACCGCTGCGCAGGTCGACGATCGGTTGATAGTAGACGCGGAACTCGCCGCGCTCGAGCGCGAAACGCAGATCGGTTTCGATCTTCAGGCGGGCGCGCGCCGCGGCGTGCATCGCTTCGTCGAAGATCACGTAGGCCGACTTGCCCTTGGCCTTGGCGCGGTACATTGCCGTGTCGGCGTCGCGCAGGATCTGATCTGGCGATTCGTAATCCGCATGACCGAGCACGACGCCGAGACTCGCGCCGGAAAACACCCGATGTCCGTTGATCTCGAACGATCCGCCGAGCAGCGTCAGCACCCGCTGCGCAAGTTGTTCGGCCCGGACACGCGTGCAAGACCCATGCGGCAACAAGGTGAATTCGTCGCCCCCGTAACGGGCGACCAGCGCGCTGTCGCCCAATTCCAGCCGCAGGGTTTCCGCGATCTGCACCAGCAACTGGTCGCCACTGGCGTGGCCCAGGCTGTCGTTGAGGACTTTGAAACCATCCAGGTCCAGGAACAATACGGCGTAGTTGCAGTTGCCCGAAGTGCGCGCAGCGGCGACTGCCGAGGCGAGTTCCTGCTCGAAGTACAGCCGGTTCGGCAGTCCAGTCAGCAGGTCGTGCGTTGCGTTGTGCTCGAGCTGGCGCTGCACCTGGCGCTGCTCGGTGACGTCGCGGATCGTGCCGGTGGTGTAGCTCTTGCCGTCCATTTCGATCGTGCCGGCGCTGACCACGACCTCGATCCGCCTGCCGTCCTTGCGCATCAGCGCGACCGTGTAGTCGCCGCGCCTGCCCTTGCCGGCGACCTGGCGCCGATAGCGCTCTTCCTGGTGCGGCTTGGATTCGGCCGGAACCAGCACGCGGAAGTTCGCGCCGACCAGTTCCTGCTCGGTGTAACCAAACATCTCGGCGAACGCGTGGTTGATGTAGGTGTAGCAGTCATCGAGCATCATGTAGACGCCGACCTGGCTGTGCTCGACCAGCGTGCGATAGCGCAGCTCGGAACGCTGCAGGGCCCGTTCCGCGGAGCGCCGCGCCGTGACGTCCTGCGCGGAGCCTTCGATGTACAGCACCTCTCCGTGCGGGTCGCGGACGATCTGGGCATTCAGATCCACGAGCACGTCGCTGCCGTCGCGGTGTTTCGCCGCGAATTCGAAGCCGGCAACGAAGCCGTCTCTCAACAGCCGTTCGACCATCGTCGAGCGATCCTCCGGGCGCGCGTAAACTTCGTTCATATGGCGCACCTGCGTCTTGATGTCGTCGCTGTTCGCGTAGCCGAGCATGTGCGCGATCGCATCGTTCGCTTCGAGCAGGCGGCCGTCCGGGTGGCTCTGGAACATGCCGGTCACGGCGTTCTGGAACAACGATCGGTACTTGTACTCCGCTGCCGCGATCGCATCCTGCTCACGGCGCTGATCGGTGATGTCGACCGCCGTGCCTTCGTAGAAAGCGATGCGGCCGTCGACGTCACGGATCGCGCGCATGTTTTCCGAAATCCAGATGATGCTGCCGTCGCGCCGATACACTTGTGATACCGCGTTGACGACACGGCCTTCGCGATCGAGTTGCTCGAACAATTCGCGCGCCCGCGCCAGGTCGACGTACCACTCTTCAGGGTTTTTCAGCGGCGCGGTCAGCATTTCGGCCGGGCTGGCAAAACCGAATATTTGCGCGAGCGCCGGATTGACGTCGATGAAGCCGCCTTCGGGAAAACTGCGATAGATGCCTTCGATGGTCGCGTCGAAGAGTGCGCGGTAGCTGTCGATCGCCGCCTGCTCGCTCGCGCGTTGCGCCGCGCCGTCGCCTTCGGCGATGTCCTGGATGATGGCAAAAACGTAGCTGCGGCCGGAGTCTTCGAACAACTCGGCGTAGAGCCGGCCGTTGACGTGGCGGCCGTCGCGCGTGCGCATCGTCACGACATCGCCGCGGACACGTTGTTCGCC
Organism: Rudaea sp.; assembly: GCA_035655975.1. Lineage (GTDB taxonomy): Bacteria > Pseudomonadota > Gammaproteobacteria > Xanthomonadales > Rhodanobacteraceae > Rudaea. Next base: position 4,981 of record DASRTK010000001.1, read on the forward strand.
GCGAATGCGCATCCAGTTCGCTGCGTGCGTGGCCAGCTGGGGCCAGACGTTCAATTCGACCGTACGCTTGCCGATCGCTTCCGCGCGCGGAATCCCCAGCAACTGCTCGAATGTCGGATTCACGTCGACGATCGTGCCATCGGCCGCATCCAGCACTGCAACGAGGCTGGGCGAGAATCGAAAAGCGCTGGCCGGCAACATCTCCGTCCCCTGTCTCAACCGCTTTTGACCGCGTCGCGTGAGTCAGTATAGCGCTCGCTGGTTTGGCCAGCGTAATCCGGCGAAATCTTCACTTGTCCTGTCCGGTCTGATGCGACAATCGAGTCGAGATTGCCACGATGCACCGAATCCCGCCACCCGCTTCCGGCATGGAGATCACCCCAGAGCCGATTTACCGCAGCCGCCGTGATTGGCTCAGGGCGTTCGGCCTCGGCGCGGTCGCGCTGACGGCGGGTTGCGAGCCGGGCGCAGCGCCGGATGCAGCCGGCAACGCCGCGGAGGAGTCGATCCAGGGGAAGGCGCTGCCGATCACCGAACGCGGCAAATATGCCGCCGCAGAGCCGATGACGCGCTACAAGGATGTGGGCCACTACAATAACTTCTACGAATTCGGCACCGGCAAGGGCGACCCGGCGCAGACATCGGCTGCGTTCCATGCGCACCCGTGGTCCGTCGAGATCACCGGGCACGCGGAAGTCACGGGACGGTTCACGCTCGAGGACTTGCTCAAGCCACATCCGCTCGAAGAGCGCATTTACCGTATGCGCTGCGTCGAAGGCTGGTCGATGGTGATTCCATGGGTCGGCATCGGATTCGGGGATGTTCTCAAGCGCTTCAAGCCGACATCGAACGCGAAATTCGTCGCGCTGACGACGGTCAATCGTCCGGCGGAAATGCCCGGCATGCGTTCTGGCATTCTTGATTGGCCGTATCGCGAAGGCTTGCGTATCGACGAGGCGATGCATCCGCTGACACTGCTCGCAGTCGGTCTGTACGGCCACGAACTGCCGAACCAGAACGGCGCGCCGCTGCGCCTGGTCGTGCCGTGGAAGTACGGATTCAAGGGAGTAAAGTCGATCGTGAAGATCGAATTCGTCGAGACGCAGCCAAAGACGACGTGGAACGAACTCGCGCCCGACGAGTATGGCTTCTATGCCAACGTGAACCCCGCCGTCGACCATCCGCGCTGGAGCCAGAAGACTGAGCGCCGCATTGCCGGCGATGGCTTCAACGTGTTCGGCAACCGCATGCCGACGCTGCCGTTCAACGGCTATGCCGATCAGGTCGCGAGTCTCTACGCCGGCATGGACCTGCGGCGGAGCTTCTGATGCCGCTGGCCCCGAACCTCTTCCGCGATCACGTGACCGCGCTGAAGGCGCTGCTGTTCACGACATGCCTGATACCGCTGGCATGGTTGACGTGGGATGCGTTGCACGACGGCCTCGGCGCCGACCCGGTCGCTGCACTCGAGCACCGCAGCGGCGACTGGGCGCTGCGCCTGCTGCTCGCGACCTTGGCAATCACGCCGTTGCGGCGGCTGACCGGGCGCGCCGAACTCATACGCTTCCGCCGCATGCTCGGGATGTTCGCGTTTTTCTACGCCTGCGTGCATCTGACGATCTATCTCGTCATCGACCTCGGCGCCTACTGGCCTCAGCTTTTCGCCGACATCGTCAAACGTCCGTACATCACGGTCGGGTTCGCGGCCTGGCTGCTGCTGATTCCGCTCGCGGTGACCTCGACGCGCGGCATGATGCGCCGGCTCGGCCGCCATTGGCAGCGCCTGCATCGGGCGGTCTACGTCATTGCGCTGCTCGCCGTCCTGCACTTCCTGTGGCTGGTCAAGGCAGACCATCGCGAACCGCTGCTGTACCTCGCGATCTTTGGCGCGCTGATGCTGCTGCGCGTCAGCGGAAGAAGAGCGTTAAGAGTCAGGAGTTAGGTGTTGCACGCACTTCCTTGCTCCTGGCCCCTCGCCCTTCACGCGCTTCTATAACTTGACCAGCAGCAGCAGCGCGATGCCCATGCCGATCAATGCGGCCGCGCCAATCAGCCACCAGATATCGTTGCGGGTGGAATTGGCCGCCACCTTGCGCGGCTGGTCGTCCTCCGGCAGGCGCACGGCGCGCATCGTCTGCGTGATATTCGGCGCATCGTGTTCGGAAATGGTCCCGACCTGCTCGCGGCTCGGCATGCCTGGCGCTTCGAGCAGGAAGCGGTTCTGGTCGAACGCGATCTGGTCGTCCGGATGCAGCACGGCGTTGCGTACTTGCACGCCGTTGACGAACGTCCCGTTTGCCGAGCCCAGGTCGCGCAGGTACATGCCGTCGCCGCTGTTTTCGATGACGGCATGGCGGCGCGACATCTCCGGTTCGTCGAGGACGAGGTCGCAGTCGCTGCCGCGGCCTATCACGAGCCTGCCGCGCAATGGAACGATCTTGCCGAAATACGAGCCGGAGACACCGCGCAGGACTGCTTTCGGCGGCAGGCTGCGCGTGCGCGTTTCCGCGTCGCCTGGCGGCCGCGGGGTCGGAGCGGCGGCCGGAACATCGGTGCGAATGCTCGCATCGCGATCGGGCTTGAGCATGAACTGCAGCGTGTCGAGACTGACGACGTCGCCGAGCCTCAGGATCGCTTTTTCCCGGACCGGCCGCGCGTTGACGTGCGCGCGCGCGTTCGGATCGATCACGCTGAGCACGTAGCCGCGATCGCCGACGTTGATGCTCGCGTGATGGGGCGAAATGCCCGGCCGGTCGAGCACGAGCGAATTGTCCGAGGCCGCGCCGATGCTCGTGTCGCCTTGGGCAACAAGCATGTCGTCGTGTTCCTTGTTAGGAAAATGCAGGCGCATGCCCCTTCCCGTGATCGGCTTTCATTCGGTCAAATGTAACACAGCCGCCGGGCCTACCAGCGCGCATAAATGTCGAGCAGCACACGGTCGGTATGCTCCGTTACGCCATCACGCAACTCGTGGAACGCCGCCAGGCGCGCGCTCCACGTCGGATTGAATCCGTACCCGACCCAGGGCATTACGCCGCGCACCCAGCTGTGGAACCACCACTCGTCCGAATTGAATGCCGCCATCGCGGCGTCGCGCTGAATACGCTGAGCGGCGAAACCCAGTTCCCAGCCCTGCACACGGCGGGCATCACCGAGCACGATGCTGAAACGCGCGCCGTCACGCTGGTCCTCCGCGCCAAGGTTGCGCACGAGGTCGACGCGCATTTCGAGCGGCTTGTTCCAGACCAGCGCCCGGCCGACGAACTGTACGTCGAGCAGGTCGAAGTCGCTGACGAGTTGGTTGCCGACGCGCCGATTGGTGCGAGACAAGCCCTGCAGGGTCAGCTGTTCGAGGCTGGAAAATGCCATGTAGGAGACCAGCACGCTGCCATTGACCGGCGCGCCTTCGTGCCAGTTGTAGGCCGCCTGGACCGCACCGATGCGCGAGTCGTCGCCGTACATCAGGTTCCCGGCAAAATAGCCGGCGATAAGTTGCAGCCGGTCGAATTCGTTGACCGCGAACGATACAGTGCCGCTCGCGCCGACCGGGCGCAGGTCGTTATCCCACAGCATCGGCGCAAGCTGCAGGGGGAATTCCGTCTTGCCGAGCAGCACGCTCGCATCCTCGCCAACACGCCAGCGCAGGAAGAACTGGTCGATCGCAATGTCGTTGCTGCGCTCGTTGCTGTTGTGCGAGCGGTCCAGGTCGTTCGAATTGCTCGCGTCGGCAAGCTTGATCGCGGCGCCGAACTCGAGCGCCGGAATCGGATCGTAAAGAACGCCGAAGCGGCCTCGTCCGAACGTGCGCGTGAACGATGTATCGGTCGCTCGCGGTATGTCCGTGACCCGATCCTCGCGCAGCATGAAGTCGCCGAACCAGGTCCAGGGACCGGCGGCAGCCGGTTCGTCCGCGGCCGCAACGCCCGGCAGTTCCTGCGCGGGCACGCTGCCGGCAAGCAGCAGGAGCAGCAGCAAGATGCGCAACGTGCGTTTCGACATGGCCTTCCCCGCGTACCGTGCCGCTACAACACTTCAAGAATATGGCATAACCGTATGAATTATCAAGCTCTAAGTGCACCCAGTGCCTGCGCGAGTTCCTGGGCTGACTGGAATCGCTCCGCCGGCAGTTTCTGCAGGCAGCGAAGGATGATCGCTTCGAGCGCAGGCGGGATCTCCGGCCAGTGTTCCGAAGGTTTTGTCGGTGGCTGCTGCATCTGCGCCACATAGATCTCGAGGGTGTTGGCGCCGGTGTACGGCAGCTTGCCGCAGAACATCTCGCACATCAGCACGCCGCTGGCGTAGATGTCGGCACGCTGGTCGACTTCCTCGCCGGCCAGCTGCTCGGGCGCCGAGTAATGCGGCGTGCCGACGAACGTGCCGGGCTGCGTATGATCGGGCGTATTGCGGCGTAGCGGCCGCGCGATGCCGAAGTCCATGAGTTTGGCATTGCCGGTCTGCTCGAGAATCAGGTTCTCCGGCTTGATGTCCCGGTGCAGGATGCCGACTTCGTGCGCGGCGGCGAGGCCTGCGCACAACTGCCGCGCGATGCGCAGCCCGGCCGAATACGGCATGCGCCGGGTTTCGTTGAGCAGATAGCGCAAGGTCAGGCCACGGACGTATTCCATCGAAATGTACGCGCGTCCTTCGACTTCGCCGAAGTCGAACGTGCGCAGCACGTTCGGGTGTGTTATCCGGCGCGCGAGTCGTATCTCGCTCTTCAGGCGTTCGAGTTGTTCGGCATCCGCGACCATGCCGGGCTTGAGCATCTTCAGCGCGACGAGATCGCCGAGTTCAAGATCGTGTGCCTTATAGACGATGCCCATGCCGCCCGAGCCAAGCTCGGACAGGATGCGATAGCGCCCGCCGAAGACGCTGCCGATATCGAGCGTCATCGCGATCCGCATCGCGGTGCGCGGCGTGGCTGCCGTGGCCGCAGCAGCGCCGCCGCTGGATACGATCGTCTCGCCGACATCCGCGCGCGCAAGCGGTTGTTGCAGGGTCGGCAGCCGGCCGAGCGCGCTATCGGCCAACGCATAGAAGTTCTTTGCTGTCGCGGCACCTTGCGCGACGCCGACAGCTTCGGGTCCGAGGCTTGCCTTGACCTCGTCGCCGGCGCCGCGAGCGAGCAGAAGTTGACCCACGGCCGCTTCCGGAAGCAGGCGATCCATCTGCAGCATGACAGCTCCGAGCAGCGCCGGCTGCGGCGCGCCGTCGACACCGATATCGCCCTGGATGACCTCTCCGGAAACCAGCGCGGCGGCCGGCAGGCCGATGCCGGCGGCGCGCAACTGATCGCGCAGCGCGCACCACGCCTGCAGCGCCTCTGTCTGCCGGTCCGGACCGGCGAACGTCAGCGCGAAGCGAGGTCCCAGAAGCGTCCGGGCGTTTCCATTGGCCGCGTTGGCAATCTGCGTGACGGCTTGGGCAACGCTGTCGAAGCGGCCCAACGCCTGCTCCGGCGTCAGCGCATCGTCGCGCCTGCCGAACTGGCGAAATTCGAGTCCGACGACGGCCACATCTTCTACGCGCGCTGGTTCGCGCGGCGGAGGCACCGGCCCGGCCGGCGACGCTGCACGCACCGGTTCGGCGCCGGGATCCGGCAGGAAACGCGACAGGTTGCCGACATAGCCTTCCATATCGCTCTTTTCGCGCAAGTCGGACAGCAGCGAATCGAACGCACGCGACAGCCGCGCCAGTTCATCGCTGCCGCGCAGCCCCAATTGCGTCTGGTAGTTGCCGGCGGCAGCCTGTTCGGCCGCGAGCGCCATCGCCCGCACCGGGCGCAGGATGCCTTTCGCCAGCAGATACGACAGCAGCAACGCGATCAGGATCGAGACCACCGCGCCGACGAGGACCCAGTTCAGGATGTCGCGATAGCTCGCAACGATGCGATCGATCGAAGTCAGCGCGAGCAGGCTGCCGAGTTGCGCTTCGCCTTCCGCCGCCGTCGGCGTCAGTTTCGCGATCCAGCGCTGGCCGGAGAACGTCATTGCGACGCGTGGCAAGGACTTGCCGGAGCCGATGACAGCCAGAGATGCATCGGTGGCGACGTCGTCCTGCAGCCCTTTGGCTGTGGCCTCGTCGAACGAACTGGCCGCGAGCAGCGGCCGTTTTTGCGGCGACTCCTTTCCTCCATCCGCCACCGCGGCCGTGGCCGGGTTCGTCGGGACAGGAGGCCCCTCTCGGCCATCCGTGGCCTCCGGTGCACTTGGGCTCCTGCCCATCTCGCTTGGGCTCGTGCCCAGCGCACTCGGGCTCCTGCCCATCGGCAACCAGAACGCGATCTGTGCGCCGCTGATCTTCGCGACCTGCTGGCAGAATTCGTTGTTGATGCTTTGCGCCAGCAGGATGAAGCCGACCAGGGTCTGGTCCTGTTGCAGCGGCATGATCGCGGCCTGATACAGGCGATCACCCTGGCGCCAGTAACCGCTGAACGGCGCGGCCTTGGAGATAGCCGGGCGTACCAGCGGATCGTCGGCAAGCGACTCGCGAAACGCCTCGGTCTGGTCGTTGCGTCCGAGCACGTTGCCTTTTGCGTCGATGACGATGCCGAGGTCGAACGCGAACTGGCTCTGCCGCTCCTTGAGCAAATCGGAGATCGACTGGGTGTCGCGGTCGCTGCTCTCACTAAGTCCAGGAAGGTTGCTGGTCGCACCACCGATCTGCGCTACGTACTTCGCCGTGGCCGGATCGCTCGCGATCAACTGCACCTTCAGCTGAAGTTGCTCGAGGCGATTCTGCTCGAATTCCTTCTGCACCGCGCTGCTCGTCGCGAGCGCGTTGTCGACGGCGCGCTCGGCGACCTGATCGCCCTTGACATAGGTGACCACGACCGCCGCGCCGACCGCCAGCGCAATCAGGAACGCGCAACCGAGAAAAAACTTGATCGCCAGCGGCAGGCTGAAGCCGCCGGCAACGGGCCGTTCGTCAATATCCGCCATCGCTGGTCCTGCCATAGGGCTTGCCGAACTTGTTCAAGTGTTGCGGGACGCGGCGCTGGCTCAGGTCGAGCACGACGCGTTCGCTGGTTTTCGCGTCGGGCGTCAGTTCGCGCAGCCACGGGGTGGCGCGCTCATGCCAGATGACGAGATCGCCGGGCACCTGCGGAACGCCGGACAAGCGGAAGTCGCCGTTGGCGTCGGGCTGCGTGAAGTACGGCGTATCGAGCACGAGGATGTGGCCGATCATCGAATGGTGCACGTTGCAGTACACGCGCACGTAGCCGACGTGGGTGAACGTGAGTGTCTGGCCCTCGCCCTCGCCGTACAGGCCCACGTCGAACGGGTTGTCCTTCGACGTCGAGAAGGCGTTGTGCAGGATCGGGTCCTGGTTCGGAAACTGCACCTGGCTGCCGAGCGCGATCGGCAGGACCCGCGGCACGAACTGCTTGTGCCGGGTGCCCATGACGTAAGGCTTGGCGGCAGGCTTTATTTTCGGCGGTTGCTTCGGCCGGAAGTAGATGACGGCATCCTGCGCCTCTTCAGGCCGCAGCCCCTTGCCGTCGGACGTCAACTCGACATGCCCGCTGATATCCGCGGCGAAAGCGCCGATCGAAACCCAGGCCAGCAGCAAAGAAACGATGGCTCGCACCCACTTCCCTCATCCACCGCGTACCCGCGGAATATGCATCGGCGTGCAGGATACCTGTGCTGCCGCGTTTGCGGCATCATAGCAAGCAGCCGCCGCGGGCGTCTGCGCCCACCAACCCCCCGTTCAAGGAAGCCGCTGCATGCCGAGCATTGATATCCACCGTAAGCACCCGCATTCGCTCAAGCGCGCGAAGGAAGCCGTCAACGACACCGCGGCGGCCATGCGCGAAAAGTTCGACATCGAAAGCTCGTGGTCCGGCAACACGCTGAATTTCAGCCGCGCCGGAGTCGATGGCAAAATCCGGGTAACCGCGGACGATATCCATGTCACGGCCGAACTCGGCTTCCTGCTCGGCATGCTCAAGCCGGCGATCGAGCGCGAGATCGAGCGCCACCTCGATCAGCATTTCAAGTAAATTGGCCTCACTTTACCTAGTATAAATATACTATCCGCGCCGCCTATAGTCGGCGCTCAGCCCACCGAAGAGGGGAACGTCATGGCGAAAGCCAAATTGAAATCGAAGCCCGCGGCCCGGCCCGATGATTCCGGCAAGGTCGCCGGCAAGTCGATCATGGACTCCGCGCAACAGATCTGGCTCGCAGGATTGGGCGCCTTCGCCAAGGCGCAGGGGGAAGGCGGCAAACTGTTCGAGACGTTGCTGAAGGAGGGATCGAGTTTGGAGCAGAAGACGCGCAAGATCGCCACTGGCACGGTCGGCGAAGTTCGCGGCGCCGTGGAAACCGGCGTTTCCCAGGTCAGGGAACGCACGCAGGAAACCTGGGACAAGCTCGAGCAGGTATTCGAAAACCGCGTGTCGCGCGCGCTCGGCAAGCTCGGCATACCGGGACGCAAGGAACTCGATGACCTGGTCAGGCGCGTCGAGGAGCTCAATCGCGAGGTCAGGCGCATAGATCTGGGCAAACCCGCTGCGAATCTGTCGCGCTCGTTTTCGAGCAGCATCCGCCGCGCCAAGGACGACCTGAGCGATCTCGTCAAGGACATCGAGGACGTGCAGCTTGCGGCGCGCGCGAGCGCCGCGCGCGCGGTCGGACAGGTTACGA
>DASRTK010000002.1:0-9120 GCA_035655975.1 Rudaea sp.
CGTGACCCTGACCATCGTCGCCAGCTACGTTCCAAACGGCCCGCAGTCGGCCGCCAACACGCTGACCGTCACGCCCGCTCCCGGCGCCCTTCAGGTTGGAGCCGACGACGTGTCTAACAATTCCTGCTCGAACGTGACCGCTGTTCAACTGCCGGTCAAGCTGCAGAACTTCGACGTCAAGTAAATCTGCCGGCGACAAGCCTCCGTGCAGGCTTGTCGCTCGAGGCCCGCCCGGCGATCGGGCAGGCAAACGAAATCAGACGCCGCGTCGAACAGACGCGGCGTTTTTTTATGGCCATGGTCGGCCGGTATGCCGGAAATGCACGAGCAAGTTCCGGCGGGGCGGATGGCGGCTAGCCGAGAATATGGAGCATCTATCGGCTGGTTTTCGCCACCCTTCAGGGGCGGCGCCGCGCCTGCCTTCACGTCGCGCAAAATTCATGCAAATGGTCTATGCTGCGGCTCAGGTAATCGGGCCTGATCCGGAGCAAAGAATGCTGGTGGACATGACGGCTGGCGGAAGCAGCAGCATCCACACTACACGTTTGTTGTCGCTCGATTCGAGCGGCCGCATTCTCGACTGGATGTCATGGCAAGACGCGGTGTGCCTGTACGTCCGCGGCGCCGTGTCATGGACGCTCGGCGAGCCCTGCCTGACGATCCACGGCGGCACGAGCCGGTTGAGCGGCGAGCAGAGCCTGATCGACCTGCATCCGATCGTTGCAAGCCGCGGACATGCGCGACCGGCGATACAGGAACCGGCGCCCGCCCTGACCAATGCAGCATTGTTTGCCCGTGACCGCATGTTGTGCATGTACTGCGGCGACCACTACACGCGCGGCGAGCTGACTCGCGACCATGTCGTGCCGCTGTCCAAGGGCGGTCGCGATGCCTGGGAGAACGTCGTCACGGCCTGCCTGGCCTGCAACGTCCGCAAGGGTTGTCACACCCCGCAGCAAGCGGCAATGCCGTTGCTGGCCGTGCCGTACCGGCCGAGCTGGGTCGAGCATCTGATCCTGTCGAACCGCAACATCCTGGCCGACCAGATGGACTTTCTGCTCAGCCACATGCCGAAGAATCGCCGCCGCGCCTAGGCGATAGGCGAAACAGGCCTCGATTGCCTGCTGACAGCTTCCGGCTGTCCCTTTACAATTTCCTCACATTTGCGTAGAACTGCGCCCGTGCCGCAACGCAGCACGACGCTACTGCGCGGGGATCGTTCTTGAGCTCACATCGACCGTGACGAGTCGCAGCGCACAGCTCCGCGCTGCATCCGTTGCCCACCATCATTCACATCGCGGAGAACTCCAATGACAGCCGGCTACCGTGCCAAGCATATCGTTGTAAATCCGCTGGCCCTCTCTCTGGCCCTTGCCCTCGCGGCTCCCGCCGTGATCGCGCAGACCGCGCCGGCGAGCACCGACCAGGGTGCCAAGACCCTCGACGTCATCACCGTGACGGCGGAAAAACGCGAGGAAGACATCCAGAAGGTTCCGATTTCGATCTCCACGATCCCCGCTGAAGAACTCGATGTTCTCAGGCTGGGCGGCGACGACATCCGTTCGCTGTCGGCGCGCGTGCCGAGCCTTCTGATCGAATCGTCATTCGGACGCACGTTCCCGCGGTTCTATATCCGCGGCCTCGGCAACACCGATTTCGACTTGAACGCCTCCCAGCCCGTGTCTCTGGTGTACGACGACGTCGTGCTCGAGAACCCGATCCTGAAGGGCTTCCCGATTTTCGACCTTGACCAAGTCGAAGTCTTTCGCGGCCCGCAGGGCACGCTGTTCGGACGCAACACGCCAGCCGGCGTCGTCAAACTCGATTCAAGGAAACCGACGTCGGACACCGAAGGCTACGTCGACGTCAGCTACGGCAGCTACAACACCGCGAATCTCGAAGGAGCGATCGGCGGCGCGCTGAGCGACACCTGGTCCGCGCGTCTGTCGATCCTCGGCCAGCATCGCGACAACTGGGTCGACAACACCGCGCCGGGCCGCAGCGACAGCTTCGGTGGCTACAACGAACGCGCCGCGCGCCTGCAGTTCGCATGGCAGCCGTCGGACTCGTTCCACGCGCTGTTCAACATGCACGCGCTGAATCTCGACGGTTCGGCGATCCTGTTCCGCGCGAACATCATCAATCCGGGCAGCGACGACCTGGTTCCTGGTTTCAAGCGCGACGAGATCTCGCTCGATGGCCAGAACTTCCAGCACGTGACCGAGTACGGCGGCGACGCGCGCCTGACCTGGGACTTCAACAACATGGAACTGGTTTCGATCACTGGTTTCGAGAAGGTCAAGACGCTCAGCCACGGCGACATCGATGGCGGCTACGGCGCATCGTTCGCGCCGCCATTCGGACCGGGCTTCATCCCGTTCCCGTCCGAGTCGGCCGACGGCATGCCGTTCCATCGCCAGATCACCGAGGAAGTGCATCTGTCGTCGAAGGATACCGGTCCGCTCGACTGGATCGTCGGCGCGTACTACTTCAACGAGAACATCACGATCGACAGTTTCGACTACAACACGCTCGCAGGCAGCGTGCAGGACGGCTACGCACGACAGCAGCAGTTCAACATCAGTACGGCGCTCTTCGGTGCGCTCGGTTATCAGATCACCGATCAGTTCAAGATCAAGGGCGGCGTGCGCTTCACGCAGGACGACAAGGACTACGTCGCGCAGCGTTTCGTCTCCCCGTTCGGCGCGCCACCGGTCGGCCCGATTTACGAAAGCCCGAGCTACGATCACACGAACTGGGATTTGTCCGGCGTGTGGTCCGCCTCGCCGACGACCGACCTGTACGCACGCGTCGCGACCGGCTTCCGTGCGCCGGCGATCCAGGGCCGCCTGCTGTTCGGCGACACCGTGTCGGTCGCCAAGGCCGAGACGGTCACGTCCGGTGAAATCGGCATCAAGAGCCGGCTGTTCGACAATCGCGCATCGATCAGCTTCGACCTGTTCGACTACGAAATGAAAAATCAGCAGCTCACTGCAGTCGGCGGCACCGCGAACTTCAATCGCCTCATCAACGCGAAGAAGACCAACGGCCACGGCTTTGAGCTCGACGCCCAGGCTTACCTGACCGATCGGCTCATGGTCACGTTCGGAACCAGCTACAACGACACGAAGATCGACGATCCGAACCTGGCGATCCAGCCGTGCGGCAGCGGCTGCACCGTGCTTGATCCGCCAGGACCCGCGGCCGGTACGGTGCTGATCGACGGCAATCCGTTGCCGCAGGCGCCGAAGTGGATCTCGAACCTGACCGCGCGCTACGGCATACCTGTCGGCAACGGCGAGTGGTTCGTCTACACCGACTGGGCCTACCGCAGCAAGGTTTCATTCTTCCTGTACCAGTCGGTCGAGTTCACCGGCAAGCCGTGGGTCGAAGGCGGACTGCGCGCCGGTTACAACTGGGACGGCGGCAAACGCGAAGTCGCCCTGTTCGGCCGCAACATCACGAACGAAAAAGCGATCACCGGCGGCATCGACTTCGACAACCTGACCGGTTACGTCAACGAGCCGGCGATCTGGGGCGTGCAGTTCCGCGCCGAACTCTGATCGACTGCGTCGAGTCCCCTCGCTGCGTTGCGGCGAGGGGACTGCGGCCCGAGAGCTACTGCTCTCCCACGACGCCGCTGTAGCCCGCCAGTTCGGATTGCAGGACCGACCAGCGCTGCTTCTGGTTGGCTGTTTCCTTCAGCGCGTTCTCCTTTCGATTTTCCGGTTTGGTCGTCAGCCACTGTATCCAGCGTGCGTCGAGCAGGCGGCGGCCGCTGCCGTTGAAGTGCGCGCTGTGCACGTGCGCGAGAAGTATCGCCTTGCCGGCGAAGTAGTAGCCGGCATAGAGCAACGCGGCGCTGCGCCCGGCCTCTTCGTCGACTTCGGGAAGCCACGCCCCCTCGATGTGCCCGCTCGCGCGCAGCCAGTACAAGCCGGCGCACAGCAGCGCGAGCAGGAACGGTGTTGGAAACAGGGCGAGCTGCAGCCAGTCGACGAGATCGTCCGCCGCTGCCTGGATCCGCACAGCCTGCAGCCGCGGATTGCCGCGGAAAAAATACACCGAGATGATCCCGTCGGCGACGAGGATCGCGGCCGGCACCGAGATGATGCGCAAGATCGCCAGGTCGGTCACGGCCGCGAAGAAATCGCGGAATCCGAGAACGTAGACGCCGAAGATCAGGCCCATCACGAGCAGGATCAGCATCGAGAGCAGGAACGAACGCACGGCTTGCCTCGGACTTTCGTAGGTCCGGAACGTGTCGCCGAGAATCGAGTACACGAGCGTGCGCACGAACTCGAACGGCACGAGCAGCACCAGCCCCCATACCCAGGTTTCCGATTCAACCCATTGCCATGTAAGAGCGGCGTGCACGAATCCCGCTGAAATCGTCACCGGCATCATTACGGACATCGCCATTGCGGACCAGTCCGAAGCAGGTACTTGAGTTCGGGGATCCCCCATGATCGGCTTGGTTCAGGTCGGCGACTATGAATCAGAATAAAACCAGAATCAGGACGTTACAGGCGCAGAAGGGCAAAATATCTTGCCGTGGCAGGCACGATAACCGAAAATGCAGCATTGTTGCGCCCAGCCGATTTCGATGAGCAGCGGTGCCGTTCCGACCGTAGGTTGCAACGGCGCCTGTCCGAACCCGTCGATCGTGCCGCAAGACCGGATCGCTGTTCGCAGCGACGATCCGCCTGAGCGAAAGGGCGGCCCTCCATTGGCCGCATTCCTGAATTCACAGAAGTGCCCGTAATGATCGACTCCCAGCGCTATCCGCGCCTTGCCCGCATCGACACCCCGGCAGACTTGCGCAAGTTCGAAGAGCGCGAACTGCCAGAGGTGGCGCGCGAGTTGCGCGAATACCTGATCGAGTCGGTCGCCGGTGCCGGCGGCCATTTCGGCGCGGGCCTGGGTGTCGTCGAGCTGACGGTCGCCCTGCACTACCTGTACGACACGCCGGAGGACCGCCTGGTCTGGGACGTCGGCCATCAGTGCTATCCGCACAAGATCCTGACCGGCCGCCGCGACCGCATCGGGACGATCAAGCAGAAGGACGGACTCGCGCCATTCCCGCGCCGCGACGAAAGCGAATACGACACATTCGGCGTCGGCCATTCGTCGACGTCGATCTCGGCCGCGCTCGGCATGGCGCTTGCCGCGCAACGCAAGGGTGATGCGCGCAAGGTCGTCGCGATCATCGGCGACGGCGGACTCACCGGCGGCATGGCCTACGAGGCGCTGCACCACGGCGGCGATCTCGACCCGGACCTGCTCGTGATCCTCAACGACAACCAGATGTCGATCAGCGAGAACGTCGGCGCGCTGCCGAAGATGCTCGCGCGCCTCATGACGAGCCGTCGCTTGAACGCGCTGCGCGAGAGCGCCAAGCGTCACCTGCGCCGCGACGGTTTCCTGTGGCGTTTCCTCAAGCGCTGGGAAGAGCACCTGAAAGGCATGTTCGTACCTTCGACGCTGTTCGAGGAATTCAACTTTCATTACTTCGGACCGATCGACGGCCACGACCTGCCGATGCTGCTGCATTCTCTGGCGACGCTGAAGGGGCTGAAGGGCCCGCAACTGCTGCACATCATCACGACCAAGGGCAAGGGCTATGCGCCGGCGGAAGCGCAGCAGATCGAATATCACGCCGTCGGTCCGTTCGACCCGGTCAAGGGACTGGCGAAGAAAGCTCCCGGCAAGATCACCTACACCGACGTCTTCGGCAACTGGCTGTGCGACATGGCGGCGGACGACGCGCGCCTGTACGCCATCACCCCGGCAATGCGCGAAGGTTCCGGCCTCGTGCGCTTCTCGAAGGAATTTCCTCAACGCTACTTCGATGTAGGCATCGCCGAACAGCACGCCGTAACGCTTGCAGCCGGCATGGCCTGCGAAGGCGCGAAACCTGTCGTCGCAATCTATTCGACCTTCCTGCAACGCGGCTACGACCAGCTGATCCACGATGTCGCGATCCAGAATCTCGACGTCACCTTTGCGATCGATCGCGGCGGCGTGGTCGGGCCCGATGGCGCCACGCACGCCGGAAGTTTCGATTTGAGCTATCTGCGCTGCATCCCGAACATGATCGTCGCCGCACCGGCCGACGAAAACGAATGTCGTCAATTGCTGACGACCGCGTTCGAGCACGCGGGTCCCGCAGCCGTCCGCTATCCGCGCGGCACTGGACCTGGCGCGAAGACAGAGACCGAACTGACGGTCCTGCCGATCGGCAAGGCCGAAATCCGCAGCCGCGGCGCGGGCGTTGCGATACTCGCTTTCGGCAGTCCGCTGACCGCCGCCGTGGCCGCCGGCGTGGAGTTCGGCGCTACCGTCGTCAACATGCGCTTCGTCAAGCCGCTCGACGAGGCGCTAGTGCTGGAGCTTGCCCGCACGCATGCCGCGCTCGTCACGGTCGAGGATAACGCGGTCGCCGGCGGCGCCGGCAGCGCAGTCGCCGAGTTGCTGGCCGGGAGAAATCTTCAGATCCCTCTGCTGCAACTCGGCCTGCCGGACGCGTTCCTCGAGCACGCGAGCCGCGAACAACTGCTCGGCGAAGCCGGTATCGACGCGGCCGGAATCCGCAAGGCAATCCTCATGCGCTGGCCCCAGTTCGCTCCCAAGCCGGTCGTCGAAGTGCGCAGCGTGATCTGATCGGCGTGATCTGATCGGCGTGACCTGATCGGCGTGACCTGATCGATCGACCCTCGCCGGCTGCTTCGTGGCCGGAATCGGCCTTATCCGCATCGCGGCAGCGCGCTACGCTGTACTCGTCCTTTTCAGGCGTGTACCCGAATGAACCACCGCGTCCAGTTCGACTTCGAGATCGACTTCAGCAACGGCGGCGGAATCCAGGGCCGCGACTTTCGCCTCGACATCGCCGGCGACGATATTTCCGACCGCGAGTTGGCCGACTATCTCGTTGCCGACATGCGCCTGTTGATGGTCGGTGCGGTTCGCATCCATAACAAACGCATCATTGCCGAAGCGCACAAGCGCAAGCCGGTCGACACACCGGCACTTTCCGAACCGTACGTCGACCTGAGCCACGTGATCGAAAACGGCACGGTCTCGCATCGTGGATTGCCCGCGCCGATCATTTGCGACTACCTGAGCCGCGAGTCGTCGCGCACCCGCTATGCGCCTGGCACGGAATTCCACATCGCGAAAATCGAGATGGTCGCGAACACCGGCACCTACATCGATTGTCCGTTCCATCGCTTTGCCGACGGCCGCGACTTCGCGCAGATCGGCATCGAGCAGCTTGCCGATATCGACGCCGTCGTCGTGCGTGCCGAACAACGCGATTCAGCGGCAGTCGGCGTGGAATATTTCCGCGGCCTGGAAATCCGCAACCGCGCAGTGCTCGTTCACACCGGCTGGGACCGGCATTGGAACACGCAGGCGTATCTCGGCGAGCATCCGTTCCTGACCGAAGACGCTGCGAACCATCTGCGCGATGGCGGCGCAAAGCTCGTCGGCATCGATTCGATGAACATCGACGACACGCGCGGCAATACGCGGCCGGTGCACTCGGCCCTGCTCGGCGCGGGAATCCTGATCGCCGAACACCTGTGCAACCTGTCGGCGCTGCCGGACGATGGCTTTGCGTTCAGCGCGATCCCGCCGAAATTCAAGGGCGTCGGCACGTTCCCGGTGCGCGCCATGGCGCGTCTGCGGTAAGAATCTCTGGACGCCTGCCCAGCTGACCAGAGATCAACTGAGCAGGATCAGAATGGATTCCCGTATGACCAGCTCCACTGTTGAAAGACGCGGGAATGGCGACTTTCACAACCGGTGCGCGCGATGGCGAACCTGCGCCAAGCAAACCGACAACTGCAGCGCGTCCACTTGATTTCGCTGGGCATGCCGGCTCAAAATCGCACGAAGTTCGCGCGCTTCGTCCGGGGTGACCGATGCGATCGAAACATATGGTGAGTTTGCTCGTCGTCGCCGGTGCGGGCCTCGGCGCAGTCAGCCCGACGCCGGGTGCCGCCGCCGACGTCGACATCATCTTCGCCTCGGACTTCCTCAGTGGCAGCGCTTTGCAGTGGGTGCGCCGGAATCCCCAGGCTGGTGGGGCCACGATTGCGCTTGCGCCGGCGCTCGTCTCGGCAGTGAAGCTCTCGAACGGCGGCGCGAGCATGACGCTGTACCTGCAGGTGCCGCCCGCGCTGAATCACGAGAGCGGTTATCCGTTTTTTTCGGCACTGAAGACGTTCGGCCCTGCGAACCCTTCGCCGCCGGGGATCGGCGACTGCGTGATCGCGCAGGGCCCGATCGCCCTGTTCCACGGCGCGACCGAATTGTCGCCGGCGACCATCACGGCGACAAATGATGCCGATTGCGGCGGCTCGCCGCTGGTGCCCTACGCAACGACGGTAGCCGATTGCGCAACTGATGCCGACCTGAACGCGGACAACCAGCCAGGCCCCTCGGCGGAAGCCCTCGAAAGCGTCCTGGTCACGCTGAATCCGGTCGATGGCAAGCCCGGTCTGCCGGGCGAGGGGTTTAGCGTCCGGGATACCGGGATATTTTCAAACAGTTTCCTGTATGTCGCCCCCACGTTGTACGCTTTTTCCGCAGGCACGCAGGGCACGCTTCAGACTTTTCATATCACCGGCGTGTTCGACGAGTCCGACCCGGCAGTACCGCCGCCGACGAACCAGTACCAACTGCTCCCGCGAAGCGCGAGCGACATCGTACTGCTTCCCTAGCTCGCGCAGCGGCACTGCTCACGCCACCGCGTGACCACTGATGACGCGCCCGCGTTGGCTCCATTGACCCTGCCATCCTTGTCAGGGCACGGTGCTGACATCGATCACCGGCGTGTTCGACGAGTTCGACCCGAATCGGCCGCCGGATCCGGCGCCAAAGTTTTACCAACTGCTGCCACGCAGCGGCGCCGACATCGTCAACTGAGCCGGCCGGCATCCCCTCCGATTTACCCGGGCGCGCGCCCGCCGCTGACGCGCTCGCGCTGTTCGAGATCGACGGCGGAAAAGATCTCGACGAACCCGCCGAGCGCGAGAAGTTCGCGGGCAGCAGCGCCTTGATCGTGGCCGTGTTCGAACAGCAGCCAGCTGTGCGGCTGCAGATGTGCCGGCGCCG
>DASRTK010000003.1:0-3349 GCA_035655975.1 Rudaea sp.
CGCGGCCAATTCCCCCGGAGTATAAAATTCCAGTCGTTGCACGATGCCGAAGCGGTCGCGCAACGGGCTCGTCAGCAAGCCGGCGCGCGTCGTTGCGCCGATCAGCGTAAACGGCGGCAGATCGAGCTTGATCGAGCGCGCGGCCGGGCCCTCGCCGATCATGATGTCGATCTGGCAGTCCTCGAGCGCCGGGTAGAGGATCTCCTCGACGACCGGCGACAGCCGATGGATCTCGTCGATGAAAAGCACGTCGCGCGGCTGCAGGTTCGTCAGCAGCGCGGCGAGGTCGCCGGCGCGCTCGATCACCGGCCCGGAGGTCGCGCGCAGGTTCACGCCGAGTTCGTTCGCGATGACGTGCGACAGCGTCGTCTTGCCCAGTCCCGGCGGGCCGAAGATCAGCACATGGTCGAGCGCCTCGCCACGCCGCCGCGCCGCCTCGATGTAGATCGAAAGCTGCTCGCGCACGGTCGCCTGGCCGAGATATTCGTCGAGCTTCTTCGGCCGGATCGTGGCTTCGAGCGCGCTGTCCTCGCGGCTGATCGTGGGGGAGATGACGCGGTCGTTCATGCGCGCATTATGGCAGGGCTGAGGGCTGAGGGCCTAGGGCTGAGAGACCGCACCTGCTTCACTCTCAATGTACACATTTGCTCCGCAAACGTGGGCGCGAAGCGAGTGCACCCAACTATGCAAGGCGTTCGCTCGCCCCTCGCCCCTCGTCCCTCGCCCCTGCTTTCAAATCTCCACCTGCGTTCCCAACTCGATCAGCCGGTTGCCGGGAATGCGGAAGAACTCCGTCGCCGAGCTGGCATTGCGGCCCAGGAACGCGAACAGGCGGTCGCGCCACAACGGCATGCCGGCGCGCTCGGTCGCGACCACGGTCTCGCGGCTGATGAAGAACGTCGTGTCCATCATGTCGAAGCCCATGCCCTTGGCCTCGCACGACTGCAGGCCGGCGGGAATGTTCGGGTCTTCGGCAAACCCGAAGCGCAAGGTGAGCCGGTAGAACTCGTGGCCGAGCGCGGTGATCTCCGTGCGCTCGCCGTATTCGGCCGACGGTACCTCGAGCGTTTCGACGGTCAGCAGCACGTTGCGTTCGTGCAGAACCTTGTTGTGCTTGAGGTTGTGCAACAGCGCGTTCGGCACGACGCTGGCGTTGGCCGTGAGGAAGATCGCCGTGCCGGGCACGCGCAGCGGCGGATGCGACGTCACGCTGGTGATGAACGGTCCCAGCGCAAGACCACTCTGCTTGAGCTGGCGCAGCACGAGTTCACGCCCGCGGCGCCACGTGCTCATGATCGTGAAAACCGCCAGTCCGAGCACCAGCGGCAACCAGCCGCCATGCACGACCTTGTCGGCATTCGCGCCGAGAAACGCAAAGTCGACGATCAGGAACAGTCCGCCGAGCACGATGACGCGCGGCCAGCTCCAGTGCCAGAGCCTGCGGAACACGAACATCACGAGAATCGAATCGATCGTCATCGTTCCGACCACCGCGATGCCGTACGCGGCGGCCAGGTTTGCGGAAGAGCGAAAGCCGAGCACGACGGCCAGGGTCAACACCATCAGCAGGCGGTTGATCCAGGGCAGGTAGATCTGGCCCATCGTCTGCGTCGAGGTGTGCTTGACTTCCATGCGCGGCAGGTAGCCGAGCTGGATCGCTTCGCGCATGACCGAAAAGGCACCCGAAATGACTGCCTGGGAAGCAATGACGGCCGCCGCTGTGGCCAGCACCGTCATCGGAATCACGAGCACTGGCGGCAGCAGCAGGTAGAACGGATTCTTCGCCGCGGACGGATCGGCCAGCAGCAATGCGCCCTGGCCGAAGTAATTGACGACGAGCGACGGCAGCACGAAGCTGAACCATGTCAAGCGGATCGGATTCTTGCCGAAATGGCCCATGTCCGCATACAGCGCCTCGGCGCCGGTGATGCACAGGACGACGCTGCCGAGCGAGAAGAACGCGCCCCAGCCGTTGGCCATGAAAAAACGGATCGCGTAATACGGCGACAGCGCCGCCATGACCTGCGGGTTGCCCCAGATATGGATCAGCCCGAACACGACGAGGCTGGAGAACCACAGCACCATCACCGGGCCGAAAACCGCGCCGACGCGGCCGGTGCCGTGACTCTGGAAGTAAAATAGCCCGACGATGATCACGGCCGCCAGCGGCACCATGTAGTGCGCGAGTTGCGGCGCGGCAACTTCCAGGCCCTCGACCGCCGAGAGCACCGAAATCGCCGGCGTGATCACGCCGTCACCGAAGAACAGCGACGCGCCGAACAAGCCCAGGATCATGATCACGCGGCGCGCCTGCGGAATGTCGCGCACGGTGCGTTGCGCCAGGGCGCTCAGCGCCATGATGCCGCCCTCGCCGCGGTTGTCGGCGCGCATGATGAAGCCGGCGTATTTCACGGCGACGATCAGCACCAGCGACCAGAACACCAGCGACAGCACGCCGAGCACGTTTTCCGCGGTCGGCGCGACGCCCTGCGCGCCGAACGTTTGCTGGACCGTGTACAGCGGGCTCGTGCCGATATCGCCGTAGACGACACCGAGCGCGCCGAGCGCCAGTCGCGCAAACGCCTTGCGGCGATCGGCGACGCTGCCGGTTCGGATCGACATGGTGGGAGAAGCCGCAGTCATGGTGTCAGCGCAATGCGGCCTTGAGTGCCTTGCGAATGATGCCTTCGGCGCTATCGCCGGCCTCGGCGACGTCCTTGATCAGGCGTGCGACTTCGACCGGCCGGTAGCCGAGCTGCTGCAGGGCACTGCTCGCCTCGGCAACCGGATCCTTGGACACGCTGCCATTCATTCCGGGCAGGGTCTGCGCGATCCCGTCGACGCGGTCGCGCAACTCGACGACGATACGTTCCGCCGTCTTCTTGCCGATGCCCGGGATGCGCGTCAACGCGGCGATGTCTGCCGTCTGCACGAGGCGCGCGAACTCGTCGGGCGAGGAACCGGAAAGCACGGCCAGCGACGTCTTCGCACCGATGCCGCTGACTTTCTGCAAGGTGCGAAAAAGCGTGCGCTCGGCCTCGCGCAGGAAACCGTACAGGGCGACGGTGTCCTCCTTGACCGCGTAGTGCGTGAACAACGCGACCTCGCGCCCGACCTCCGGCAGATCGAACACAGTCGACATCGGCGCCTCGAGTTCATAGCCGACGCCGCCGACGTCGACGACCAGCCACGGCGGCATCTTCGAGGCGAGGACTCCCTTGAGCCGACCGATCATCGCCGCCGTCTCCAGGCCGTGCGCGGGATGCCGATGCGCTCGATGCTCGCGCGCGTATGCGCGTGCGTCAGCGCGACCGCGAGCGCGTCGGCCGCGTCGGCCTGCATCTTCGTC
>DASRTK010000004.1:0-6721 GCA_035655975.1 Rudaea sp.
TGGAATGTCCAGGCCTGCGCGCACACCGCGCGACATTGCCTTGGCGGCTTCCTGATTCAGGCGCTGGATGCCGTCTTCGGAATCCGAATGCAACATCGCGCAGCTGCCGGCGGGCGCATCGACGATCGCGATGTTTTCCTGGATGCCGTCGTATGCCTCGACCTTGAAGCCCCACCAGTCGGCCCACATCGCCGCGCACACGCCCTTGCTCGCGAGCAGATCTGCAACCTTGTAAGCCTCGACCGCGTGGTGAAACGCGACGATCTTGAAACCGAACTCGTCGGCGACATCGAGCATCGTCGCCATCTGGTCGCCGCGGTAGCAGTGCATCTGTACGCGGATGTCCCCCTTGAGAACGTCGGCGAGGGTATCGAGCTTGAGGTCGCGTTTCGGCGGCGACGGTGGCGTGGATTTCTTGTCGCTGTCGCTGCCGCCAGCGCCGCTCGAATTCTTCTTCTGATACTCGGCCTGTTCGCGGTCGTACTTCTCCCATTGACGCCTGTAGTCCTGCGCATCGGCGAACGCCTGCCGGTAACCGGCGACATCGCCCATCAGCGTCGATGGCGCCTGTCCCTTGCTGCCATAAACGCGCTTGGGATTTTCGCCACATGCCATTTTCAGGCCTTGCTGGGCGCCCGGGAATTTCATCGCCTGATAAGTCGTGGCGTGCACGTTCTTGACGACGACCGAGCGTCCGCCGATCAGGTTGCCGGAACCCGGAAGGATCTCGAGCGTCGTCACGCCGCCTTCGAGCGCCATCTCGAAACCGGGATCTTGCGGCCAGATCGAATGTTCGGCCCAGACGTTGGCCGTGACCGGACTCGTCAGTTCGTTACCGTCCTGAAGTCCCTTGAGCCCCGGGCTCGGATAGACGCCGAGGTGCGAATGGATGTCGATGATGCCGGGCGTGACCCAACGGCCGGCCGCTTCGATGATGTTTGCGCCTTCGGGCGCGCTCAGGTTCTTGCCGACTGCTTCGATGCGGCCATTCACGATGAGCACGTCGCCGACGTCGATGCGAGTCCCGGTTCCCGTGAGCACTGTTGCGCCGCGGATCAGGGTCGCTGGAGCCGGCGCAGCCTGATAGGTCGAGGTGAAAGGATCTCGCCCGGTCGATGCGACGGAATGTGCCGCTGGTGCGGGCGCGTCGGTCGGAGAAACTTTACCGGCGGGAGGTACTGTCGCGCATGCGGTCAAGGCGGCCGAGATCAAAACCAGCGAGAATTTCGACATGCGTATCCCTGAAAAACGGCAAGCGACGAAGTGTACGGTATCGTGCAGTTGTCGCTATGGGCCGAAAGTTACCTCCAGGGTGATCCGACGCACCCATCAAAAAGTCGGCGCGATCACTCCCACTCGATCGTCGCCGGCGGCTTGCCGCTTATGTCATAAACTACGCGAGAAATACCACGTAATTCATTGATTATTCGATTAGATACTTTCTGCAGGAAGTCGTACGGCAGATGCGCCCAGTGGGCCGTCATGAAATCGATCGTTTCTACCGCACGCAGGGCGATGACCCACTCATACGCGCGCGCATCGCCGACGACGCCGACGGACTTGACCGGCAGGAATACGGCAAAAGCCTGGCTGACCTTGTCGTACAGTCCGGCCGCACGCAGTTCGCCGATGAAGATGTCGTCGGCGCGCTGCAACAGTTCGACGTATTCGCGCTTGACCTCGCCAAGCATGCGCACGCCCAGGCCTGGTCCCGGGAACGGGTGGCGATAAACCATCTCGCGCGGCAGGCCGAGTTCGACGCCGATCCGCCGCACTTCGTCCTTGAACAATTCGCGCAGCGGCTCGATCAGCTTGAAGCGCATGCCCTCTGGCAGGCCGCCGACGTTGTGGTGCGACTTGATCACGTGCGCCTTGCCGGTCTTGCTGCCGGCGGACTCGATCACGTCCGGATAGATCGTGCCTTGCGCGAGCCACTCGTTGTCGCGCAGCTTCGCCGATTCCTCGTCGAAGATTTCGATGAACAGCCGACCGATGATCTTGCGCTTGGCTTCAGGATCGCCGACACCGGCCAGCGCGGCGAAGTAGCGGTCGGCCGCATCGACGCGGATGACCTTGACGCCCATATGCTCCGCCATCGTGGCCATGACCTGGTCGCCCTCGCGGTAGCGAAGCAGTCCGGTGTCGACGAACACACAGGTCAGCTGTTCGCCGATCGCGCGCTTGAGCAGCGCCGCGACAACGGACGAGTCGACACCACCGGAGAGTCCAAGCAGCACGTGACCGTTGCCGACCTGCGCGCGCACGCGTTCGACCGCATCGTCGATGATGTTTGCCGAGGTCCAAAGCGTGCTGCAGCCGCAGATGTCGACAACGAAGCGCCGGAGAATCTCGTCGCCGTGCTGCGTGTGCGTGACTTCGGGATGAAACTGCACGCCGTACCAACGCCGTTCCTCGTCCGCCATGGCGGCGATCGGAAGATCGCTCGTGCGTGCCGTGACGGTGAACCCAGGTGGCGCGGCGGTGACGCGGTCACCATGCGACATCCAGACGGAGAAGCCAGGGCTGAGGGCCGCGGGCTGAGGGCTGGTGATGTTGCCAGATTGGTGTCTTTCCAGAGGTTGCTCAAGACTCGCGTCATTCGCGGCAAGCTGCTCGTGATCTTCGGCCCTCAGCCCTGGTCCCTCAGCCCTCTCTCCGATACCTTCGAACAACTTGGATGGCGCCGTCACACTGAGGTCGGCGTGACCGAACTCGCGCGTGTGCTCGGCTTCGGTCTTGCCGCCGAGTTGCACCGCCATTGTCTGCATGCCGTAGCAGATGCCGAGCAGCGGGCTGCCGCCGTCGAATACGCGTTGCGGCGCGCGCGGCGACTCGCCTTCGGTCGTCGACTCGGGTCCGCCGGAAAGGATGATGCCTTTCGGCGCGAATTTCGCGATCTCGGCGGGATCGTGATCCCAGGCCCAGATCTCGCAGTAGACGCCAATCTCACGAATACGCCGCGCGATCAGCTGCGTGTACTGCGCGCCGAAGTCGAGGATGAGGATTTTGTCGCTGTGGATATTTGTCATAGGGGCGAGGGACGAGGGACGAGCGACGAGGGAAAGAACAGGAAAATGCTGCGAGGGGCCGTTCGCTCGCCCCTCGCCCCTCGTCCCTGTTCGAATGATCGCGCCATCGCGATCATTCGAACCGGTAGTTCGGCGCTTCCTTCGTGATCGTCACGTCGTGCACATGGGACTCGCGCATGCCGGCGCCGGTGACGCGCACGAAATGCGGTTTCGCGTGCATGTCCTCGACTGTCGCACAGCCGACGTAGCCCATCGCGGCGCGCAGGCCGCCGACGAGTTGATGCACGATGTTCCGCAGCGGTCCGCGATACGGCACACGGCCTTCAATGCCTTCCGGCACAAGCTTGTCGGCGTCGGTGTCGTCCTGGAAGTATCGATCCTTGGAGCCCAGCTGCATCGCACCGAGCGAACCCATGCCGCGATAGCTCTTGTACGAACGCCCCTGGTACAGCTCGACTTCGCCCGGCGCCTCTTCCGTGCCGGCGAACATGCCGCCGATCATGACGCAGTTCGCGCCCGCGGCGAGCGCCTTGGCAATGTCTCCGGAATAACGGATGCCGCCATCGGCGATCAGGCCGGCGCCGCTGTCGCGGATTGCTTCGGCGACCATGCTTACCGCCGTGATCTGCGGCACGCCGACGCCAGCGACGATGCGCGTCGTGCAGATCGAACCGGGACCGATGCCGACCTTGACTGCGTCCGCGCCGGCGTCGACGAGTGCCCTGGCGGCGTCCGCCGTCACGATGTTGCCGCCGATCACCTGCATTTGTGGAAATTGCCGCTTGACCCAGCGCACGCGGTCGATGACGCCTTGAGAATGGCCGTGTGCCGTGTCGACGATGATCAGGTCCACGCCGGCTGTGACGAGTGCGCCGACCCGATCTTCGGTGTCGCCGCCGACGCCGACCGCCGCGCCGACGCGCAGACGCTCGTGGCTGTCCTTGGCCGAATCCGGATTGTCGCGCGCCTTCTGGATGTCCTTGACCGTGATCAAGCCGCGCAGCTGGAACGCATCGTTCACGACGAGGACTTTCTCGATGCGGTACTTGTGCAGCAGCGCCAGCACCTCGTCCTCGCTCGCGCCTTCCTTGACCGTCACGAGCTTGTCCTTGCGCGTCATGATGTTGCGCACCGGGTCCTCGGGCCTCTTCTCGAAGCGCAGGTCGCGATTCGTCACGATGCCGACGAGCTGTTCGCCGTCGACGACCGGAACCCCGGAAATGTTCGCGGCGCGCGTGATCTGCATGACTTCACGAATCGACGTGTCCGGCGTCACCGTAATCGGATCGCGGATCACGCCGGCCTCGAATTTCTTGACGATGCGCACTTCGTTGGCCTGCTGGGCCACCGGCATGTTCTTGTGGATGATGCCGATGCCGCCGCATTGCGCCATGGTGATGGCCAGCCGCGCCTCGGTGACCGTGTCCATCGCGGCCGAGAGGATCGGGATGTTCAGGCGGATTCCACGCGTGAGTGGCGTGGCAAGGCTGACGTCGCGCGGCAGAACGTTCGAGTAGGCAGGAACGAGCGAGACGTCGTCGAAAGTGAGCGCTTCAGTGAGGATGCGCATCGGCCACATTCCTCGTCGGTTAAAGCGTTCCATTATACCGGGCGCGGCGGTTTCGTGCCAGAGAAGGCATTCCAGCAAGCGTCCGCACCAGGCCCTGATGGCCGCGCCAGGCTTGCCCTGCGGCGGGCCAGCCGCGGCCGCTCAACTGTGGCGTCTGGATTTGACCTCTGCGCGCAAGTCGGCCAGTTCGCGCAGCAACCGCTCGATGTTCAGTTCGTTCTTGAGGTTGACCTTGAAGTCGGTATCGGCGCGCGCGCGGTCCTTCAGCCCCTGGCGGTTTTGGCTCATCATGATCAGAGGACCCTGCAGCCCGACGAGGATGCCGAGCAGCAGATTGAACAAGCTATAGGGATACGGATCCGGCGGCGACCCCATCACAATCCCCGAATTGACCGCGCACCAGAGGAAAGTAAAACTCAGCAGAATACTGATGAAAGCCCAACTGCCGTTGAGTTTCGCTACCGCGTCGGCAAGGCGATCACTCCAGGTGAGGTTGCGATCGAACTCTTCGTCGACGTTGCGCGCCGCCTGGCCGGAAAGCATCGAATTGGTTTCGCGCAGGCGCAGGCTCATCGTGCGAAATATCGTCATCGCCACGCGCGGCCGTTTCGACAGGTAGGACTCGAAGGCGTCGTGGCGCAACTCCAGCAGCACCGTGTCGGCCGTGGCTACCGCGCTGGCGCTGCGCGGCTGCTTGTCGAACATCGACAGTTCGCCGAAAAATTCCCCGGGACGCAGGCTGCGCAGCGAAAGCGGCTGCGGCATGTTCCCGGAAAGATGGATGCGCACCTCGCCGCTCTCGACGATATACATCGCACTGCCCGGGTCACCCTGGGTGAAGATCGTTTCGCCGGCCTTGAACGGGCGACGTTGCAATTCGTTCGAAAGCGACAACAGATCGTTGCGATCGAGATCCTCGAACGTCGAAATCGAACGCAAGGAAAGAGTGTGATCCATGCAGGATGCTCCTCGCCCGGCCGACGAGTCGGCCCCAGACGCAGAGCATAAAGCAGTTCATCGCAGCGGTCGCGGCCCGGTGCAAAGTGCGTGCGCAGCGCGCAGGTCAGCGCACCAGAACCAGTGACAGGTCGGGCCAGTAGGTGATGATCAACACGCAGAGCATCAGCAGCGCATAGAACGGCAGGCTGGCGCGGATGATCGACGTCGGCGGCCGGCCGAAACGCGCGCTGGCAATGAAGATGTTCATGCCGACCGGCGGCAGGAAGATGCCGATCTGCAGGTTCGCCAGGAAAATGATGCCCAGATGGACCGGATCGACGCCGTAGTGCAGCGCCACCGGCAGGACCAGCGGGACGAGGATGATGATCGCCGGAAAACCCTCGAGTAGCATGCCGAATACCAGCAGGAATGCATTGAGCAGAAGCAGGAAACCGATCCTGCTGTCGATGCCTGCCTTCATCAGCGTGAACAGTTTCTCGGGCACCTCGCCATCGATCAGCCAGTTCGTCAGCGCCAGCGAGAAGCCGAGCACGATGAGGATCGCGCCGACCAGCAGCATCGCCTCGCGAATCACGCGCGGCAATTCGGGCAGGCGGATTTCGCGCCGGATCAGAACGGTCACGATCAGCACGTACAGGGCGGTCGCCGCCGCCGCTTCCGAAGCGGCGAGCTTGCCCGAATAGATGCCGGCCAGGACCACGAATGGCAGCGGCAGCTCCCAGGCGGCATCCTTGACTGCCGCCCACACTTCGCGCCTGCTCGTGCGCGCGGGTCTGGGCAGCCCGCGCGCGATCCAGGCGCTGTATACCGACAGCACAATGATCATCAGCAGGCACGGCAGCAGGCCGGCCTTGAACAACGCGTCGATCGCGACCGGTGGCGTCGTATGGAACTGTTGTGCGACGACACCGTACAGGATCAATGGCATCGATGGGACCAGCAACAGCCCGAGGCTGCCAGAACAGGTGAGCAACCCGAGCGAAAAGCGTTCCGGGTATTGCGCGTGGCGCAAGGCCGGGTACAGAACCGCGCCAAGCGCGACCAGGGTCACGCCGGTCGCGCCGGTAAACGCCGTGAACAAGGTGCAGGCGCAAATCGACACGATCGCCAGGCCGCCCGGCAGCCAGCCGAACAGCGCATTCGTCAGGCGCACGAGCCGGCG
>DASRTK010000005.1:0-7592 GCA_035655975.1 Rudaea sp.
ATCGCGCAAACGAGTGCGAACCAGGTGAGTTCGTAGCCGGTGCGCAGCACCAGCACGCACCAAACAGCGCCGCCCGCGAGTGCGCTCATCATGGCCGTGGCGAATCCAAGCCAGAGGCCGATTGTCGAGCGGCGTTTTGGAACAGTCATCGAATGCGGCCTGCGAGGAGCGAGGCGCGCATCCTACGGCAAGCGCCATGGCGCTTGCCAGAGTCTGATCAACTACGCGTGGAGCGTGGCAGCTGCAACATCCAGTCGAGGTTCGCGCGCACGCCTGGCCATTCAGCGGCGATGATGCTGTAGACGCAAGTGTCGCGCAGCGATCCGTGCGGCGCCAATTGATGGCTGCGCAGGATGCCGTCGAGCTTTGCGCCGAGGCGTTCGATCGCGCGCCGGCTGGCGCGGTTGAAGTGGCTGGTGCGAAATTCGACCGCGATGCAGCCGAGCGTCTCGAAAGCGTGCGTCAGGAGCAGGCGCTTGCATTCGGTATTGAGTCCCGTGCGCTGCACGCTCTGCGCATACCATGTGCCGCCGATCTCGACGCGCCGGTTTTCCGCGTCGATGTTCATGTAGGTCGTCGCGCCGACGATGCGCCGCGTTGCATTGTCGATGACGGCAAACGGCAGCATGCTGCCTTTCTCGTGCAGGCCGAGACGCCGTTCGATGTCGGCGCGCATTGCATCCGGCGACGGCACCTTCGTGTACCACAGCTTCCACAGTTCGCCATCCTTGACGGCGTCGACGAGTCCGTCGTGGTGTTCGATGCGCAACGGTTCGATTGTAACGATCGTGCCTTGCAGCGTTACGGGCGCGGGCCACGACATGCCTGGAACTCCTACAGAGAGAGGTTGTATTCGTAATACGACTCGTCGCGTGTCCAGCCGAGCGATTCGTACAGTTGTTGCGCCGTCGTGTTGTTCACGCCGGTCGACAACGAAAGCGATGCGGCGCCTTGCGCACGGGCGAAGTCAGCAGCAGCGACCAGCAGAGCGCGGCCCGCACCGCTGCGCCGCACGGCGGGAACGACGAACAGATCGTTCAGCAAATACTTTCGCGTGCAACTCACGGACGAGAACACCGGATAGAGCTGGGTGAAGCCTATGGCGTCGCTCTCATCGAATGCGAGGAAGATGGCCGATTCATGATGCGCGAAGCGCTCGGCGAGGAAAGCGCGCGCGCGTGCAGGATCCGAAGGCCGGCCGTAGAAGCCTCGATAGGCATCGAACAGCGGGACGACGACATCGAGGTCGTGGACCGTGGCGTGTCGGATGCTTATGGGCATGGTCGAGGTCCGGTCCAGTGGCGATGCTCAGGAATTTCCGCTCGTCGCGGGCGCGCGCGCCGCGCGCAGGTTCGGCGTGAAATGGGCGAAAGCTCCATCGCCGTAAGACTTGACGACTTCGGAAATCACGATGTGATAGCCACGATACCAGCGCTGGTATTCGCGTTTGGCTTCGACGTGCTTCGGGTGAGTCGAGAATTCGCGCAGCGCCTCGAGCGAGTCCCAGTAATAGGTTGCGTTCGCGCGGCTTCCGTCCGGCGACCGCCACGACTCGACGCCCAGATAGCCGGGCGTAGCGCGCGCGGCCGCATCGATCAGCGCGTTGAGTTCGTGAAACCGCGCGTCGTAAGTGCCGGGTTCGAAGATGAAGGCAGCGCTATACATTGTGCGGGAAATTCGATCCGAGTGTGCAAAAGGC
This sequence comes from Rudaea sp., assembly GCA_035655975.1. Lineage (GTDB taxonomy): Bacteria > Pseudomonadota > Gammaproteobacteria > Xanthomonadales > Rhodanobacteraceae > Rudaea. The sequence continues at coordinate 1,700 of DASRTK010000005.1, forward strand.
TCACTTGACGAAGCGAGCTTAAGGCTGCAGATTGGTCTCAACAAGGGCCGCCATTTTCAAATTTTAGGGAGCCACGATGTTTCTCCAGCTCGACAGCCAGGGACCGCGCTACGCGCAGCTCACGCGCGCCCTGAAGAATGCAATCCTGACCGGACGCTGCGCGCCGGCCACGCGCCTGCCGGCGACACGTTCGCTGGCGCGCGACCTCGACCTGTCGCGCAACACCGTGCTGGCCGCGTACGAACAGCTTGCCGCCGAGGGATTCATCGAGGGGCGCATCGGTTCTGGCTGCTACGTCGCGGAATTCGCGCAGGGCGCTGTCGTCCCGCAGCCGGCACCCATTCGGCCGGCAACACCGCGCAAGGCGGAGACCAGGGCGTCGCGTTTGTCACGGCGCGGCCAGCGCATGCGCGATTTGTACGACCAGTCGATTCCGGGCCGCCAGCATCGCGGCCTGCGCTACAACCTGCAGTACGGCGTGCCGATGACCAATCCGCAACTCGCCAGCGCATGGCGGCGCGAGTTGAACCACGCCGCGGCCCATGCGTTCACTGACTATCCCGACCCGGCCGGTTTGCTCAGCCTGCGCGAGCAGGTCTGCGACTACCTCGCGCGGCGGCGCGGCATCGTGGCTTCGCCCGATGACGTGCTGATCGTCAGCGGCACGCAGCAGGCGTTCACGCTTGCCGCCGATGTACTGCTCGACGAGGGCGACCAGGTCGTGATCGAGGACCCCCAGTACCAGGGCGCGCGCCAGATCCTGCTGGCGAGCGGTGCCGAGGTCCTCGGCTGCCGCGTCGATCGCGATGGCTTGGTCACGGACGATCTGCCGCAACGCACGTCGGCTCGCCTGGCGATCGTGACGCCGTCGCACCAGTTCCCGACGGGCGCGGTGCTGAGCCTCGCCCGGCGCATGGAATTGCTCGCCTGGGCCGAGCGCGTGGGGTCCTGGTTGATCGAAGACGACTACGACGGCGAGTTCCGCTACGACGCGCGTCCGCTTGCGGCTCTGAAGTCACTCGATCGCGCCGGGCGCGTAATATACATTGGTACTTTTTCCAAAGTACTGTTCCCGTCGCTGCGCCTGGGCTACATGGTGTTGCCGGCCGGCCTGCGCGACGCGTTCGTCGCGGCGAAATGGCTGTCGGACCGCGGCTGCCCGGCGATCGAGCAGGCGGCGCTGGCGCGCCTGATCGCCAGCGGCGCGTTCGAGCGCCACTTGCGCGCGACCGCGAAGACGCTCAAGACGCGTCGCGCGGCGCTGCTCTCTGCACTGCGCCGGCACGCGGGTGATGCTGTCGAGATCGCCGACTCGAGCGCCGGCATGCACGTGGTCGCATGGCTGCCGCGGCTGCGCCATGCGCAGGCACGCGAGCTGATCGAACGCGCGCGCGATCGCGGGCTCGGTGTCTACTCGATAGCCCCCTACTACATGAAGCCGTCGACACGCCCTGGGCTGATCTTGGGCTACGCCGACTTGCCGCCGGCCGACCTCGAAGCCGCGATGCGGCTGTTCGGGGAGTGCTTGCGCGCAGTGAACGGTGCGTAGGGCGGGCCTTGGCCCACCGCTTTCTCCTCATGCTCAACAAAAGACGGTGGGCCAAGGCGCAGCGGTAGGCCAAGGCCCAAAGACGGTGGGCCAAGGCCCAAAGACGGTGGGCCAAGGCCCAAAGACGGTGGGCCAAGGCCCACCCTACGAGTGCAACAGCGGGGCCAGCAGCGCCGCTCACGCCGCAAAATAATTTTTCGCCGCGTGTCGATTCCCCCACCCTCCGTTCGACGTAATCAGCGAGAGCCGGAAAAAATCCGGCTGATTCCGGCTCATCCAATCGGACTCATCCGACCAACAGGAGAAGATCATGCGATTCATCGTGATGGTAAAGGCGACAAAGGAAAGCGAAAGCGGCGTTATGCCGAGCGAAAGGCTGCTCGCCGACATGGGCAAGTTCAACGAGGAACTGGTCAAGGCCGGCATCATGCTGGCGGGCGAGGGCCTGCACCCGAGTTCGAAGGGTGCGCGGGTCAGGTTCAACGGCAGCAAGCGCACCGTCGTCGACGGGCCGTTCGCGGAGACCAAGGAACTGGTCGCCGGCTTCTGGCTGTGGCAGTGCAAGTCGATGGAAGAGGCGATCGAGTGGGTCAAGCGCTGCCCGAATCCGTTCGAGACGGGCGAGTCCGAGATCGAGATCCGGCGCGTCTTCGAGGCCGAGGACTTCGGCGTGGAATTCACGCCCGAACTGGGCGAGCAGGAAGAGCGCCAGCGCGCGAAAGTCGCCCAGATCAACCGGCGTTCGGCGCGTTGAGCGCCACCAACTCAAGCGACCAAGGAGAAAATGGCATGAAATTTTTCAGCATCTACGTTCCCGACGCGAAGACGAATCCAGCGCACCAGCCGACTGGCAAGGAGAAGGAAGCAATGGATGCGTTTGTCGGGGACGCAATCAAGCGCGGCGAATTTCTTTCCGGCGGCGGCTTCTTGTCGCTGGCGCACAACGGCGCCGTCGTTCGCCGCAGCAGCGGCAAGAGCAGCGTGATCGACGGGCCCTATGTCGAATCCAAGGAACTCATCGGCGGCTTTGCCATGCTCGAGTACCCCACGCGCGAAGCCGCGATCGATGGCGCCAGGCGCTTCCTCGAAGTGGCCGGCGACGGCGAGTGCATCACGTACCAGATCATGGAAGGTGGCAAGGATTGCTGAAACGGCACGCTTTCGCGGGCCGGAAGACATTGGCTCTTGATGATTTTCGCGCTTGATGCTCTGATCGCTCGCCATGACGGCGACCGATCCCCATCGAGCAATCGAGGCCATTTTCCGCATCGAGTCAGCCCGGCTCGTCGCCGGGCTCACGCGCATCGTCCGCGATGTCGGGCTGGCCGAGGAATTGATGCAGGACGCACATCTCGCCGCGCTCGAGCGCTGGCCGCGCGAAGGCGTGCCGGACAATCCCGGCGCGTGGCTGATGAGCACTGCGAAGCATCGCGCGATCGACCTGCTGCGACGAAGCAAGCTGCACCAGCGCAAGGAAGACCAGCTCACGCGCGAGATCGAAGCGCAACTTGAACAAGCGGCACCGAAACTTGCCAGTGACGTGGACGCGCTCGACGACCAGATTGGCGATGACCTGCTCAGGCTGATGTTCATCGCCTGCCACCCGCTGCTTTCGACAGAGGCGCGCCTGGCGCTGACCTTGCGCCTGCTCGGCGGCCTGACGACCGAGGAAATCGCGCGCGCGTTCCTGGTCCCCGAACCGACCATTGCCCAGCGCATCGTGCGCGCCAAGCGCACGCTGGCCGACGCGCACGTTGCGTTCGAGGTGCCGACCGCGAATGAGCTCGCCGAACGACTCGCTTCCGTGCTCCAGGTCGTCTACCTGATTTTCAATGAAGGCTACACGGCGACCGCCGGCGACGATTGGCTGCGGCCCGGCCTGTGCGAGGACGCTCTGCGCCTCGGACGCGTGCTTGCCGGATTGATGCCGGCTGAAGCCGAAGTTCACGGCCTGGTCGCACTGATGGAGTTGCAGGCTTCGCGCTTGCGCGCGCGAGTCGGTCCGGGCGGTGCACCGGTGCTGCTGCTCGAGCAGAATCGCGCGCAGTGGGACTATCTGCTGATCGGCCGTGGACTCGCCGCGCTCGAACGCGCGGACCGGCTCAACAGCACGCGCGGGCCATACGCACTGCAGGCGGCGATCGCGGCATGTCACGCGCGCGCGCGTGCTGCCGATCAGACCGACTGGGCGATGATCGCGGAGCTGTACGCGGAGTTGGCCGAGCGGGCGCCGTCGCCGATCGTGCAGCTCAATCGCGCCGTCGCGCTGGCGATGGCGTTCGGGCCGCAAACCGGACTCGACCTCGTCGACACGCTCGCCGACGAGCCGTCGTTGCAGTCCTATCACCTGCTGCCGAGCGTGCGTGGCGATCTGCTCGGCAAGCTCGGCCGCGGCGCGGAAGCGCGTGCCGAATTCGAACGCGCCGCCGCGCTGACGCGCAACGCGCGCGAGCGGGACCTGCTCCTGCAGCGCGCAGCAGCAGCGGTCCCGAATTAGCATCATCGCCGCATCCGGTAGCACGCAAATTCATTATCAGAGGAGTACGCGATGTCCTACATGCTGTTGATCATGGAGCCGCACGGCCAGCGCGCCGAGCGCACGCCCGAGCAAGGCACGCAGGCCTACGAGAGCATGCTTGCGTTCGCCGCGGACCTGAAGTCGCGCGGCCTGTTGCGCGCGACCGAATCGCTGAAGACCGATGGCGTCCGCGTCAAGGTGCGCGAAGGCCAGCGCATGCGCATCGATGGACCGTTCGCCGAGGCCAAGGAACTCGTCGGCGGTTTCTTCCTGCTCGACTGCGATGACGAAGCGCAGGCCATCGCGATCGCCGGCCAATGTCCGGCGGCGCAGTGGGCCACGGTCGAGGTGCGTGAACTGGGTCCGTGTTTTGCCTGATCCGAGTTTGAGGCGAAGGCTTGAAGGCCTGCAACGCGTTCCGCAATGTCGGCAACACGGTTCGGCGATGGCTGCTCGGGTGCTCACTGGAATTCGGATACAAGTGCAGCCGCAGTCCGGGCATATGCACCCACATACCGTGACGTAGCGCGCTGGAATCGCCACTGCCTATTGACGCCGCGCCCGCTCCTGTCTAGCGTGCGTCGATTCGCGCCATTGATCCGCACATCTTAGGGGAGTTGCATGCTTGCACGCATTGCCGTCACCGTAGTTCTCGTTGCTGCGATAGCCACGGCCGTAGTTGCAGCGGGGGACAGCAAACCCGCAGGCAAGTCGGCTACCGCAGAAGAGAAGCCCAAAGCGTATGGCGCGCTGAAATTCCGCACGATCGGTCCGCCGATTGGCGGACGCGTCGACCGCGTGACCGGCGTGCCGGGCGATCCGCTGACGTTCTATCTGGCCGCCGCGCAGGGCGGAATCTGGAAGAGCGAAAACGGCGGCCGCGACTTCAAGCCGGTGTTCGACGAAGCGGCGAACGCGAACACCGGATCGATCGCGATCGCGCCGTCTGATCCGAGCGTGTTGTATGTCGGCACCGGCGAGGCGAACATGCGCGGCAACGTCGCGTTCGGCACCGGCATCTTCAAGTCGACCGATGCCGGAAAAAGCTGGAATCAGGTGTGGAAGACGCACGGCCAGATCGGGACGGTCGCGGTCGATCCGCACAACGCGGACATCGCCTATGCCGCCGTGTTCGGCTCGCCGTTCGGTCCGAGCCAGGAGCGCGGCGTCTACCGCACGCGCGATGGCGGCAAGAAGTGGGAGCGCGTGTTGTTCAAGGACGAACTGACCGGCGCGTCCGACATCGCCATCGATCCGACCCGGCCGCGCGTGCTGTTCGCCGGCATGTGGCAGGCCAAGCGCTTCCCGTGGACGATGACCTCGGGTGGTCCCGGGAGCGGCCTGTATCGTTCCGACGACGGCGGCGATACATGGAAACAGATCACCGAGCACGGCCTTCCGGCCGGCGAACTCGGCAAGATCGGCGTCGCCGTCGCCCGCTCGGATTCGAGTCGCGTCTACGCACTGATCGAGGCGACCGACGGCGGACTGTTCCGCTCTGACGACGGCGGCGAGAACTGGGAACGCGCCAGCGGCGCGCGCGTGCTGCGGCAGCGTGCCTGGTACTACTCGACGATGACGATCGACCCGAACAATGCGGACATCGTCTGGTTTCCGCAGGTCAACATGGTCAAGACGCTCGACGGCGGCAAGAGCTTCATTGCGGTAAGGAGCCTGCACCACGGCGACAACCACGACATCTGGATCGATCCGACCGACACGCGCCGCATGATCGCGGGCAACGACGGCGGGGTCGACCTCAGTTCCGACGGCGGCAAGACCTGGTTCTCGCCGGCGCTGCCGCTCGCGCAGTTCTACAACATCGA
>DASRTK010000006.1:0-9262 GCA_035655975.1 Rudaea sp.
GTGATCCGGACGGCATTGCCGGACTTGCGCACCGAACCTTCTAGCACATTGGCAACGTGCAGCGTGCGTGCGATCTCGGGTATGCCCGTCTCCTTGCCTTTGAACGCGAACGACGATGTGCGCGCCGTCACCTGCAGCTGCGGAATCTTCGCCAGCAGGTTCAGCAGCTCTTCCGAGATGCCGTCGGAGAAGTACTCGTTCGACTTCTCGTCGCTCATGTTCACGAACGGCAGCACCGCGATCGAATGCACGGCGATCGGGACTGCGGCTTCCTCGTTGACGCCGTGATGCAGCACGAAGCGGTCGGTCACCAGCAAGACAACGGCAATCGCCAACACCCCGATGATCGCGAAGTCGAGCTTGCGCCCGGTGTGGTGCGTGATCGACTCGTGCGGCTCGACCTCGCTCTCGCGCTTGATGCCCTCCGGGGTGAACTCGAAGAACCAGGCGAACGCGATCCAGAACGGGAAGCCGATAATCGCGGCGACGAGGAACCAACGCGCGGCCCACTCAGGCGCGCCTACGACGGGCGTCAGCTGTGCAATGCCCTGCGTCAGCGCCCAGACGGCGCCAATGTAGAGCACCGCCGCACGGAACACATTGCGGCGTCGCAGTTCAGAGAACAGGCTGCGCTTCATGCTCGAACGCATCCCCCTGTGCCGGAGGCGACCCGGTCACTGGCGAGTGTGCGAAATTGCGTCGCAGTGCGCAAGCGCGGAAGCGGCCAAATCTGAGCGTCCGCTCTCCGGCAGGGGCTCTAGCGAGTCGAGCGACGGCTTCGGGCCGATAGCTGACTCACGAAAAATTCGCGGCGGCGATGGAGCGTCAGCTATCGACTGCGGATTCAAGCGATCGACGCAACAGTTTGGCTATATCGTTCGGCTGGTGTTTTGAAAAGCTTGGCTAACCCAGGCCGAATCCGAATACGCGTCCGAATAGCCAGACAGTCGCCACGAGCGTGATGACGGAGGAGCCGCCGACCAGGACCGCGGGACGATAGAACGGCCTGGCGCGGAACAGGAATATCAGCGGCACGACGAGCAGCACGACACTCAATTGCCCGATTTCGACCCCGATATTGAAACCCGCGAGCGAGAGCGCCAGCGCGTCGCGCGGCAGGCCGAGGTCGGCGAGTACGCTGGCAAAGCCGAAGCCGTGCACGAGGCCGAATCCGAACGCGAGCAGCCAGACGCGGCGGGTGACCTGGGGCCAGATATTGTTGAGCGCGGCGAGCATCACTGACAAGGCGATGCCAGATTCGACCAGACGCGAAGGCAGGCTGACCACGCCGAGCGCTGCCATCGTCAAGGTGATCGTATGCGAGACAGTGAATGCGGTGACCACCGCGAGCACGCTGAGCAAGGCGCTACGCAAGGTGCCGACCGGAGCCCAGCGTCCGTTGCGCCGGATCAACACGGACGGCAACAGCAACGAGATCAGGAACAGCATATGGTCGTAGCCGATCCAGATGTGATGCACACCGTTGCGCACGAACTGCAGAAACGTGGCCACGCGCGAGGTCTCGGCCAGGGTGAAGGTCTGCGTGGCTTGCTCGGGCGAAAGCACCGCGCTGCGCGAGCCGCCGTCGCTATCGAGTCGAAGCAGGCCGCGATGGGTCGGGTCCAGATCGAACAGCAGCGAATAATTCACCTCGATCGCACGCGGCGCGGCAGCGCACTGCGCGCTGAAGCGCAGCACTGCATACGCACCGTCGCTGTGATCGTCGACGAGCAAGTCGCCCGCAGAGAGCGGACATGAGCCGCCATCGGCGAGCAACGCGAGATGTGCGAACGCATGGGCGAAAAGCTCCGTCCGACGCGTTCTCACTTCGCCCCAGGTGATAGCGCCATCGCGATTCGTATCCAGTTGCACCGCGATTTCCAGATCGCGCAGGGCGATGTCCCATTGCCCGTGGATCACGTTGTCGCCCGCTGCGGCGCGCAGGATCAGATAACTATCGCTGGGCTTGTGCGCGAGCGCGTTGTTCGCCGCAGTCGCGCAAAGCAAGGCAAACACGATGCGTAGCAGGGTTTTCATCCCGCGCGGCCTTCTGTTGCGGCGCGCGCGAGTTGTCGCAGACGCGGCGCGGCAATTCCGGTGCGCTGCAGCCAGTCGATCGCGGGTTGCGCGGCCTGGTTATCGCCGGCGGCTTGCGCGGCTTCGAGCAGGATGCGCACGTCCGCTGGTTCTTGTTGAACCTTGAAATTGCGCTGGGCGAGATCGAGCGCGCGTTTCGCATCGTGTTCGACTTCTAGCGCGAGACGGGCTTGTTCGCGCAAGTGGGTTTGATCGCCGCGCGTGCGCGCCTCGGCGAAACGCCCGGCGAGATTGTCCTGCAACGACTTTGCATCGGCATCGTGATCGCGCTGCGCGGCAATCGTCGCGCGCAGCAACAAGGCGTCGGCCTGAGTCGGATCGCGCAACAGGGCGCGTACTTCACCCGAACGATCCAGATCCAGCAGCAGGTCCGCGTACGCCGCGCGCGCATAGACGTCGTCCGCCGAGATCTGCAGCGCTTGCTTGAATGCATCCTCCGCGCCCGCGTTTTCGCCACTGCGTGCGCGCATCTCGGCCAGCGTGGTCCAGGCCCAGGTGCGTTCGGCGGGCGAAGTGGCGGTCGCTTCGGTCAGCGTCTTGGCCAGCAGCGCCTCGGCGTCTTCGCTGCGGCCGCCGAGCGCCGCGGTGGAAGCCGCGCACGTCGCGCCGACCACGGGATCGGCCATCGGAATAAGTTTCATGCAGGCGCTGCGCGCGGCGCGCACATTGCCCTGCACTTGCGAAATGCTGGCGAACAGCAACCATGCGTCAGGATCGAACTGATCGACGCGTAACGCTGCTTCGAGTTGCGCCAAGGCGGCGGGAAATTCATGCCGGAACTGCAGGATGCGCGCGCGCATCACCAGCACCTGTGTCGGTGCGGGATCGGCGCTCCACCACTTGCCAAGCGCCGACTGCGCATAACCGTAGGCACGTGGATCGGAATAGGTCTGGCCCAGTTCGATATAGCGGCGCGCGTTGGCCAGCGCGTCTTCAAGACTGGCCGGTGCGTTGCTGGTCGCGTTGCCGGGCTGCAATCGCCTAAGCGCGAGGAAGGATTTCGGAAGTTGCTCCACGACGACACCATCGTCCGCGGGCACACGCGGTGCGCCGATGGCGTCCGCGCTGGTCAGCCCCATTGCGGCGGCAAATGCCGCCGCAACGAAACGAGCACTGGCGCTGCTAGAGAACAAGATCGAACCAATAGCTGGCGTCGTCATAGACAAGTTCTATGGACAGGTCGTTGACGTCGACTGGATCGGAGTGGTCGGATTTCCGCAACGCCAGCAGCCCGTATACAAACTCGCCGAACTCCACATAGTACGGCCCGTGTGGCGATTGGGATGCCGCTGCCGCGGCGGCGGCGGTGGGCAGGGCCGGCTTGGTCACCGGGTCCTTGCCGTTAGCCGCAGCCATGGAGTTCGCACTGACCACGGCCAGCATTGCGCACAAGAGAACTTGAAGTTTCATACTTCACCTCACTGACGGCGACGCCGTTTGCAGGATTACGGAGACCCGGGTAACGGGGCATTGATATAAGGGAAGGTCGAGCCGAAATCCGTGGCCGACAGGGATGTTTGATCCGTGTAAGGCAACTGACCGTCCGGAGCCTGAGCAACCGACAGCAAGACACCCATCGCCGCGCGCAGCGAGATATCCACGACATCATCGCCGGGACGACGCCCGTTCGGGAAACCCGAGATGTCGCCGCCAAGCACGCCGAGCGTGTTCTGTTGCGCCGCTGGAATTGCTGCGATCATGGTGTTCAGACGCAACATTTCCGATGCGGTGACGTTCTTGGGCTGATTCAATCCCGGGACACCGGTAAGAAATACCGCAACCAGGTCGGCACGCGGTGTGGTCGGTGCATGCACGCCGAACAGGACTTGCAATAGCGCCGGCAAGGTCGGGTTGGTTACATAGTTCGCGAACTGGCCGTCGTCTCTGGGTTGGCTGGCGTTGAAGCGATCCTTGTCCGGCAGTCCGATCACGACTTCGTTGACCAGGGGCATGCCCAGACGCGAAACCTGGGTCCACGCGCCGCCAACGACTTCGGTGGGTTTGCCTTGTCCGCCGCTGCCAACGACACCGGCAGGAGCGGGATTGAGCACCCGGCCCTGATGCAGGCTCGCCGTGGTCCACGCGCCGATCACCGGCTCATTGCCACTGGTCAGACAGGCGATCGGTACTTCGAGCGCAATCGAAGTCACGTTCTTGTCGCCGATCGCGTTCGGTTTTGCCGAGGGCGAGCCGACCGGATTCAAATTGACCAAGTCGAAAATCTCGCCGAGGTTGACCGCAAATGGATCCTTGCGCTGGCCCACGAATACGCGCCCCGGTGTGTTGCATCCGGGAAGGCCGATCGAGAAGATGTGGTTGTTGGCGTAGGTCGGATAATCGGCGATCGACTTGTTGCCGATGTTGTCGAACGGCTTGCGGAACGTAGTGCCGCCGCTGGTCAGATTTGTCGCCAACGTGCCGTTGCTGTGAGTGTGATCGCCCTGCACGACGTTCACCGTGTAGGTTTCGATCAGATTCTTGTTCGCGTCGCCGTCGGTTACGCCCGGACCGATCGGGCCAATATTGATGAGCGGAACCGGAACGCTTTTGCCGCCGATGTTCAGCGCTGCGTTCTGATAGGTTTCGGTAAAGCGGAACTGAAAGGTGAGGTGTTCCTTGGCGTCGCCGTGATTGTCGATCTCGATTTCGTAGAGCGCATTGGGATCCATCGAAAAATAATTCGGACCGCCGTAGGCATCCTGCAGCGGAATATAGTTCGCAATCAGGGTCACGTAGGCATCGCGACCCGCTTCATAGCTGCGGAACATGTAAAAGTCGGTGCCGTCGATCTTGGGGTGAGCGGCGGTGAAAGGGGCCTCGCGGTGACTTGAAGCGCCCGCTTGGCCGGAGGCAAGGGCGACAAGCAGTGAAGCACACAGTGCGGTCTTGAATGGAAATGGCATAGACACCTCGCAGAAAAAGCGGCCAGGCGGAATCGCCAGGTCGTATATGAGGTACGCGTCACGTTGCCATCCGGATGCAGTTCACGAAAAAAATCTTCGCGACACGACACATTCGGCCCCGAATCCGCTCGATCCGGCCGGGCTCCTTCGCTACGAGATTCGGTTCGTGATTCATCCGCAAGACTCTGCCTTATGTTGCGTTTGCAGATACGCACGAAGGCAAAGTCCGGATCTAGCGCTGAAGAAGTTCGTCCGAACTTCTTCAGACAATCCACGCTTAGAGCAGGGCGATTTCACCCTTGGCGATGATCGGCCCGCTCGGTTTGCCGCCGGGGGCGCCGCCTGGCGGCTCGACCGTGACCGCGACGATGGCCTTCGGACCAAGTGCCGCACGCAGATTCGCCGGCACCGAAACCGGCTGTGCATGCTGCGGATCGAGCAGGCCGAGTGAGTGCGGCGCATCCCCAGGTGGGATCAGCCACAGTTCCGCGACGCGCCCAGCGGGAATCACGACGGCGATCGGCAACACCACCAGGGTGCCCGTGGCGGAATCGATGGTCGCAACGAACAGCGCCTTGCCATCGTCCTGCGCCATCGTGGCGACAAGTTCCTGTCCGGGCTGCGGCCGGGAAATCTGCCGCTGCGGCTGCGCCAGGAAGAACAGTGCAGCTAGACTCGCGGCAGCGGCAGCCAAGGTTCCAGCGCTGAGCCAGCGCCAGAAACTCAGGCTATGCCATAGCGATGGCGAATAGACCTGACGTGCGCGAGACGGCGACATCACGCCGGATTCAATGCCGGTCGCACTCTGGATTCGCGGCCACAGACTCAAGGGCGCCGGCACCGAATGGATTTCCTCGATCAGCGGTAGCAGGCGTTTCTGCCACGCGGCGACGTCGTAAGCGAAAGCGGGATCGCGCGCCAGGCGTGTTTCAGCCGCGCGGCGTGCCGCTGCGCCGAGCACGCCGAGTACATATTCCGCCGCGGTGAGGGCATCTTCGGGCGGTTCGCGGAACATGTCGGAAGCGCGTGTGTTCATCGTTCGAGGCAGGCTTTGAGTTGGGCGAGGCCGCGCCGGATCCAGCTTTTCACCGTACCCAGCGGCGAACCGCAGCGCGCGGCGAGTTCTTCGTAGGTGGTGCCTTCGAAGAACGCGATGCGGATCAGCTTGCTGCGCTGCGTTTCGAGTTGGTCAAGGCACGCAGTCAGGCGCCGGCGATCGTCGCCAAGTTCGGTCGCCGCGGCAGGTGAAGGCGCGGCATCGGCCACGTCTTCGGCGAGATCGATCGGCCCGGCCTGGCGTTCGTGACCGCCGGTGCGCAGCTTGTCGATCGCGCGATTGCGCGCGAGCATGGCCAGCCAGGTGATCGGGCTTGCGAGCGCCGGATCGTACTGCGCGGCCTTGCGCCAGATCGTGGTGAACACTTCCTGCAGCACATCTTCCGCATCGCCGCGTTGCGGCAGGATGCGCAGGCAGATTCCGAACAGTTTCGCCGAGGTGGCCCGATACAATTGCTCGAAGGCGCCAACATCGCCGCGCGCGGTCGCGCCTAGCAGATCGTGCAGGCCTTCCTGTTGGGTTGCTGTTGCCTCGGTCATGCATTCGTTCCCATGCAGATCGACCGCTGTGGTCGATGATAACGGCAATTCGTATTCAAGCAGAAATCTCCTTGGGCGTCCGCGCCTGCAGTGCGAGTGCGAAAAGCAGTAGCGCTGTCTCTGGCGCACTGACGGCGGACGTACTCGCCATGAACGGGAGCACGGACTCGACGCAGCGAAATTCCCCGGCGATATTGACATGCCTCGCAATTCAAGATCGGCGGCCAGCCTGAGATCTTTCATCGTCGCCGACTTCATGGCAATCGGCAGGTGCCGAACAGCGCGGTCGATGTGGCCACGGCGATGTCCGCGGCGCTGGCGTCGTGCGCTCGCGCGCCGGCTCTCGCCGTCCCGATATAGCCAGTGCGATTCGCGATATAGCAGGGAGCCATTCCTGTTCTTGGCTTCTCCGCTGTAGGCCGCCGCCTGTAGAGACGATCCCTGCGACGGCCAACACAAAAACAAATGGCGGCCGACAAAACATGGGCGAACTTTTTTTGCAGTGCTGCTGCATGTTGGCGATGGATACCGGCGCTGCGCGCGGGCTTCGATGAGCAAATACGCAACGCGGCCTTGTCCGGATGCACGTGTTGCGTTACCGCAACATGAGGGTCCGCTTCCAGGCAATGAGTAACGGGCGTAGGGTGTCCGGAACGGGCCGGAAGCAGCCTCGCGAAAAATTCGCGGCGATAGAGCGTCAGCTATCGACCCGAAGGAGCCGGTCGCGAACGTCAGCTTCGGCGACGCCTATTTTTTCACGGCTCGCGCTCCACCGGGGCTAGTCGTTTTTTGCTCCACCACTCGCCGCGCTGCCCTCCGCTTCCGGCAGCATTACCTTGAACTCGATCTTCGCCAGTCGCTCAGGCCCTTTGCCGATCTTGCGCAGGAACGACAGCCAGCGCGGTTAGGTGTCGTTCTTGTCGAACAGGTTCTCCGTCACGATTCCGCCGAGACCGGGGTCTCCGTATTCGATCGCCTTGTCGAGCCACTGGAAGGCCTTGTCGGCCTCACCGCGGTAGGCGTAGACGTAGGCGATGTTGTAGGGCGCTTCGTTGTCGTACTTCGCGACCAGCGCGACCAGCGCGAGGCGCCCTGAATTGCGCTCAGTACAAGACCCGTGCTCGCAAGGTGCCTGGAATTGCCGCGAGCGCATCTTTGAGTTCGCCCGCATGCTCGGCGGTCGTTGATACATCGATGACGACATAGCCGACTCTCGCGTCAGTCTGCAGGAACTGCGCGTCGATGTTGATGCTTTCGCGTGAGAACACTTCGTTGATGCGCGACAGGATGCCGGGTACGTTCTGGTGAATGTGCAGCAGGCGCTGGCTGTTCGGGTGGCCGGGCAGCGAGACTTCAGGGAAGTTCACCGCCGACAGCGTGCTGCCGTTGTCGCTATAGCGCAGCAGTTTCGCCGCGACTTCGCGGCCGATGTTGTCCTGTGCTTCGAGCGTGCTGCCGCCGACGTGCGGCGTGAGGATCACGTTGTCCATGCCGCGCAGCGGCGAGACAAACTCATCGTCGTTGCCCTGCGGTTCGACCGGGAACACGTCGATCGCCGCGCCCGACAGGTGTCCGGAGCGCAGGCTCGCGGCCAGTGCATCGATGTCGACGACGGTACCGCGCGCGGCATTGATCAGCAGTGAGCCCTTGCGCATCGTCGCGAGCTGTTTCGCGCCGATCATCCATTTCGTCTGCGGAGTTTCCGGCACGTGCAGGCTGACTATGTCCGATCGCGCCAGCAGGTCATCCAGACTGCTCGCCGGATGCGCGTTGCCGAGCGCAAGCTTGTTCTCGATGTCGAAATACAGCACCTGCATGCCCAGCGACTCAGCCAGCACGCCGACCTGCGTTCCGATGTGGCCGTAACCGATCAGGCCGAGCGTCTTGCCGCGCACCTCGACACTGCCGGCGGCGGACTTCGACCAGCCGCCGCGATGGCACTGCGCGTTCTTCTGCGGAATGCCGCGCGCGAGCATCACGGCCTCGGCGATGACGAGTTCGGCGACGCTGCGCGTGTTCGAGTACGGCGCGTTGAATACCGGCACGCCGAGTGATTCCGCGGCGTCGACATCGACCTGGTTCGTGCCGATGCAGAAGCAGCCGATTCCGATCAGGCGTCGCGCCTGGCCAAGAACAGCCGCGGTCAGGTGTGTGCGCGAACGGATTCCGACCAGGTGCGCGTCGGCAATACTGCGCGCGAGTTCAGTTTCGGGCAAAGCTTTCTGGTGATATTCGATATTCGAATAGCCAGCTGCCTCGAAGTCGGCGAGCGCCGTACGGCTGACGCCTTCGAGCAGGAGTACCTTGATGTCTTGCTTCGGAAAAGAGGTTTTCATCGCCCGTCAGGATTACGTCGTCGGAAAGGGAACTATGCCAGAACCTGAGGCGGAATGCGGCAATGCAACACTGGACGATTGCGCCGGACGCTGGCACCCTGCGTCGCATGTCACCCTTGGACCGCGAATGACCGATTTTCTGGACGACCTTGCGCAACGCGCGCCCGACCTGCGCCTGACGACGGCGCCCGGCGACCTGGAGTTCTACGGGCGCGACTGGACCCGGCGCTGGGTGCCTGCGCCGTTGGCGATTGCCTTTCCGGCAACCAGCGAGGAAGTGCAGGCGATCGCGCGCTGGGCCAGCGCGCATCGCCTGGCACTGGTGCCGTC
>DASRTK010000007.1:0-2813 GCA_035655975.1 Rudaea sp.
CTGCCGATTTCATCGCGCTCGTTGACCACTGTCCACAATGCGCCACTCGCCGGTTCCCAGGCCAAGCGATGCGGTGTGCGGTCCGAGCGCGTAGTCCGGCACGATCGCCGCGGCGACGAGGTCGGGCCGTTGCGGCTTTACCCGCTCGTCGACGTGTCGACCGTAGTAACAGAATGGCCAGCCGTAGAATGCGCCATCGTGCACCGATGTCAGGTAGTCTGGCACGAGATCGCTGCCGATTTCATCGCGCTCGTTGACCACTGTCCACAATGCGCCACTCGCCGGTTCCCAGGCCAAGCCGTTCGGGTTGCGCAGGCCTGAAGCAAACACCCGGTGCCCACCGGTCTTCGTATCGACTTCCCAGATTGCTGCGCGCTCGGCTTCTGCCTCGATGCCGTTTTCCGCGACGTTGCTGTTGGAGCCGACCGTGACATACAGCTTCGAGCCATCGGCATTGGCGATGAGATTCTTGGTCCAGTGATGGTTGATGCGGCCCGCGGGAAGATCTGCGACTTTGGCGCCAGGCGCCGTGATGCGAGTGTCACCGTCGGAGTAGGGAAAGCGCAGCACGGCGTCGGAATCGGCCACGTACAGATCGTGGCCGACCAGGGTCATGCCGAACGGCGAGTTCAGGCCCTCGATCAGCACGCTGCGCGAGTCGGCGACGCCAGCGCCCTGGGCATCCCGCAGCAACGTGATCCGGTTCGCGCTCGGCGCGGCAGCGCCGGCTTTCTTCATCTGCATGCCCATGACCCAGCCGCGGATGCCGCGGTGGTCGTCGGGCTTCGGCGGAGCGTTGGTTTCGGCGACGAGCACATCGCCACTCGGCAGCACGTAAAGCCAGCGCGGATGGTCCAGTCCGCTGGCAAATGCGTTGACGCGCGTGCCCGGTGCGGCCTGAGGCGTCGCGCCGGACGGCCAGCCTTTGGCCGGCGCAACCTTTATCGTTGGAATCAGCGTCGGATTCGGCGGCGGCAGCGTCGGCTGCGGACCCATGCCGGCCGACACCGGCAGTGTCGCGACTTCGCCGCAGCCGGCGAGCGCGAGCAGCGACCCAGCCAATAGCTTGGCGGGCACCGTCGAACGCGGAGAACTGCGCGCGGAACCTGGCGGTCTGATGACGAACTGCATGGTGACTCCTTTCGGGATTCCCTGCAGGCGTTTTAGACATCTACCGATGAATACAGCCTGTCGCTGCTTTGCAGGCGATTGAACCTCTGCGTGAGTACTGCGCACGAGGGTGCTCGCGCCGGTTACTCATAGCTCAGCGCCGCAGCCGTCGAGGTCCGCGTCGCGCGCAGGGCCGGCAGGGCGCTGGCCAGCAGTGCCACGACGACCACGAGCAGCAGCCACTGCAGGACTCCCGAGCCGTCCGGAACGATGCTCGTCGGTACCTCGAACATGATCTTTCCGAACGCACGCTCGAGCACGATGCTCATCGGCACCGACAGCGGAATCGATACGAGCCATCCGAGCAGCGCGATGACAATGCCTTCGACCTGCAGCATCGTGACGATATCGCGATGACGCGCTCCGATCGCGCGCAGGACACCGATCTCGCGCGTACGTTCGAGCACTGCCAGGCTCATCGTCGACGCCAAGCCCATGCCGCCGACTGCGATCATGACCCAGCCCATCACGCCGAGAAACTCGACGACCATCAGCAGGTGATCCTCGATGACGCGGCGATTTTCGCTGAGCCGCTGGCTGCTCGCGACCGGCATGCCGGCATCGGCCAGCACCGTGCGCAGGCGCGCGATCGTATCGAGCTGACCGGGGGTGCTGCGCGACGTGAGCGCGACGACGAGGGTTTGCGCCGTCTCGCTGCCGCGCAGTGCGGCGAGCACCGCGCGATTCGTGTAGGCGATCGGTTGCGCTCCCGCATCAACGATACCGACGATCTTCCACGGCGACACACTGCCGTCGATCATCAGGGCAATCGTCGCGCCGACGACGAGTGAAGGCTCTTCGCGCAGCAGGGTGCGGCTGACGACGATCTCGTTGTGCGCCGCCTTGTCGAGCCAACGGCCCGCTTCGGGCGATGGAGGCCTGAACAACGTCGTCGCCGCCGGCGGTGCGACGAGGCCAAACGCGTTGCCGGGAATCCCGTCGTCCCTGGCGACTGTGGCACGCGCGGTTGCCCAGGCCTCGACGCCCCCCACGCCATCGACCGAGCCGGCAACTTCCTCGAGGCGCGTGGCGGCTTGGGCCTCGCTCAGACGCAACTGCGCATCGAAGTGCTGGCTCGAGAACAGTCCGTCGACGGACGTACGCACTGCGCTGCGCAGGTTCGCGGCGCCGAGAAATACCGCGCCGCCGGCCGCGAGCGCGAGCAAGGTCAAGACGAGCCGCTGGCGGCGGCGGAACGCATTGCCGATCGACAGCAGCAGGGGCCGCCCGATGCGGCCGACGCCGATTGTCCGCTGCCTGCGCGTTCCGGCGCCGTTGGCCACGATGCCCGTGTCGCGCAGCGCCGCGCTGACCGACAAGCGGCAGCCGCGAAGCACGGGTATCGCCGCGGCCGCCACCGGGAGCGCCATGCCGACGACGATCTGCAAGGCGATGGCCCACCACGGAATTGCGTAGCCGTCGATCGAAAAGTTCAGCAGGTCGGCCTTCAGGGCCGCATAGGCGCGGCCGATTGCGATCGACGCCGGCAACGCGATCAGCGCGGCGACCAGCCCGAGCAGCAGCGCCATGCCGAGATACATCGCGGCGAGCTGCCGGCTGCTGGCGCCGAGCGATTTCATGATGCCGATCTCGCGTACCTGCCCGGCGAGCATCGCCGTGATCAGGTTGACGATCAGGAAACC
>DASRTK010000008.1:0-5532 GCA_035655975.1 Rudaea sp.
CCGCAATCGCCGCAGCCCTCGCAGACCAGCGAGTTGATGAACACGCGCTTCTTCGGGTCTTCGATCTTGCCGCGCTTGCGCCGGCGCCGCTTCTCGGTCGCGCAGGTCTGGTCGTAGACCAGCACCGAGACACCCGGAACCTCGCGCAGGCGTTTCTGCACCGAGTCGATTTCGGCGCGGTCGATGAACTCGATCCCGGACGGAAATTTCGAATGGTCCGACCACTTCTCGATGTCGTCGGACATGACGATGATCGTCTGCACGCCTTCGCTGCGCACCTGATGCGCGATGTCCGGCACGGTCAGCGTGCCGTCGACCGGCTGGCCGCCGGTCATCGCGACTGCGTCGTTGTACAGGATCTTGTACGTGATGTTGACCTTGGCCGCAATCGCCTGGCGGATCGCCAGCGAACCGGAATGAAAGTAGGTGCCGTCGCCGAGATTCTGGAAGACGTGTTTGGTTTCGGTGAACGGTGCCTGCCCGCACCAGGTCGCGCCTTCACCACCCATCTGCGTGAACGTGTCGGTGCGCCGGTCCATCCAGGTGACCATGTAGTGGCAGCCGATGCCACCGAGCGCGCGCGAGCCTTCCGGCACCGCCGTCGAGGTGTTGTGCGGGCAGCCGGCGCAGTAGTGCGCGGCGCGCGGGAAGTTCGCGCGCGGCAGGGTCAACTCGTGTTCCTTGTCTTCGATCCAGCGCATGCGCGCTTCGATCGCATCGCTGCTGAAAAACTTTCCGAGACGCTTGGCGATCACGATCGCGATCGTCGCCGGCGTCAATTCTCCGGTACTCGGCAGGATCCAGTTTCCGGCTTCGTCGTACTTGCCGACGATCGACGGCCGCGTATGCCGGCCGTGCTCGGACTCGGGCCAGTTGTACATGTGCTCCTTCATCTGCAATTCGATGAACGCGCGCTTTTCCTCGACGACGATGATGTCGTCCAGGCCTTTGGCGAATTCACGAATCCCGAGCGGCTCGAGCGGCCAGGTCATGCCGACCTTGTAGACGCGGATGCCGATGTCGGCTGCGGCCTTGGCATCGATGCCTAGATATTCGAGCGCCTGCAGCACATCGAGGTAGCTCTTGCCCGTAGTGACGATCCCCAGGCGCGCCTTCGGCGAATCGATGACGACACGGTCGATGCGGTTAGCGCGCGCGAACGCGCACGCCGCCCGCACCGCGTACTGGTGCAGGCGCATTTCCTGGTTCAGCGGAGGATCGGGCCAGCGGATGCTGAGCCCGCCGTCCGGCATCTCGAAGTCCTCGGGAAGTACGATATCGAGTTGATGCGGATTGACGTAGACACTGGCCGAAGACTCGACGGTTTCGGCGATCGTCTTGAAGCCGACCCAGCGCCCGGTAAAACGCGACATGGCCCAGCCGAGCAGGCCCATGTCGAGGATGTCCTGCACCCCGGCAGGATTGAGGATCGGCATCATCGCCGAGACGAATTCGAGTTCCGATCCATGCGGCAACGTCGACGAACGGCAGGCATGATCGTCGGCCGCAAGCGCAAGCACGCCGCCGTGCTTCGACGTGCCGGCGGCGTTGCCGTGCTTGAACACGTCGCCGCTGCGATCGACGCCGGGCCCCTTGCCGTACCACATCGCGAACACGCCGTCGTACTTCGCGCCCGGAAACAGGTTCGTCTGCTGCGTGCCCCAGACCATCGTCGCGCCGAGGTCTTCGTTCAGGCCGGGCTGGAATTCGATCGCGGAGGCCTTGAGGTGTTTCTTCGCCTTCCACAACTCCAGATCGAAACCGCCGAGCGGCGAGCCGCGATAGCCCGAGATGAAACCGGCCGTGTTCAGCCCGGCCGCCCGGTCGCGCATCTGCTGCATCAGCGGCAGCCGAACGAGCGCCTGCACGCCGGACAGGTAAATGCGGCCTTCGGCGCGCGTGTACTTGTGTTCGAGCGTGTAGTCGAGGTCGAGCTTGGCAGCAGGGGCGGACATGGCGGAGTCGCAACTGGAGAAAGGCTGCAATTCTACCATCAGGGTGCTTGGCGGCCCTGCCGCTGGCAGCTCCAGGCCATCCACGGCCTCGCGGCACTCGGACATCCTGCCCATCGCGTCGCCGAAGTCCAAGGGCAGTGGCACGCCGACGCTTCGACTTCGCCTGCTTCGCAAGCGCAGCCTGTCCTGAGCTTGTCGAAGGGCTCGGCGCGAACGGTCTGGAAAGGATCGCCACCAGCGTTCCCGACTCGCTACACTGTCCCGGACTACCGACAAGAAACTGACGATTACGATGGCGAACGGTCAACGCAGCGACATTCTGATTCTCGGCGGCGGCCTCGCTGGCCTGTCGCTCGCAATCCAGTTGCGGCGCGAAATCCCGGCGGCGAGCGTGCGCGTGCTCGAACGCAACCGCCATCCGGTGCCCGAAGCCGCGTTCAAGATCGGCGAGTCGACGGTCGAGATCGGCGCACACTATTTCGACACGGTGCTGGGCCTGAAGCAGCACCTCGACGAGTGCCAGATCCGCAAGTTCGGATTTCGGTTCTTCTTCAACGATGGCCGCGACGAGGTCGACAGCGTGACCGAGCTCGGCGTAACGCGTGTGTTTGCGACACCTGCCTATCAGCTTGACCGCGGCATCTTCGAAAACTACCTGGCCACGCGCGCCGCTGAACTGGATGCGGAATTCATCGACGGCGCCGTCGTTCGCTCGATCGATCTGGCGGAAGATGGCGCGAATCACGTCGTGCGTTACACGCGCGACGACGCCGAACACGTCACAACCGCTCGCTGGCTCGTCGATGCAAGCGGTCGCGCCGGCCTGCTCAAGCGGAAGCTCGATCTGGCTGAAGCGAACGGCCACGACGCGAATGCGATCTGGTTTCGAATAGCCGATCGCATCGCGATCGACGACTGGTCCGACGATCCGGCGTGGCGCTCGCGCTGCAACCCGGCTGAGCGCTGGCGTTCGACTAATCACCTGTGCGGTCCGGGCTACTGGGCCTGGCTGATTCCACTGGCGTCCGGATCGCATTCGGTCGGCATCGTCGCCGACGCGCAACTGCATCCGCTCGAGACGATCAACAGCTTCGACAAGGCGATGGCCTGGCTCGCGCAGCATCAGCCGCGGCTGCATCGCGAGCTCGAAGCGCGCCGGGACAAGCTGCAGGATTTTGCCTTCCTGCGCCACTTCTCGCATGGCTGCAAGCAGGTGTTCTCGGCGCAGCGTTGGGCGCTGACTGGCGATGCCGGCCTGTTCCTCGATCCGTTCTATTCGCCCGGCAGCGACTTCATCGCGATAAGCAACAGCTACATCATCGACCTCGTAGGGCGCGACCTGCGCGGCGCGCGCATCAACCGCGAGGCGCGCTTTTATGAACAATTATACTTTTCCTTCTACCGCAACACGCTCGCGCTGTACGAGGGGCAGTACCCGATGTTCGGCCACGCGCAGCTGATGCCGCTCAAGGTCATCTGGGACTACGCCTATTACTGGGGCGTGCTGTGCCAGTTCTTCTTCCAGCGCCGCCTGACCGACAGCGCGCTGTTCCTGCGCCTGAACGCGCCGCTGCAGGCTTGCGAAATACTCAATCGCGAGATGCAGTTGCTGCTCCGGCGCGCCGCCGGCACGGCGATCGGCAACAACCCGGCGAGGATGATGGATCAGCAGCGTTTGCCGTGGTTCCGCGAACTCAACCGCGGCCTGACCGATCGTCTCGACGAGGCCGCGCTCGAGCAGCGCATCCGCGACAACGCGCAGATGCTGCACGCACTGGCCGGAGAGATGCTGGTGCGCGTGCAGGCGATCAACCCGGTCGCACTCGACGATCTGCCGATGCTCGCGGGGCTGGACAAGGACGCGAGTTCGAGTCTGCTTCGCGAAGCCGCTTAGCTGGAAGAGAGTCAACCCGGTACTTGCCGTCATCCCCGCGAAAGCGGGGATCCATCTTGATCTCAGTCTCTTGGTCAAAACAAAATGGATTCCCGCTTTCGCGGGAATGACGGCTAACTTGGACTCGCCCTAACCCAAGTTAGGTTCGGCGTGCTGCGGCTTGGCCCGAAACGGAAACGCTTGCTGCGGCAGGAAGCCATCCGGCATGTAATCGCCGACGACCCCGTACTTTGCAGGGAACGGCTTGTCCTTCGGCACCTTGACCGCCGTGCCGAACAGGTAATCGAGGAACGCGTAGTGCGCGGCGTAGTTGCGGTCGATCGCCTCGGTGTCGCTGGAGTGGTGCCAGTGGTGGAAGTCCGGCGTCACGATCAGGTACTTCAGCGGTCCCCACGGCAGGTGCACGTTGGCGTGGTTGAACACGGCCTGGAAGCCGACGATGATGATGTAGGCGTTCATGACGCCCTCGCCGAAGCCGAGCACGAACAGCGGCGCGAGCACGAGCACGCGCGTGACGACGAGTTCGAGGATGTGCTGGCGCGAGCCGGCCAGCCAGTCCATCGTCTTGGCGCTGTGGTGTACCGAGTGGAATTTCCACAGGTACGGCACCTCGTGGTACGCGCGATGCGTCCAGTACTGGGCCAGGTCCGCGGCAAGGATACAAAGCAGCAACTGCCAGACGAATGGAATCGCGCGCACCGCCTGCTGGAAATCGCCGCGCACCATCCAGCCGAACACGTGATTCAACGCGAAGTTCACGGTCAGCAGGATCAGGCCGACGAGGAAGTGGTTGACCGCGAAATGCTTGAGGTCGGTCTGCCACTCGGGCCGGAACACGGCCTGATTGCGATACAGCGGGAACAGCTTTTCGATCACGACGAACAGCACGGTCGAGCCGAGCAGGTCGAGGATGAACCAGTCCAGGCCAATGTACGGCGTGTTGTCCGGAAAGTTGCCCACCGGCACACGCGAGCCGCCGAGGGCGACGGCAATTACGACAAATGCAAACGCGAGCGCATTCAGACTGCGCCGGTTGTTGATGATGATACTGGCCAGCGACAGCCCGCCGGCAACGATCAGTGCGACGAACATCGCCTGGCGCAGCACGTCGACCGAATACTGGTGGCGCAATTCCGGCGTCGTCAGGTATTCCGGAAAGTGGAACGCGAGCACGCCGAGCAGGCAGAGAAATCCGAGCGACAGCGCCAGCACGGTCGCGATGATTCCCTGGCCGAAACGCATCGGGCCGCTGCGCTTGAGCAGTTCGGCAGTATCGCCGACGACCTTGACGGGCGCCTTCACGGCGCCGGGAAGCTTCAGCTGGATGCGGGACGGTCTCATGACGTAAGTACTCTGGTCACTCGAGGTTGCCAGTGTATCAACGACAAGCGACACCAGTTCCGGACAAATAAGCGCACGCGAGTGCGCGGACATGTCGATGCCGGAAATTCCCCCTTCCGGCTGCCGCCACCTTCCCCGCAAGCGGAGGAAGGGATTTCAGAATGCTGCTCTTGGCCCTTCCTTGCCCCGCAAAGCCGGGGAAGGATTCCAGAGTGTTGCTCAAGCCGTTCCTTCCCTTGCGAAGCGGGGGAAGGTTCCGAGATTGCTGCTCTAGCCTTCCTTCCCCTGCGAAGCGGGGGAAGGTGCCGAAGGCGGATGGGGGCGCTCTTCTGCGCAGGCCTC
>DASRTK010000009.1:0-1844 GCA_035655975.1 Rudaea sp.
GGCCGAGTCGTCGGGAATCTTGTCGTAGCGCTTGTCGACGGACAGCGTGACCAGCGCGTCGAGCTTGTCCGGCTCGAGTTTGATGTCGGCCACGCTGCCGACGCGCACGCCTGCAACTTTCACCGGCGCACGCAGCTTGAGCTGGCCAATATTGGTGAAACGCGCCTTGATCGCGTAGCTGTCGCCCTGCGAATAGTTCGCGATGGAAGTCGTCTGCGTCGCCAGGTAGGCGAGCGCGGCGAAGCCGAGCAGGATGAACAGGCCGGTGCCGATCTGAAACGATTGTCGTTGTGCCATGTTTTTGGTCCAGCGTCGTATGTCAAAAGCATTTACACGGAGAACACTCAGAAAGGCGATGGAGAACACGGAGGAAAGATATGGATAACTGACCTTCCCGCCGTTCTGCACCACGCCGGTTCTTCTTTTTGTTCCTTCCTCGCTTCGCTTTTCTCCGTGCTCTCCGTGTTCTCCGTGGTTCAATCTTTTCCGTTCTACATCAAAAACGCCGTCATGACGAAGTCGATCATCAGCGTCGCGATCGAGGAAAAGACCACGGTGCGCGTCGTCGCGTAGGCGACGCCTTCGCTGGTCGGCGCCGTCGTGTAACCCTGGAATGTCGCGATCAATGTCACTACGGCACCGAAAGCCGTGCTCTTCCATACGCCGTTGGCGACGTCGTCCCAGACATCGACGTTGGCCGTCATGTTCGACCAGAACGTGCCGTTGTCCAGGCCCAGCCAGCTGACGCCGACCAGATGCGCGCCGAGGATGCCCAGGCCATTGAACACGCACGCCAGGATCGGCATCGCGATGATGCCGGCCAGGAAGCGCGGCGCCACGACGAAGGCAAGCGGGTCGACCGCCATCATCTCCATCGCATCGAGCTGGTCGGTCGCACGCATCAGGCCGATCTCGGCTGTGATCGAGGTACCGGCGCGGCCGGCGAACAGCAGTGCCGTGACGACTGGACCGAGCTCGCGGTACAGCGACAGCGCGACGACCGTGCCGAGCGCGGCCGTGCCGCCGAAGATCGACAGCGTGTGATACAGCTGCAATCCGAGCACCATCCCGACAAACAGCCCGCAGGTCATGATGATGACCAGGCTCATCGCGCCGACAAAAAATACCTGGCGCACGGTTTCGCGCAGGTAGCGCAAGCTGAGAGGGATCGCGCGCAGGATGCGGAACAGGAAGATTCCGCAGGCCCCGATCTGCGCCAGGCCGTCGCGCAGCGGCGACCATACTGAACGCACGGCACTCATGACTTCGGCTCCGGATGTTGCGCAGCGACGCCTTCTTCCCTCGCCCGCGAAGCGGAAGAGGGTGGGGTCGCTCGGGCATCGAGCGGTAGGGTGAGGGTGGCCGCATCGCGGCCGCCTCCGTCGAGACCCAACTGCGTCGCGTAATCCGGCGCCGGATAATGGAACGGAACCGGCCCATCGGCCTCGCCGCTGAAGAACTGCCGCGTCCAAGGCGTTTCGCCGCGCGCCAGTTCGTCCGGCACGCCGTGCGCGACGATCTTGCCGCCGGCAATCAGATAGATGTGGTCCGCCACGAGTCGCACCGCCGCCAATTCGTGCGCAACCAGGATGCTCGTGATTCCAAGCGTCTGGTTGAGTGTGCGGATCAGCTTCAGGATCTGGTTCAGCGCGATCGGGTCGAGACCGACGAATGGTTCGTCGTAGATGATCATCATCGGATCACGCACGATCGCGCGCGCCAGCGCCACGCGGCGCACCATGCCGCCCGACAGTTCGCTCGGCATCAGTTCGGCCGCACCACGCAGGCCGACCGCCTGCAATTTCGTCAGCACGATGTTGCGCAGAATCTCTTCGGGCAGCTTC
>DASRTK010000010.1:0-2468 GCA_035655975.1 Rudaea sp.
GCCCCTCGTCCCTCGCCCCTAAAAATGCACTGCCCCTTCTGCCAGAACGAAGACACCCGCGTGATCGATTCGCGCGTGTCCGAGGACGGCACGACGATCCGCCGCCGGCGCGAGTGCGAGCGCTGCGGCGAGCGCTTCAACACGTTCGAAACGGTCGAAATCAAGCTGCCGGCAATCGTCAAGAGCGACGGCCGGCGCGAGGCGTTCGACGAACGCAAGCTGCGTACCGGCGTCGAGCGCGCGTTGCAGAAGCGCCCGGTCGCCAGCGACGCGGTCGACAGCGTCGTGCGCGAGATCGTGAAGCAGTTGCGCGCCGTCAACGAGCGCGAAGTGTTCTCGCGCTTGATCGGTGAATGGGTGATGGACGAGTTGAAACGCCTTGATCAGGTCGCGTACGTGCGCTTCGCCTCGGTCTATCGGCGCTTCGAGGACGTGCAGGCCTTCCGCGAGGAAATCGAACGGCTCGAACGCGACTTGCCCGAACTCGAAGGGCTGCAACTGCCGCTGCTGGCGGAACTGAAATCGCCGCGCAAGAAGGCGTGATCGAACGGCGGCAACCGGAAGCCGGTAGCCGGTAGCCGGAAAAGCGGTTGGCCAGCCGCAGAACTTGGGGCGGTGCACGCTTCTTCTCTCTTCCGGCTACCGGTTACGGGTTCCCGGCTATCGTCTTGAACAACAATCGACTACCAGACAGATGGCCTTCGACTTCACCGCTACCGATCATGCCCACATGGCTCGCGCATTGCGCCTGGCCGAACGCGGCATGTACACGGCGCATCCGAATCCACGCGTCGGCTGCGTGATTGCGCACTCTGAATCTGTGGTCGGCGAAGGCTGGCACCAGCGCGCAGGCGAACCGCACGCCGAGGCTTTCGCGTTGCGCGAAGCCGGTGAGCGTGCGCGTGGCGCGACCGCCTATGTAACGCTGGAACCATGCGCGCATTTCGGCCGAACGCCGCCTTGCGCCGACACGTTGATCGCCACGGGCGTCGCGCGCGTCGTGGCGGCAAGCGGTGATCCGAACCCTCGGGTTGCCGGCGAAGGACTGCGCCGATTGCGCGATGCCGGCATCGTCGTCGAGACCGGCTTGATGCATGACGCGGCGCGCGACCTCAATCGGGGCTTCTTCAGCCGCATCGAGCGCAAACGGCCATGGGTTCGCGTCAAGCTTGCGATGAGTATCGACGGGCGCACGGCGCTGGCCAACGGCGTGTCGAAATGGATTACCGGTGACGCGGCGCGCGCGGATGTGCAGCGCTGGCGCGCGCGCAGTTCGGCGATCTCGACGGGAATTGGAACGGTGCTGGCGGATAACCCGCGATTGACGGTGCGCAATGTCGAGCGCCATTTCAGTGCGGATAACGGGGCGGACCGCTTCAAGCCCCTCTCCCTCCGGGAGAGGGGTTGGGGTGAGGGTCCGGGAGAACCCGACCGCCAAACCGATCCCCGACCCTCACCCGGCTCTCCGGGCCACGCTCCCCCGGTGGTAGAGGGGGAGAGCAACGTGCCGCCGCTACGGATCGTGCTCGATCGCGAGTTGCGCACGCCGCGCGAGTCGAACGTGCTCGACGATTCGGCCCCGACGCTGATCCTGCATGGTGAGGGCGTCAAGCCGGACGATGATCGCTTCGCCCATGCCGAGTTGATGGTTGTCGCTTTGCGCGACGGCCGCCTCGATCTTTCCGCCGTGCTGACACTGCTTGCCGAACGCGGCGTCAACGAATTGCAGGTCGAAGCCGGCCCGACGCTCAGCGGTGCGTTGTTCGCGCAGGGCCTCGTCGACGAGTTATTGTTGTACGTTGCGCCGGTCCTGCTAGGCGATCGGGCGCGGCCGCTGCTGGCGCTGCCGGGACTCGAAGCGATCACGGACGCGCGGCGGTTGCGTGTCGTTGATCGGCGCAGCGTCGGCGACGACCAGCGCCTGCTCTTGCGTGAGTGAAACGATGTTCACAGGAATTATCCAGGCGATTGGCACCGTGGTGCGCGTCGAGCCACGCGGCGGCGACACGCGCCTGGTCGTCGATGCGACCGGTCTCGATACGGCCGATGTCGCGATCGGCGACAGCGTCTGCGTTTCCGGCGTCTGCCTGACGGCAGTCGCGATCGATGCGGCAGCATTTGCTGCCGACGTGTCGACGGAAACGCTGTCGTGCACGACGCTGGGCATGTTGAAAAGTGGAAATTGCGTCAATCTGGAAAAATCACTCCGCCTTGCCGACCGACTCGGCGGCCACCTCGTGTCCGGCCACGTCGACGGTGTCGGCTGCGTCGTCGCGGTCGAACCCGACGCGCGCTCCCAACGCTGGACTATCGAAGTGCCTTCCGGCCTGTCGCGTTACATCGCCGCCAAAGGCTCGGTCTGCATCGACGGCGTCAGTCTCACCGTGAATGAAGTCGCCGCGAATCGTTTCGGCGTGAACCTGATACCGCATACAATCGGCGCGACGACGTTTCAGTACAAACGCATC
>DASRTK010000011.1:0-3473 GCA_035655975.1 Rudaea sp.
ACAAGCAAGCCCGCAGCCAGCCACGCGGCGCGCGCAGCAAATCGCATGGCCTCAGCCGCCGCTGTTAGCGGCCGCAAACAGGCGGCTCGGCAGATGGGCACGGATGTCGGAAGTGCGCAGCGCGGTGAGGTTGCGTTTGACTTCGGCGACGACGCAGTCGCGCAACGGCTTGGGAAAGGTGCCGTGCAGCGCGCCGAGAAAACGCGGCGGCGCGACGATCACCAGGCGTGCGTAACGGTGGTCGGTGCGGGCGCGTTCGAGCTCGTCCTTGATGGTGCGCGCAAAACGATCCGTGGTCTTCTCGCGCAGGGTCGTGTGCGGCTCGATCGAATGCCGCGTCGCGCCGACGCTTTCGTTGACCGTGGGTGGACGGGCGGTGGTGAAATTGCGTCCGTGCGAACGCCCTCCGGCGTTGGCGAAGCAGGCCAGTTCGTTGAGCGCGTCATCGGACGATGCGGCTTCGAACAAGCGCGCGCGCGCGCCGTCGGCCACGAGAATCCAGGTATTGGTGCTGGCCATTGCTGCCTCCATCCCGAACACAGACTCACACGGGCCGCGCTGCGGGCGTTGTTGGGAGAGTTTCGGTCGATGCTGCAAAGATACGGCGATTGGACCCTTCCCGGCTTGACGCAAATCAACGCCGCTTGATGCGGGCGCCAACGTGCCTGACAAGGCTCACGGCAGCGATCGACGCGAGCGGCGCCGTGACCGCCGCCAGGAGCAGGCCGGCCGGTGGCCGGGCGAAGCGGAAGAAGTGCGCGAACGGCGCCACATACAGACTGAGCGCCAGCGCCAGTGCCGCGAGCCCGATGATCCACCAGAATGCGGCGTTCGACGGTCGCAGGGCTCCGCGCAAGCCATCGCCACTGCGATTGACCGCGATCAACGCTAGATTGCCGGTGACGACACTGGCGAACGTCAGCGATGCGACCAGCGCGTCCGGAAATCCCGAACGCCAGGAGAAAAGATAGACGAGCGCGGCCGCCGCCAACGCCGCCGCGCCATCGATCAGGCTCGACGCAAGCATGCGCGTTCCGAACAGGCGCTGGCGCGGATCACGCGGCGGCCGGCGCATGACGTCGCTGCGGGCGGGCTCGCGTTCGAACACGACGGCACAGGCGGGATCGATAACGAGTTCGAGGAAAACGATGTGAATCGGCCAGAACACCAGCGGCCCGCCGACGAGCAGCGGCAGCAGCGCGAGTCCGGTCACCGGGATGTGGACCGCCAGAATGTAGTGCAACGCGCGTTCGATGTTGTCGTAGATCGAACGCCCCAGACGGATCGCGCGCACGATGGAAACGAAGTTGTCGTCCTGCAGTACGATCGACGCCGCTTCGCGCGCCACATCGGTGCCGCGGCCGCCCATCGCGATGCCGACGTGCGCGGCGCGCAGGGCCGGCGCGTCGTTGACTCCGTCGCCGGTCATGGCGACGATCTCTCCATCGGCCTTGAGCGCGCTGACCAGGCGCAGTTTCTGTTCGGGTACGACGCGCGCGAAGATGCTGTGTTTGGCGACGCTGCTGCGCAGCGCTTCATCGCCGAGCGTGGCGATCGTCGAACCGGTCAGTGGCACCTCAGAATCGTCGAGGCCGGCGGCCGCGGCGACGGCCTGCGCGGTTTCCGGATAGTCTCCAGTCAACATGACTGTGCGCACGCCGGCAGCCGCCGCATCGGCGACAGCTTCGCGCACGCCGGCGCGCACCGGGTCCGACAGGCCAATCAGACCGAGCATCTCGAACGCAAAGCCGCGCTGCGAAATCGGCAGTTCGTCGTTCCCGTGTACGCCGAAAGGGTGTTCCGACCTGGCTGCAGCGATGATGCGCAGGCCGGAGCGGGCAAGTTCGGCAACATCGGCAAGCAGGGCTGTTCGAGTGTCGCGGGGCAGGGCGCACAGGTCCGCGACCGCTTCGGGCGCGCCCTTGCAGGCGACGATAAAACGATCGTCGGTGCGCCACACGTGCGTGTGCGCGAGCAACTCGGGCGTCAGCGGGTATTCCTCGACCAGTGTCCACCGATCGCGCGAATCGGTCCACGCCGGCCGTGTGGCGAGAATGGCCTTTTCCATCGGATCGAATGGCGTGAGCTCGCTGGCGAGTGCGGCGTAGCGCAACAGGTCGTCGAAGACGGGTGGGCTGGCATCGGCAACCTGCGCTGCGGTCCAGCGGTTCACGCCGCTGCGCAATGCCGTGACGGTCATGCGGTTTTCGGTCAGCGTGCCGGTCTTGTCCGCGCACAACACCGTGATCGCACCAAGCGTCTCGATCGCCGGCGCGCGCCGCGTCAGGACCTGTTGGCGCGCCAGACGCCAGGCGCCGAGCGCGAGGAAGATTGTCAGCACCACCGGAAATTCTTCCGGGATGTTGGCGATCGCGAGAGTGATGCCGGTCAGGAGTGCGTCGACCCAGCCACCGCGCAACGCCAGATACAGAATGGTCACGACGCCGCAAAGGCCAAGCCCGATCGCGGCAAACACGATCACGACGCGATCGACCTCGCGTTGCATCGGACTTCGCTCGGCAACGATCGCGCCGAGAGCGCGGCCGATCCGCCCGACCGCGGTGCGTGAGCCGATTGCGGTGACCTCGGCCGTCGCGTGACCGCCAACGATGAGCGTGCTCGAATAAAGCCAGGCGGAATCCGGCGTGCCGGCTTCCGGTGCGGACTCGCCTTCGGCGCCGACGCGCTTGCCGACCGGCATCGACTCGCCGGTCAGCAGCGATTCGTCCGCGCGCAAGTCGTGGCAGGCGAGAACCCGCGCATCCGCCGGCATGCGGTCGCCTTCGCCGAGCACGATGACGTCGCCGACGACGAGTTCGCGCGCGGCAATGCGCGCGAGGTTGCCGTCGCGAACGACCGCCGCACGTGGACTCGACAGATCGCGCAGCGCTTCGAGCGCGCGTTCGGACTTGCCGGCCTGGCGGACCGTCACGCCGACAACGACCACCACGGACGCGCAGAGTACGAGTGCTTCCTGCACATCGCCGAGCGCGAGATACAGTGCAGCAGCAGCACTTAGGAGGAGAAACATCGGCTCGCGCATCACCTCGGCGACGATGCGAAGAAACGAACGGTGATCGACGCGCGGCAGTTCATTGAAGCCGTCGCGTTCGAGCCGGCGCCTTGCTTCGCACGCGCTCAAGCCATTGAAGGATGCGGCTGAACCCATTGGAGATGCAGCTTGGGAATATCGCGTCGAGGCTAACAAGTGGCGCGCGGCAGGGTCTTGATCCTGGTCAGATAGGGCGACGCACATGTATGCGGGCAGGGGAACAAGTTTGCGAAAGGATGTTCAAAGGATCGATTGCACCGGTCGCTGGTGCGCAAAGCGCGCTTGATGCAAATCAATCATCGGGCAGCCCGAACGCTCATCATCGCGCGATCGCAATATTGCGCCGGCGAAATAGCGAAGTATTCGCATCCGCCTGGCGCATGCATGACGTGTTTGTCTTGAATGGGAGATCGACCATGGC
>DASRTK010000012.1:0-6569 GCA_035655975.1 Rudaea sp.
GCGCCGGCGAGCACCATCAGGACCGCGCAGACCATGGCGACCATGCGCGTGCGCATCAGCGTGCGATGCGCGTCGGCCTCGCGTGCGCGTTGCGCGGCAAGCTGGCGTTCGGTTTCCTCGCGCGCCTCGCGCTCGTGCGCCTTGTCGCGGCTGGCGAGCACAACGCTGCATAGCACGTCGTGCGTGAGTTCGACGCGGCGCATGTCGAGGCGTTCCTCGATGCGCAGCAGACGCCGGTCGACGAGTTTGGCCAGCGAATCCGGCGCGGCACCCGCGGCGGCGAGCGCTTTCTTGACGCGCTCTTCGGCCAGGCTCTCGCGGTAGCCGGACTCGGTAAGCAGTTCGTCCTCGATCACCTTGCGCACGCCTTGCGGCTGGTCGGCCAGCGTGCGTTCGTAGAATTCGGAAAGGATCGTCTCGCGCGAACCGGCCAGCAGGTCGGCGGAAATCTCGGCGCGGCCCTGCGTCTGTCGCACAGTGTTCAACTCGCGGCAGATCAGGCTCAGCAGCGACGGTTCGACTTCGGCGTTGACGAGTTCCGAACCACCGGCGACGAAACGCACGATCGACTCGGCAACTTCCTGCGACACGAGCTTGCCGCCGGGTTTCACAACGGCGCTGAGCGCTTGCGCGCCGTTCATGCGCGCCAGGCGCATGCGGTTCTGCGTGATCGACGGCATGATGCCTTTCACGCCTTCCAGGTGCGCCAGATAATCCTCGCGCAGCGCGATCAGGATGCGATAGTCGGCGCGCGCAAAGTCAAATTCCTCGGCGGCCTTGTCGTCCTGGTCGAGGCGCTTTTCCAGCGCTTTCGGCGGGCGATTTTCGACGAGGTCTGCGAGGTCTTCGAGAAATTCCTTGGCGCGCATGCGCCCGGCATCATCGGCCTGGCCGAGTGTGAAGATTTCCTCGAACTGATCGAAGATCAGCAGCGGCATGAGCACGTTGCCTGCGGTATCGCGCAGCAGATCTTCGCGATGGTGCAGGAATTCCCAGAGCGATTCGCCTTCGATTGCGGTGCCGGGCCGCGTCCAGTGTCCGGCCGCGGCGGTGGCCTTGAAGATCGCCTGCTTGATTTGCTCGGAAGGCGAAGGTGATCCTGGCGCGTAGTCGATGCGCACGTAGACCGGGCAGAAACTTTCATCGCGCAGGCGCGGCACGAGTCCGGCGCGCAACAGCGAAGTCTTGCCGAGTCCGGACTGGCCGAACAATACCGTCAGCGGCTTGCGCTGCACGCGCCGTGCGAGTTCGCCTGCTTCCTCTTCGCGGCCATGGAAATAGGCGCGCGTTTCTTCCGAGTACGAGAACAGCCCCAGCCAGGGGTTTTGCGGATCGATCGACACTTCGTCGGGACTGCCGCTGTCGGCCGGACTCATGGACGGCTCCGCGCGAACAGGTCTTGCAGGCGGCGCAGGAATTCCGGTGTCGGTTCGCCGTTCGGCAGCCGAGTTATGTGCACGGCCTTGAACTGGTCGGGAACCAGCGCGGTTGCCTCCGGCGTATCGTCGATGCAAACCGGCAGCATGAACACGCCGCCTTCGGCGATGTTGCGCGCGCGATCGACGGCATAGCTCCACTCGCGGCGGAAGTAGGCCTCGTGGCGCCGCTGCGTCGTCGCCGAAATCACCGGCACGAAGTAACTGCAGCGGCCGATGTTCGCGCGGATCTTGCGGTCGTAGTCGTCGCCACCTTCGAGCCGGTCGAGATCGAACCAGGTTGTGAGGCCGGCGCTGTCGAGTGCTGCCTTCAGCGTCTGCACGGCGGGCAGATCCTCGCGCGCGTAACTGATGAAGATCGCGTTTTCCGGCATCTCGCGCGATGGCGGCAGGAAACGCTGCGGTGCGCTGATGCCGGAGTTTGCCGCGGCCGGCCGCTGGCGCTGTGACCAGCGCGCGTGCAGTTCGGCGACGAACGCTTCGGCGCCCCCGTAGACGCGCGTGCGCACGCTGACCTGCTGCAGGAACGATACGAGCCGGCCGTCCTGCATGGTGTGGTCGTCGGCGAACACTTCGCTGACGTCGCGCGGATCGGACAGGCGCTTGCGCTTGGCCATGCGCAGGAACAAGCGCGCCAGCCAGTTCGAGAAATCGCTGCCGATCAGCAGCAGGTGATTGTGCTCGAGTTCGTGGAACAGTTTTTCCGGCGTCAAGTGCTCGGACTGCAGCGCGCAGATGAACTCGAGCATGTCCTCGTCGGAAACGACGTAGGTCGGCGAGGCCGACAACCGCCCGAGCAGGTGGTAGACGACGGTGCGCTGCAACTCGCTGCGTTCGGCTGGCAGGTCGGCGACGCGGTTCGGCGCGTAGGCGATTACATCGGCCATCGGTTGGCCGCCGTAGCGTTCGAGGTTGATCGCCGTTTCGAGCAGCGGATCGAACGTCGTCGTCACGAACAAATCGAAATCGGTGATCTGCGCCAGTTGCCGCAACGCGAGCGGCGGCTCGAACTGCACCTCGCGCATGATCGAGCGCAGGCGCGTATAGGCTTCTTCGCGGCGGCCGCGCTGGCCGAGATAGCAGCACAGGACGTCGTTCAGTGTCAGCGGTGTCGGCAGGCCGGCCGTATCGACCTGCAGGCGAACCGCGAGTTTCTCTGCCAGGAATTCGTACAACGGACGCAGGCCGCGCTCGGTCTGCACGCGCAGCAGGTCAGGTCCGATGATCGGGATGACGCGGCGTTCTTCTATGTAGTTGAGAAGGTCGTCCCAGGCATCTTCGTCGAAGGCCTGGAGTGCATTGGTCGAAGCCGGACTCGTGATCATCGTTTGATGTTCTCGGCAAACATGGCGGTTCGCCGGTCCACGACCAGATCGGCGCTTGCCGCGGGCGCTGAAAAATGCGCTACCCCTAACTGCCCGACATCCGGCTGGCTTGCGCCGAAGCCTCGGGTCCGCCTGATGATAGCTCATCGATTCCGCTCGCGGCTATGGTGGTCGGCAGGTGTTCCATGCCGGGGACAGCGGCAAGTTCCAGGAAGACGTCATTTCAGCAGCGGAGCTGGTCAAGCGGGGATCGTGCTGCCCAGGGTGAAGCGCCGAAAAGACACGAGATCAAAATGGATTCCCGCTTGCGCGGGAATGACGTCGGTTAGGTGTTGGAAGGCGCCGTCTCAGCGGGTCACATTCCGGCACAACGCGATTTCCGCATTGGTCATCACGGGTTTGATCGCGCAATCCGGCGCCGCGGATCGAAGTGCCGTGGGCCGCGAAAGGGTCTGTTCCGCATCCGGTTCGGGTGCAACGGCCTGGCTCGTGGCTGACAGACCGAGTTTTTCGCGCAGCGAACGCGAGGTCGAATAGGCTGAACATTCTTTGCTCGGCCGCGACCAGCTTGCCGGTATCCAGTAGGACTGGGCGTCGCCGGCCCGGCGAACGGCCGAGCGGCCACCGTCACGCGCGACACCGGTCATGAAGACGGGTTCGCCAGGCTCGAACATGCGGCAAGCACCCGAAACGATATTGTCGACGATGATCTGCCGCAACGCTACGGGATCGCCATGGTACGAAGAGATATGCGCGACTTCCGCCTCGGTGCGGCAGCCGAACACCGCTTCGCCGACGATGCAGCGGTCGGCTGCAGGCGCGGCGCCTGCCGATGCCACACAGAAAAGCGCCATCGCCGAGGCAACACCCGCACGGGAAACTTCGAACCTGTCCACTCGACAACTCCAGCCTCCGGCGCGGCGGAGGTCTCACGGCGAGTTTGCGACCGTGTGGCTGAAGGCCGGCAAACCGGAGACGTCGATCCGTCCAGCTACGCGAAGCAGCCTGTACTGTAGGGTGGGCCTTGGCCCACCGTTGCTTCAATGTGGAGAAAAGAAAGACGGTGGGCCAAGGCCCACCCTACGCCGGCGCCATGCGCACGGTCGGATCGATCGTTACTGCGCTGGCGGAGTCATCGCCAAAGAACTGTACCTGGTGATCCTGGATCAGGCACTGCAGGCGCATGTTGCGCGTCGCCAATGCCGCGAGCGCATCGACCGTGGGCGCGGCGATGTCGATGACGGTGAGATTCTTCAGGCGCGCGAACGCCACTTTGTTCTTGTCCCACCAGATGTCGGCACCGCGACCGCTGTAGTTGACCACGACCACCTGATGCGCGCGGCCGCAGGCCCTGCGGATGCGTTGCTCGTCAGGCTGGCCGAGTTCGATCCACTCGAGAATGTCGCCGGTCCGATCCTTGCGCCACAGATCCGGTTCGTCGTCGCTGCTGATGCCCTTGCCGAACAGCAAGCGCTCGTCGGCACGCAGCGCGAACACGAGCAGCCTTACCATCAGGCGTTCGTCGGTCTCGGACGGATGCCGCGCTAACGTCAGCGTGTGGGTCGCGTAGTAACCGCGATCCATGTCGCTGATCGACAGCTCGATCCTGTAGGTGGTTGAGTTGAGCGCCATGCAATCGTCAGTTTGGGCGAATCCGGCATTGTAGGTGTTGACGGGCATCACAGCCTTTCTCTTCAAGGAGAGGGTTGGGAGGGGAAGGTGTTGGACGGCGATGTCGCTTGCGCCGAACGCGATCGCCGTCGCGCAGTTGACCGTGACCGTGCCGACCGACGGCGACTCTGGACTGCATTCGATAGCTGTCGACGCCGCCGCGTCAGGCGCCCACACGGCAGTGCTGAGCGCGGATCTCGATCACGTCGTTCCGTGACCCTGTCCCCTGTTCGTTGACAATGATTGCCCGCAGTCGGTACAAGGGGTGGGGCTGCGGGAAGCGGCGTCGACCTGTGGGGACCTCATGCGCCATCTCGTCGCTCGAAAATTCGCCGCAGTGCTGTCGTGCCTCGCGCTGTTTTCGTCGACTGCCTCGGCGGTCTGTTTCGTCAACCTCAGTGCAGGCGGCGTCAACTCGGGCGCCAGCTGGAGCGACGCATACACCGATCTGCAGACGGCGCTCGGGAATGCCGCATGCGCGGAAGTCTGGGTGGCGAAAGGAACCTATCGGCCGACCGCCGGCAGCAGCCGCACGGTCAGCTTCAGCGTGCGTCCCGGCGTGGCGCTGCATGGCGGGTTCGCCGGCAACGAAGTTGCCTTGAATGGGCGTGACCTTGCCGCCAACGCGAGCGTGCTCTCCGGGGACATCGGCGTCGCCGCTGACGCAAGCGATAACAGCTACCACGTCGTGCTCATCGATGGAACGACGGGTGCCGGCAATGTCGGCCAGGACACGGTCGTGGACGGTTTCACGATCAGCGGCGGCCATGCCGCAGACGATGCGTCGAACGATTCCGGCGGTGGCCTGTATTGCAATGGCACCTTCGGTCACACGTGCAATCCGACGCTCTCGAATCTCGTGTTCACTGCCAATACCGCCAACTACGGCGGCGCGATGTTCGCGAACGGTTATTCGGGCGAATGCAACCCGTCACTCAGTGACGTTCGATTCGTGGATAACAGTGCATCGTTCGACGGCGGCGCGATTTATTCGTGGGGCGGCGCTTCGGGCGTAAGCAACATGATCTTGGCAAACGCCTGGTTCGAGAACAACAGTGCCGGAGGATATGGCGGTGCGGCGATCCTCGACGGTGCGACTGGCGGAACCAACTTGACCTCCGTATCAGACGCGACGTTTGTCGACAATCACGCCACACAAAACGGTGGAGCGATCAGCACCTGGTCGGATCCTCCCGGCAACGTAAGTCCGGTGCTGACGAGAGTGACGTTTGTCACGAATACCGCGCATTTTGGTGGCGCCATTGCGAACATGGCGTTCCACGGCATCAGCAATGTCGAATTGAACGATGTCACGCTGGTGGCAAATTCGAGTTCCTCCGGCGGCGCCATATACAGCGGGATAGAACGAGGCGGAACGAGTAACTCCACGATCCGTGGCGCGACCTTCAGCGCAAACGCAGGGGGCCTGAACGGCGGGGCAATTTACGCCTTCGTCGATGGTTCCACAGGTAGTGGAACTGCCGTGTCCGGTTTGGTCCTCACCAACGCGACGTTCACGAACAACACTGCGTTCTATGGCAGCGTTGTACGCACCGCCGCGTCCGGCACTGCCGCCGCCACGGAGTCACTGAATTCCGTCACCTTTACCGGCAACAGCACGACCGGCTCGGGCGCCGCGATCTACAACGACTCGAGCGGCGGCGCACCGGTGAACCTTCAGCTGACCAACGCGATCCTGTGGGGCGACACGTCGACGTATCCGAACCCGGAGATTTACCAGTGCTGCGGGGCAGCGACGGCGACAATCTCGCACAGCAACGTCATGGGTTCGCATGGCAGCGGCGCACAGTGGCCGGCCTCGCTCGGAACCGATGCCGGCGGAAACATCGATCTGGATCCGTCGCTCGGGATACTTCAGTACAATGGCGGACCGACGGTCACGATGATGCCCGCGATCACGCTTGCCTTGAATCTCGGAACGAACGCCGGTTGTCCGGCTACCGACCAGCGTGGCGTCAGTCGGCCGCAGCCGCAGGCATCCACGTGCGACATGGGCGCGGTCGAGCGCCAGTTGTCCGAGGACTACATTTTCAATACACGGTTCGACCTGTATTGAGATGAGCGGCACCTTCGGTATTCGGTGCGCGACCTTTACGGTCGGCGCGCCTTTCCGAAG
>DASRTK010000013.1:0-12818 GCA_035655975.1 Rudaea sp.
CCGCGCGGTCGAACGCGCGAACCTGGGCAACGGTATACAACGCCGTGGTGTCCATGCCGCGATTATACTGGCGCAACTCACTTCTTCTCCGAAACGCCGTGTCTGCGCGCAATCCCGTCGCTATCGACTACAGCAGTCTTGCCGCCGACATCAGGCGCTGGGGTACCGAGTGTGGGTTCCAGCAGGTTGGCATCAGTTCCATCGATCTGGCTGCAGACGAGGCGCACCTGTTGAACTGGCTGGCCGCCGAACGCCACGGCAAGATGGATTACATGTCGCGGCACGGCGTGAAGCGCAGCCGCCCGCACGAACTGCTGGCCGGCACCGTGCGCGTCATTTCAGTGCGCATGGATTACGACCCGCCCGGCGCGCGCGACGCCTGGGACGTTCTTGATCAGCCGGAACTGGGCTACGTGTCGCGCTACGCACTCGGGCGCGACTATCACAAGCTGCTGCGCAACCGCCTGCAGCGGCTCGCCGACCGGATCGCCGGGCACGTTGGTCCGTTCGGCTATCGCGCTTTCGTCGACTCCGCGCCGGTGCTGGAGAAAGCGCTCGCTCGCAATGCCGGACTCGGCTGGATCGGCAAGCACACGAACCTGCTCAGCAGCACGGCCGGCTCATGGTTCTTCCTGGGCGAGCTCTACACCGATCTGCCGCTGCCGGTCGACGCGCCCGCGACAGAACATTGTGGAACTTGCGTGCGCTGCATCGACATCTGTCCCACGCGCGCGATTCTTGCACCGTACGAACTCGACGCGCGCCGCTGCATCTCGTACCTGACGATCGAACTGCGCGACAGCATTCCGCTCGAACTGCGCCCCCTGCTCGGCAATCGCATTTACGGCTGCGACGACTGCCAGCTGGTGTGTCCGTGGAACAAGTTCGCCAGGAAAAGCGTGGAGCCGGACTTCGTCGTGCGTCACGGCCTCGATGGCGCGGCACTGATCGCATTGTTCGCATGGACCGCCGAGGAATTCCTGCAGCGCACGGAAGGTTCGGCGATTCGCCGCATCGGCCATGAGTGCTGGTTGCGCAACATTGCCGTGGCGCTCGGCAACGCGCCGCACTCCGCATCGATCATCGCCGCCCTCGGCGCTCGGCGCAATGATCCATCGGCGCTCGTGCGCGAACACGTGCTGTGGGCACTGGAAGAGCAGCAGCGCAGGAAAGCGTCAAACCAAACGTAGGGTGGGCCTTGGCCCACCGGCTTTTGATCGCGTAAAAAGAAGAGCGGTGGGCCAAGGCCCACCCTACGCAGCCGCGAATCCAGGTATATTTTGCTCGATGTTATAAATATGGATTTGTTCGCATTCGCGGATGCCGGAGTGATCCGGCAGATCGCCATCGAGCGAATATCCGCTCACGTGCCTCGACGCCGAATCCTTTCGCTTGAGGGCGATCACGTGAACGGAACGCACCCGCGATGGTATTGATCGACCCAATGTTGCGATTCCGCAACACTTGGCAGCCCATGCTGGTGCGGCGGCGCACAAACCCGCCGGCAATCGTAGCGCCCGCCGCAACGGCGACGCTGCAACTGCTAGATTGCAAGCGTTTGAAAATAAAAGATTGTTTGGAAGATTATTGGACAAAAAAAACCCTCAGTAGAGACTACTGAGGGTGATTTGTCAGAGAGACGATTACCAAAGATTGCGCCCTGCGACCATCGGGGGCAACTAGCTCGCGTTGCGGAAATCCCGATAGTGGTAGCGAGAATACCACAGTTGAGTTCTTTTTGCTACAGGTCCGTAGATAAATTGTCGATCAGCCGCGCCCGGCCCACTTTTGCGGCGATCAATGCGATCAATCCCCGCGTTTGCCCGGGCTGCGGTTCGGCCAGATCCTCGCGCCGCCGGACCACCGCATAGTCGGCTGCAAGGCCCTCGCCCGCCAGTGCGCGCACCGCGTCGTCTTCGATTTCTGCGCGAAGTTTTCCGGCGCGCACTGCCCCGCACATGCGAACCAGCGTTTCATGGATGATTCGTGCGCGCTGGCGCTCGTCGGCGCTGAGATATTGGTTGCGCGAGCTCATCGCCAGGCCATTGGCCTCGCGCATCGTCGGTGCGGCGAGGATCCGGACCGGCAAGGCCAGATCGCGCACGAGCCGCTGGATGACCAGAAGTTGCTGGTAGTCCTTCTGGCCGAAGACCGCGACATCCGGCTGCACGAGATTGAGCAGCTTGGTCACGACTGTCGCAACGCCGGTGAAGTGGCCCGGGCGCAACGCGCCTTCGAGCGTTGCTGCGACAACCGGCACATCGACACGCACGCTCGCCTCGATTCCGAACGGATAAACCTCTTCGACACCAGGAGCGAACAGCAGATCGCAGCCATGCGCTTCGAGTCCGGCGCGATCCGATTCCAGCGTGCGCGGATAACTGGAGAAATCCTCGCGCGGACCGAACTGCGTCGGATTGACGAACACGCTGGCGACGATTCGATCGGCGTTCGCCCGCGCGATCGAAACCAGCGAATAGTGGCCCGCATGCAGGTTGCCCATCGTCGGTACGAAACCGACGCGCGCCCCTTCGCGGCGCCACGCGGCGACGCGCTCGCGCAACTCGGCAGCGGTCGTTACGCTTTCCATGGCGCTCAGAATGCGTGCGCGTCGGACGGAAATTCACCAGCGCGCACGGCCTGCGCATAGGCCTTGATGGCCGCAGCGACAGAGTCGTTTCCGCTGAGAAAATCCTTGCTGAAGCGCGGACGCCTGCCGTGTGTGATGCCGAGCATGTCGTACAGCACCAGCACCTGGCCATCGCAGTCGACCCCGGCGCCGATGCCGATCGTCGGAATGCGGAGCTCCTCGGTGATGCGCGCGGCCAGCGCCGCCGGCAGGCATTCGAGGACGACGAGATCGGCGCCTGCATCCTGCACCGCGTGCGCGTCGCCGAGCAGGCGTTCGGCTTCGGACTTGGATTTGCCCTGCACGCGGTAGCCGCCGAACTTGTGCACCGACTGCGGCGTCAGGCCCAGATGCGCGCAGACCGGAATGTCATGCTGGTCGAACGCGCGGATCACGTCGAGCACATACCCGGCGCCTTCGACCTTGACCATCGCGGCGCCGGCCTCGGCGAGCAGGCGCCCCGCCGAGCGCAATGCGGTATCGGCATCCCGATATGTCATGAACGGAAGATCGGCGACCAGCAGCGAAGCGGCTAGCCCGCGCGCAACCGCCGACGTGTGATAAACGATCTCGTCGAGCGTCACCGGCAGCGTGCTCGCCCGCCCCTGCACGACCATGCCGAGCGAGTCGCCGACCAGCACGACATCGACGCCGGATTCATCGCACTGCGCGGCGAAACTCGCGTCGTATGCGGTCAGCGCGACGATCTTCTCGCCCTTGGCCTTCAGCTCGTGCAGATGCGGCACGGTCACCGGCGATCGCGCATGTGGCGATTTGAAATTTGTATACATAGTCGAGAATGCCCCGCAATGCCGCATTATCCGGTCGCAAGCCGGCCGTACTCAAGCCGTGTCGATCACCTGACAACCGGCAGTGTCGACGCGCGACAATAGCGCCGATATGGGGCCGCGCCCCGGAACATCCAGATCGGGCGCGATTTCCGCCAGCGGCAGCAGCACGAACGCGCGCTCGTGCAGATGCGGATGCGGCAGTTGCAGACACGGCTCTGCGAGCACCAGCGCGTCGTACAGCAGCAGGTCGAGGTCGAGAATGCGCGGACCCCAGCGTTCGCCATTGCGATCCCGCCCGGCATCGCGCTCGATCGCCAGCAGCGCCCGCATCAACGCCGGCGGCGACAGGCCGGTTTCGATCG
Source organism: Rudaea sp. (assembly GCA_035655975.1). GTDB lineage: Bacteria > Pseudomonadota > Gammaproteobacteria > Xanthomonadales > Rhodanobacteraceae > Rudaea. The sequence goes on from DASRTK010000013.1 coordinate 3,783, forward strand.
CAGCCGCTGCATTGACGAATTCGGGCTGGTCGAGCATGCCCCAGGGCGCGCTGCGGTACAGGCGCGAGACACGCAGCAGCCGTGACCGAGGCAGGCTTGCCAGACCCTCCAGCGCACGCTCGACCTGCGCGCGGGGACCCGCCAGGTTGCTGCCGAGGCCAATATAAGCGGTCGGATTCGCGGCCGGCATCAGCAGTCCGAAACGACGCCGGCGGCCGACATCACTCGGCGGCCGCGGTGGGACCCGAGGGCTTGCCGCGCCGGCGTCGGCGCCGGCCGGGCGCCTTCACGTCGCTAACGGCGGGTTCGGAATCGTCGTCTCCAGGCTGCGGAATCTGCTCGGCGAGTTCGGCCGAAGACGCGCCCTGCGCGTGCGTCCACCATTCTCCGAGCTCCGCTGTCGCCGGACTTTCGGCCGCGCGCAACAACAGGAAATCGTAGGCCGCGCGGAAGCGCGGATGGGTCAGCATGCGATGCACGCGCTTCTTCGTGCGTTGCTCGAAACGCGGCTGCAAAACCCAGATTTCCTGCATCATCACGCCGAACCGGCGCGGGATCGCGACGTGCTTGGCCTGCTCGTTGATCACGTGGTGGCTGACCCGCAGCCAGGCCGCCGCGGGATCGCTGCCCTTGGCGATCTCGCGCTCGACCTGCGCGCGCACGGCACCCCACAGCAAGGTTGCAAACAGGAACGCCGGCGTCACCGGCTTGCCCTCGGCGATGCGCCGGTCGGTTCCGGCCAGTCCGTTCTCGAGCATCGCGCGAAACCCTTCGCCGCCGCGGAATTTCAGGGCGCGCGCGGTCAGCGGGAACACGTCGACGAGCAGGCCGGACGCCTCGAGCGCGCGGAAGCTCTTCAGGCCGTGGCCGGCGAACAGCATCTTCAGCGACTCGTCGAACAGCCGCGCCGGCGGCGCGTGCAGCAGCAGTTCACCGAGGTCGTCGAACGGCGCGCGAGCGTCGTCGGCGATACGGAAATCGAGCTTTGCCGCGAGGCGCACGGCGCGCAGCATGCGCACCGGATCCTCCCGGTAGCGCTGCACCGGATCGCCGATCAGCCGCAGTTCGCGCCGCAGCAGGTCTTCGTAGCCGCCGACGTAGTCGCGCACGCTGAAGTCGGCGATGTCGTAGTACAGGGCATTGACCGTGAAGTCGCGGCGCACAGCGTCTTCCTCGATCGTGCCGTATACATTGTCGCGCACGATGCGGCCGTCGACGACATGCCGGTCGCCACTGCCGTCGTCGACGTTGCCGCGAAACGTCGCGACCTCGACGATCTCCTGACCAAAAACGACGTGCGCGAGACGGAAACGCCGTCCGATCAGCCGGCAATTGCGGAACAGGCGCTTGACTTCCTCCGGTGTTGCGCTGGTGGCGATGTCGAAATCCTTCGGGTGTCCGCCGAGCAGGAGGTCGCGCACGGCACCGCCGACCAGGCAGGCGCGGAATCCGGCTTCGTTGAGCCGATAGAGCACGCGCAGCGCGCCGTTGGAAATATTCTTGCGCGACACGTTGTGCTGGTCGCGCGCAATGACGCGCAGTTCCAGCGCAGGCAGTGCAGCCATTGGCGGCGCAGCATGATCGGTCATCGCCGCGACTCGTGCGGGCGGGCCGCCGGCATCTTTCGACCCGCCCCGCGTTTGTTCCAGGCCACGAAACCGCTATACTTATGCACGATCATTCACCCTGTTGCGCTCCCTTCGTCTAGTGGTCCAGGACACCGCCCTCTCAAGGCGGGAACACGAGTTCGAACCTCGTAGGGAGCGCCATTATATGTTTTGCGGCCGTCCCTGACCGCGTAGCGCGAAGCGGTCATCCGTGGCCGCGCGATCGAGTCGGCATTTTCGCACGCGGAATCGATACTGCCATGCCTTTTGTCGTCACCGAAAACTGCATCAAGTGCAAGTACACCGATTGCGTGGAAGTCTGCCCGGTCGACTGCTTTCACGAAGGGCCGAACTTCCTCGTCATCGATCCCGAAGAGTGTATCGACTGCACGCTGTGCGAGCCGGAGTGTCCGGCCAACGCGATCTTTCCCGAGGACGACGTGCCGGCCGGCCAGGAGCATTTCATCGCGCTCAATGCCGATCTCTCCAAGAACTGGCCCGTGCTGACCGTGCGCAAGGACGCACCGGGCGACGCCAAGGACTGGGACGGAAAGCCGGACAAGCTCAAGCTGCTGGAGCGCTAACTCCAGCCCGCAATCCGTAGTCCCGTCCTCCGTCGCGTTACGCAAGGTCGCGGCAGCGCCGCGCCCATGCGCCGAAAATCAGGTGAGACGCTCGCGCAATACCTGGGCAACGTGCCGGGCCGCAGCCATCGTTTCCTTGTCGGTAGCGTCGCCCTGCACGTCGACGCGCGCGCCACCGGCATCCTCGGCGACCCGCACCGTCAACCTGCGCGTGACCTGCTGGGTCTTGGTCTCGTCGCCGCCGCCGAACGGGTGCAGCACTCGCGTGTACCAGTGGTGTTCGCCCTCGGCGTTCGTTGCGAGCGTGGCGCTGAAATCCAGCGTATAGGTGTGCGCATTTGCATCGCGGCCGCTCAGTGCGCCGAGTTGGGCGCGCTCGAGCGCAAGGCCAACGCGGGTCCAGGTGTTCGGGACGGTATCGGCCACGTGCAGATCGGTGCTGCCGGTGCTTGCGACGGCGATCGGCGGCGGTGTGCTCGAAGGTGGCGCTGCCGGCGGGGTGCTGGCCATGGCGGGGGGCGCGGAAGCCGGCGGCGCAGCATAGGTTGACGCTGGCGCAGCGGCAGGAGCGGGCGCCGCCGCATAGGTCGTCGCCGGCGCAGTCGTGGCGACCAGCGAGGCACCGGCGACCCTGTCGTGCAACGACTCTATGACGCTCTCTGACGCCGCCGCGGCTGCCTTGTCGCCAGGATTGCCGGCGACGTGGATGCGCGAAGAACCGCCACCATCATCGAGCACGCTGATGACAAGACGTGTCTTGACCGTATCGCCACCTCCGCCAATCCCGATGTGGTTGTACCAATGCTTCTCGGACTCGGGCTTCGGCAACGAGGAGTCGAAGTCGAAAGTATACGTGTACGCATTGTCATCGCGCGCGCTGAGAGTGCCGAGCTTGTTGCGCTCGAGCGCCGCACCTACCTTGATCCAGGTGCCCTTCACACTGTCGGCCACGCGTAGCTCGTTGCCCGGAGCCGCTGGCGGTGGCGGTGGCGGTGGCGTGGCGGATGGCGGCGCGCTGGCCGGCGCGGCGCCGGCAACGGCCGGCGGCGGCGTACTGGCCGGCGGGAATGTCGAACCCGGAAGCTTGTCGTGCAGGATCTGGATCACGCGCAGGGATGCGGCCGCAGCCGCCTTGTCACTGCCATTGCCCGCCACGACGACTTTCGAAGCCGCGCCGTCGTCGACGACCCTGACGAGCAGATGCGCCTTGACCGGATCGCCTTCGCCAAATCCGAGGTGATTGAACACCGCGGTATACCAATGCGATTCGGCCGACGGCTTGGGTATCGGAGCGTTGAAATCGAGGATGAAACTGCGCTGGTTCTCGTCGCGCGAACTGACCGTGCCGATCTTGGCGCTGTCGATCGCCGGGCCGACCTTGGTCCAGGTGTCCGCAGCATTGTCGGCGACGAGCAGCTGATTCGCGGCGAGAGTTGGCTGCGCAGGCTGCGCGGGTGCGGCGTTGGCGGCTGCAACGCCGGATGCCGTGGTCGCTCCGACGGGCGGGACGAGAAGCTCGTTCGCATTCGCCGGCGAGTCCAGGTCGGGGGGAACCTCGAGCGGGCGCGATTCGACCGCGCCCGAATAGACGTCGGACTTCTGGTGAAACCAGCTGCAGCCGGACAAGCTGGCCATTGCAGCGAAGGTAATCACGGTGCTCAGGAAAATCGGGTTGCGCTTCACGGGTTGGATCCTGGGACGAAAACGAAAATGGGTTGGCAGGTTACGCGGCATCGCTGTGCCGCGCCTGAACCATGCCGGGCAGCGACGCAACGATCCTGTCCGCACGCTCGCGATGCGCCGTCGAAAGCGGCAGCAGCGGCGCGCGCAGATCAGGCTCGCCGAAGCCCAGCCGGTGCAGGCACCACTTGAGCGGAATCGGATTCGGCTCGACGCCGAGCAGTTCGTACAGCGCGGCCAGCGATGCGTCGATGCGCCGCGCGGTTTCCGCGTCGCGCGCCCGCGCTGCGTCGCAAAGGGAGCGAAGCGCTTCCGGCGCCACGTTGGCCGCAACCGAGATCACGCCGTCGGCGCCGGCCAGCATGGCGCCCATGCAGGTTGCGTCATCGCCACTCAATATGCTGAATTGTGGATTTTGCAGCGCGACTGCCGCGCTGATCCGTTCGGCGTCGCCGCGCGCCTCCTTGAGGCCAACGATGCCGCCATGATGCGCGAGCCGACCGACGGTCGCCGGCAGCATGTCGCAGCCGGTGCGCGACGGCACGTTGTAGAGCACCACGGGCAAGCCGCCGTGATCGGCGACTTCGCTGAAGTGCCGCACGAGTCCGTCCTGGGTCGGACGCACGTAATACGGCGTGACGACCAGCGCGGCGTCTGCGCCGCAGGCTTGCGCGCGTCGCGTCGCGGCGATCGTCTTGCGCGTGTTCGCCGTGCCGGTTCCGGCAAGCACCGGCACGCGTCCGGCCACGCGGCTGACGGCAAACGCCAGCAGCCGTTCGAATTCGTCGGCTTCGAGCGCATGCGCCTCGCCGGTGGACCCGGCGACGACCAACGCCTGCGTGCCGCCGGACAGCTGCCAATCGACGAGCCGGCCGAACGCATCCAGATCGAGCGCATCCGCACGAAACGGCGTCGCCAGAGCGCAAATACTGCCGCTGAGTTTCTTCAAGTGTGATGGCACGCTAGAGGCTAACCCTACGATGTTACGGGTATGCGCGAGCCAAGTCCATCCGCGAGCGCCTGCCCGCCGCCGATGGCGCGGCGCATTGCGCAAGCGCTGAGCTTGCGGCTTAGCGGTGCCACAAGTATTCTGCCTGAGCCCGATGGAAGGATGGCCCAGAATTGACCGATTCCCCGCCCAGACCCGCCACGAACGAGAATTTCCTGCTGATCAATGCGTTTGCCCCGCAGACCCACTCGCCGCTCGTCGCCATCACCAAACGCATCACGGATTGCGGCTGCAACCTGACCGAAACCCGGGTCGCCACCTTGGGACGCGACGTCTCGGTACTCGCACTGGCGCAGGGACCGTGGGATGCGATCGCGAAACTCGAGTCAGCGCTCGCCCGGCTGGAGCGCGAAGAGCAGATCCGCCTGGTCCACTACCGCACCGGACCCAAACCCGCGCAGACCAACCTGCTGCCGTACGTGGTCGAGGTCATTGCCGCCGACAAGCCGGGCATTCTCTACCAGCTGGCCGAGTTCTTCCTGCATCACAACATCAGCATCGAGCAGTTGCAGTCGACGCGCTATCGCGCGATGCAGACCGGCGCGGACATGTTTTCGGCGCAGATCACGGTCGGGATTCCGTCGAACACGCACATCGCGGCGCTGCGCGATGATTTTCTCGAGTTCTGCGACGGACTGAACCTCGATGCGATCATGGATCCGATGAAGTACTAGCTTAGAGATCAAGAATCAGCGTAAAGATCAAGAGATTGAACCGCGAAGAACACGAAGAACACGAAGAGGAACAAGAACAAGATGTCTGGGCGGAACCTGCGACGATGAACAGGCGGAATACCCGCAACGGGTCAGACCCAAGATTTATTTTCCTTCGTGTTCTTCGTGGTTCATTCTTTTGCACTCGTTCGGTTCAGGCAAGAGGACAAAGATGAAGATCGGCAACAAGGTTCCAGGCCTGAGCGGCGCCACGAACGGCGGCAAGACGATGAGTCTCGCGGGCCTCAAGGGCAAGTTCGTAGTTGTATACTTTTATCCAAAGGACAACACGACCGGCTGCACGCGTGAGGCGCAGGACTTTCGCGACGCTGCCGCAAAGTTCGCCAAACTCGGTGCCGTCGTGATCGGCGTGTCGCGCGATTCGGTGAAATCGCATGACGGCTTCGTGGCCAAGCACGAACTGCCATTCGACCTGGTTGCCGACACCGATGAGTCGTGGTGCAAGGCATTCGATGTGATTCACGAAAAGGTCCTTTACGGCCGGCGCTATCTGGGCGTCGTCCGCAGCACGTTCCTGATCGGGCCCGACGGCCGCCTGCGTCGCGAATGGCGCAACGTGAAAGTCCCTGGGCACGTTGCCGAAGTGCTCGAAGCAATCAAAGCCGAGTGACCCGTACATTCAAGTCATGCCTCCTGCCGCGCCAAACGGTGCGGTCCTTCCATCCGCAAGTTCCCAGACGGTGACCCCCGCATGACCCGAGGCAAGCGCATCTACGTACTCGACACCAACGTGCTCATGCACGACCCGACCGCGTTGTTCCGCTTCGAGGAACACGACGTGTTCCTGCCGATGACCGTGCTCGAAGAACTCGATGCAGCGAAAAAAGGCACGTCGGAAGTATCGCGCAATGCACGCCAGGTCAGCCGCTTCATCAATGAGTTGATCGAGCACGGCGATAGCCGGCGCATCGAGCAAGGCCTCGACTTGCGCCTGCCGAAGGGCTTGCAGCTCGATCGCGGCGCACAGGTCGGCCGCCTGTACTTCCAGACTCAGCAACCTGAAGCGGCGGCGGCCGGCAAGAAACGCCAGATCCCCGACAATCTGATCCTGGCGTCGGTCGTCGCGCTGCGCGAACAGCACCCCGACGTACCGGTCGTGCTGGTATCCAAGGACATCAACCTTCGCATCAAGGCATCGATCTTCGGCATTCCCGCCGAGGATTACGAAAACGATCGCGCGCTCGACGATTTCAGCCTGCTTTACGCCGGACACAGTGAACTTCCAGGCGATTTCTGGGAGCGTCACAACGAGGTGCGCTCATGGTCCGAGCGCGGCCATACGTTCTACGAGGTCAAGCTGCGCAAGGACGAAGACTGGCAGCCGCACCAGTTCCTGTACCTGCCCGGCGACAACGAGATCGAACTGCGCGTGCTGCGCGTGCGCGAGGGCGTCGCGACTCTGCAGATCGTCGATGACTACCGCGGCGGCTCGCACAACGTCTGGGGCATCACGGCGCGCAATCGCGAACAGAATTTTGCCTTGAACGCGTTGATGGACCCGGACGTCGATTTCGTCACGCTGCTCGGCACCGCGGGCACCGGCAAGACCCTGCTGGCGCTGGCCGCCGGCTTGGCGCAGACGATGGACCAGCAGCGCTATCGCGAAATCATCATGACCCGCGCGACCGTGTCGGTCGGCGAGGACATTGGCTTCCTGCCCGGCACCGAAGAGGAAAAGATGACGCCCTGGATGGGCGCGCTGACCGACAATCTCGAAGTGCTGGCCACGCCGCAGGAAGGCGGCGCCTGGGGCCGGGCGGCAACCAACGACCTGCTGGCCTCGCGCATCAAGATCCGCTCGCTGAACTTCATGCGCGGCCGCACGTTCCTCAGTCGTTTCGTCATCGTCGACGAGGCACAAAACCTGACGCCGAAACAGATGAAGACACTGCTGACGCGCGCCGGCCCGGGCAGCAAGATGATCTGCCTCGGCAACGTCGAACAGATCGACACGCCCTACCTGACCGAGACGACCTCGGGCCTGACATACGCCGTGGACCGCTTCGCGGCGTGGCAGCATTCGGCGCACATCACGCTGCGTCGCGGTGAGCGGTCACGGTTGGCGGATTATGCTTCGGAGATGTTGTAGAACGCCTTTGCGCGCGCTCACCATGCTGCGCGATCACACAACATAGTTGACGTCATTCCCGCGAAAGCGGGAATCCAATGTTGCTCTTCTTCCGATTGGCGAAAGTGCGAGATCAAAATGGATTCCCGCTTTCGCGGGAATGACGGCAGGTTACGTGCCAAGGGTCGGCATTTCCGGCATGTCGCAGGGTGTTTCATGTGCGCGGTATTACGTTTTTCGGGATGCCGGTCGTAGATGCACCCGCCGGAAATTGCTCCTGCATTTCCGGCGTACACGCCATCCATGGCGTTAAAAAAAGGTAATTCCTAAGCTTTCCGGACCAAAATCGGTTTAATTTCTGCCATCGTCAACGTCTGAAGAAGCTTGCGTAGCAAGGGTTTTCGATCTTCGTCGCGGTGGTTAAAGCGCCAGCTGACTTCCGCCAAGTACAAATGGAAGAAATGCGCAGGCACGCCGCGGTACTGATACAGCCAATTCTTCGCATAGCTCCAGAAGCCCTCGATGCCGTTGATGTGGTCACGGCCAACTGGCTTGCCTTTCTCTTTGCGGATCATCACGTGTTCGCCGCGCATCTTCAACGTCGCATAGGCTTGCCACTCGTCGGTGTAGTACAGCGAGCCTTCACGGGTATGGGCCTGGATGCGTTGCATGACCTCCTTCTGGTTATGCGCGGCGACCGGCATGGCTTTGACCCGCCCATTGCGTTTGACGATCCCAAACACGATCACCTTGCCCGCCGCGCCCCAACCGCGTTTGCCGTGCCGGGCGCCTCCGAACGTGGTTTCGTCGCACTCCAGCGCTCCGGCAAACGGCCCTTGCAGATCCTCATTCCAGGCGCAGCAAGCCCGGCAAAGACGGTAGAAACGTTCCATCGTCGGCGCGCTGGCCGGACGCGCAAAGCGCTGCCGCCAAACCGGTACACCCAACACGAACATATCGAGCAGACGGCCTTTCGCATAACCGCTCAGCCGCACCGATTGCCATACCGAGCGCCCACTGTACCGATGACCACACGAGCGACACTTACGTCGACCATCGCCCAGCACGTACGCTCTACCACTACCGCATTTCGAACATCGTTTCATGGTCGGACCAGTTTAGAACTGGTCCGGTTTGCTTAGGAATTACCAAAACAAAAATGGATTCCCGCGTCCGCGGGAATGACGACATCAGGGTGAGCCCGCCGCGGGGGAAACTCAGCAGCAGCCGCGGTTGCCGCCGTTGCGGTAGCGCGCGTCCTGACGCTCGGTGAAGAACTGCTCGTAGGTCGGGATCTCGCGCTCGGGATGGTGCGAGCGCAGGTGCCGGACGTACGTATCGTAGTCCGGCACGC
>DASRTK010000014.1:0-9494 GCA_035655975.1 Rudaea sp.
CGTGCCGTCGCAGGACGTCATCACGAAGGACAACGCGGTCGTGCGCGTCGATGGCGTCGTGTTCTACCAGGTGCTCGACGCAGCCAAGGCGGCTTACGAAGTGTCGAACCTGAATCAGGCGATCTTGAACCTGATCATGACCAACATCCGCACCGTGCTCGGTTCGATGGACCTCGACGAGTCGCTGTCCAAGCGCGACGACATCAACGCGCGCCTGCTGCGCGTCGTCGACGAGGCCACGCATCCGTGGGGCCTGAAGTGCAACCGCATCGAGATCAAGGATATCCAGCCGCCGCGCGACCTGATCGATTCGATGGCGCGGCAGATGAAGGCCGAGCGCGAAAAGCGCGCGAACATCCTCGACGCCGAGGGCTTTCGCCAGGCCGCGATCCTCAAGGCCGAAGGCGAGAAGCAGGCTGCGATCCTGGCCGCCGAAGGCCAGCGTGAGGCGGCCTACCGTGCCGCAGAGGCGCGCGAACGTTCGGCCCAGGCCGAAGCCAAGGCAGTCGAGTACGTGTCGCAGGCAATCCGCGCGGGCGACATCAATGCGGTCAACTATTTTGTGGCGACCAAGTACGTCGAAGCCCTGAAGGCGATGGTCGGCGCGCCGAACCAGAAAATCATGCTGCTGCCAATGGAGGCGACCGGCATACTCGGTTCGCTGGCCGGAATCGCCGAGCTGGCGAAGTCCAGCCTGCTCGACCAGCAGGCTGCCAAGTTGCCGGCCAACGCGGCTTAGGTTGAACTTAAAGCCCTCCCCTTCAAGGGGAGGGTTGGGTGGGGATGGTGTTCGTCAGGGTGCGGCGTGCGGCGTGCCGCAAACACCATCCCCCTCCCGACCTCCCCCTTGAAGGGGGAGGAGAAAACATCGCGACCACGCCGGAACGATATTGTTAGCATTATGGAAAGGTATATATGTTCACGAATCTGACGATCCACTACGGCTGGTGGCTGCTGGCGCTCGTGCTGGTCGGTGCCGAGCTGATGGTGCCGGGGTTTTTCATGCTGTGGATCGGCATTGCCGCCGCGGCCGTAGGACTGATCCTGCTGTTTGCGCCGCCGCTCTCGTTTGAAGCGCAGGCGATCCTGTTCGCGGCTCTGGCCGTGGTCAGTTGCTTCGTCTACTGGAAATTCATCCGCCGCGCGATCGACGAGCCATCCGACCTGCCGCTGCTGAACCGCCGCGGAGAACAACTGGTCGGCCGCCGCTTCGAACTGGCGACAGCGATCGTCAACGGCCAGGGCAAGGCGCGCGTCGGCGATTCGCTGTGGCTGGTCGCAGGGCCGGAGTTGCCAGCTGGCGCCACGATCGAAGTCGTCGCTGTCGATGGATCCACGTTGCAGGTAAGAGCCGCCGCTTAGGCACGCCGTTTGCTGCGACAGGAATTGGTCAAGTCGGTCGGAACACCGGAGTACGCACTCGAGAGCACGTTCCGCACCGACATTACAGGGCCGAAGCCACGATTTGCGCAAAGCGCGATCGCTCCTCGCGATCCATGTCCGACACGATAACGGCGGGCTGATCGCCGAGCCGGATCGGCGTCAGTGAATAACCCTGCTGGCTGGTCGTGTCGACCGTTGGCGCCGATCCGGCGCGCGGCGTGACGAACACATCGATGAGATGCTGCCCGTGTCTGTATACAAGGACCGCGACGCGCTCGTCGCCGACGTAGTCGAGGCGTCCGCCGACCAGCGCAAAACCCTGCTCGGCAAAGTCGCGTACGAGCGGAGACTCGGCGACCTTGCCGGCGAACCACGGCTTGACCGTATGGCGGTCGCTCGACACGACGTCGACCGGCGATGCCGCGGCGAGCGCTCGCCAATGGCTGGCAAACAGGTCGCGCGTGAGCTGCGTGTCCGCCGCCGCGCCGGATTGCGCGGAATTCCACAAGTGGACGGAAACCCCGCCGGCGCCGAACGCAAGGACGCAGGCGGCGGCCAGGCGCGACCATTGCGGCATCGCTCGGCGGCTGGCGGTGCGCGGCGGCGATGCCGCGCCCGACCGGATCGCGCCGGCTGCGGCGGCACGGATCCGCTCGCGCAGTTCCGGCGGCGCCGTGTGCCGCAGTGCCTGGTCGCGCAGCGACTGGCGCAGGTCGCCAAGGCGGGTCAATGCGGCAGCGCAGTCCGCGCAGGTGTCGACATGCGCCTCGAGTTCGCGCGCATCGGCGCGGTCGAGTTCGTTGTCGAGATACGGCTCGAGCAGGGCGAGTGCGGTCTTACAGTCCATGCGAAAGCTCCTGCGTATCGGGGGCGGCGAGGGCGCGCTGCAGCAACGCGCGGCCGCGTGCGAGACGCGACATCACGGTGCCGATCGGTACCTGCAATACGTCGGCGATCTCGCGGTACGACAAGTCTTCGATTTCGCGCAGCACCAGCGTCTCGCGGAATTCGACCGGCAGTGCGCGCAGATGTGCCGCGATGCGGGCGCCGGATTGGGCTGCGGCGGCGCGATCCTCGACTTCGTTGTCGGCGGTGCGAGGCAGCGCTGCCGCGACGGTCGGCGCGTCGATGCTCTGTACGTTCGCGTCGCGCCGGCGCGAGGACAACCTGGCCAGGCAGCAGTTGCGCACGATCGCGAGCCACCAGGCGCGTGCATCGCCTCCGGCATAAGTGTGTGCCGCGCGCGCCGCGCGCACGTAGGCGTCGTGCACCGCGTCGGCTGCGTCGTGTTCGTTGCCGAGCAGCCAGCGGCCGAGGTTGTAGGCAGCATCGAGGTGAAGCTGCGCAAGCTCGCCGACCCAGGTGCTGGCCATGGCGGGACTCAAGGCGGCGGGCTGGCGATCATTTGCGCACGTGCACGATGCCGGTCATGAATGGATGCAGGGTGCAAAAGTAACTGAAATCACCCTCGCTGGCGAACGTGTACTCGTAGCGGTCGTCGGTGTCCATCGCTTTCGACAGGAACGTCTTGTCGGAGGCGCTGATCGTGTGCGGGGTCTCGTCGCGATTGGTCCACACGACCTTGGTGCCGGGTGCGACGGTGATCTCCTTCGGCGCGAAGGCGAATTTCGTGATTTCGATCGACGGCGTTTCGACCGCGGCGGCGAAGTTCGAGAGCGTGACCAGCATGAACGTCAACAGCCCGGTCAGGCCGGTGTAGGCGGTGGGAACGAGATTTCGATGAGTATTCACGGGCCATTCCTTCAGGCGTGGTCGATCGGCGTGTCGACGAGCGCGAGCTCATGCTTGCCGCGTACGACCGTGAGCTGGCGCGTGCCGATCAGCTTGCCGAGTTCGCCGGCCGGCACTTTCACCGGTCCGGGCTCGCCGACGCCTTCTTGCCCGGGCTTCGGCAGCGGATAGGCCAGCGACATCGCCGTGTGCAGCGCGATGTTGCCTTCGACTTTCTGCAGCACCTGATGGATATGGCCGTTGAGAACGGTCACCGAACCGTAAGGACGCAACAGCGCCAGTGCCTGCTCGGAGTCGGCCGTGCCCCAGCCCCACTGCGCGTAGACGGTCCATAGCGGAATGTGCGCGAGAACGACGACCGGCGTGGAGTGCGAAACATGGGCGAGGTCCTGCTTCAGCCACGCGATCTGTTCGTCGCCGAGCGAGGTCATCGTGCCCATCTTGAAATTCAGCACGTTCGACAGGCCGATGAAGTGCACGCCCGCCTGGTCGAAGCTGTACCAGGCGCGGTTCTTGCCGTCGTGATCGAAATTCTTGAGGTATCCGGTCAGGCCATCGTCGAGCGCGTCGTGCTCGCCGGGCACGGTATGCACGCGGTCGATACGGATTTCCTGCAGCAGTTCTTTGGCCTGGCCGAATTCCTCGGGCTTGGACAAGTGCGTGACATCGCCGGTGTGCAGTACCAGCGCCGGCCGCTGTGACAGCCCGTTGATATCCGCCGCAGCGCGGCGGAACCCGCCGACGATGTCGGGGTTGGCCTCCTTCTTGAAGCCGAAATGCGTGTCGCTGATCTGGACGAACGTGAACGCGCTCTGCGACGCCGCGCCAAGCTTGCCGGAATTCGTTGCGCCGAGCGCTCGCGGCACGCCGCCGACCATCGTCCAGACGACCGCGGCGCCGCTCCAGGCGGCCAGGCAGTTCATGGCTTTGCGCCGGGTCGGGTCGGCGGGGGAATCGGGATGGTTGTCGTTGCGTTCGGTCATGGCGGCTCCTGGATTGGGGTGTTGCGTCAGTCCAGATCGCCAGGGGCGCCGTTTTATTCCCGGATCTCACACATCAAAAGACTGAACCACAGTGAACACGGAGAACACGGAGACGGCATTGGCAGTTATGGAGCCCTTCCTGGCTCAGGCTTTCTCCGTGTTCTGCCTGGTTCAATCTTTCATCTCCTGTGGGCGCAGGTCGGGACCGATTCCAGCGGGGCTGAGGCGAATCAACTACAATGCGCGCCCCTGATCCGCTGTCCGAAATCGCCTCATGACGCAGAAAACCGTGCTCAACGCCACGCATCGCGCGCTCGGTGCGAAGATGGTCGATTTCGGCGGGTGGGACATGCCGCTGAATTACGGCTCGCAGATCGACGAACACCACGTCGTGCGCCGCGACGCCGGCATGTTCGATGTCTCGCACATGACGGTCGTCGACCTGCATGGCGCCAACGCGCGCGCATTCCTGCGCCGCCTGCTGGCCAACAGCGTCGCCAAGCTGAAGGTCTCCGGCAAGGCCCTGTACTCGTGCATGCTCAACGAACAGGGCGGCGTGATCGACGACCTGATCGTCTATTTCCTGAGCGAGGATTTCTTCCGGGTCGTCGTCAATGCCTCGACGCGCGACAAGGATCTGGCCTGGATCGAAAAGCAGGCCAAGGCTTTCGATGTCAAGGTCACCGAACGCGCCGACCTGGCGATGATCGCCGTGCAGGGACCGAACGCGCGCGCCAAGGTGCAGTCGCTGTTGAGCGACGACGTCCGCGAGAAGGCGGCAAAGATCGGAAAGTTCGTCGCGACGCAAGGCGATGGCTTGTTCATCGCGCGCACAGGCTACACCGGCGAGGATGGCTACGAGATCATCGTGCCTGAAGCGCAGGCCGTGGACTTGTGGAACCGCTTGATCGCGGCCGGTGTAGCGCCGGCAGGTCTCGGCGCGCGCGATACGTTGCGTCTTGAGGCCGGCATGAACCTGTATGGTCAGGACATGGACGAATCGATTACGCCGTGGGAAGCCGGGCTCGCGTGGACCGTCGCGCTGGACGAAGGCCGTGACTTCATCGGCCGCGCCGCGCTCGAGAAGCAACAGGCCGAAGGCATCAAGCGCGTCATGGTCGGACTGGTCATGGACGACAAGGGCGTCCTGCGCCACGGCCAGCGTGTCGTCACGGCGCACGGCGACGGCGAGATCCTGTCCGGTACGTTTTCGCCGACGCTGGCCAAGGCGATCGCGTTCGCGCGCGTGCCGGCTGGCACGGGCGACACGGCACAGGTCGACATTCGCGGCAAGCTCGTGCCGGTCCGCGTCGTCAAGTACCCGTTCGTGCGGGATGGTCGAAGCCAGATTTGAAGCAGGGGCGAGGGACGAGAGGCGAGGGAAGAGCAAAGGTCATGGCGGTGGTTCAGTTATGCGATTCACTTTTCCTCGCCCCTCGCCCCTCGCCCCTGCTCCTTGCCCTGTGATGCAATCGACGAATCGACGACCTCCGCTTGGTTTGCCCGAAGTCCCGTGTAAAATTAACCCGCCTGCGATTGGGCGTGACAGGAAAACGGCCATGAACGAAATTCCCGGCGATCTGAAATTCCTCAAGTCCCATGAGTGGGCGCGGGTCGAGGACAACGGCACCGTGACGGTCGGGATTTCCGATCACGCGCAGGGCCTGCTCGGCGATCTGGTCTATGTCGAGTTGCCGAGCGTCGGCGACAAGGTTCAGGCCGGCAACGCCTGCGCCGTCGTCGAATCGGTCAAAGCCGCCTCCGACGTTTACGCGCCGGTATCCGGTGAGGTCGTCGCCGTCAACAGCGCGCTCGGCGACAAGCCCGAGACGATCAACGAAGACGCCTATGGCGAGGGTTGGATTTTCGTCGTCAAGCCGACCAACCTCGCCGAAGAAAACGAAGAACTGCTCGACCCCGATGCCTACGCCGAGGCGATCGAAAGCGAGGAGCACTGACGAGAGCAGGGGCGAGGGACGAGGGGCGAGGGGCGAGCTAAGCGGGTCGTCCCAGGTTGTAGCGTCCCGAGTTCCAATATGCATTTCCCGCCTGGCTCGTTGCTAGTCACCTTGTCCTCACCCTCACACGCTCTGCCTCGCCCCTCGCCCCTCGCCCCTCGCCCCGGACTCTCCATGCCCTTCATTCCCCACTCCGAAGCCGACGTCCGCGCGATGCTCAAGACGATCGGTGTGCAACGCATCGACGACTTGTTCGACGAGATTCCACGGGCGCTGTTGATCGACGAGTTGCGCAACGTGCCGCCGGGTCTGAACGAGATGGACGTGACGCGGCTGCTGAAGGAGCGCGCGGCGCAGGATGGCACGCCGTTGAACTTCGCCGGCGCCGGGGCCTACGAGCACCACATTCCGGCAGCGGTCTGGGCAATCGTCTCGCGCGGCGAATTCTATTCGGCCTATACGCCGTACCAGGCCGAGGCGAGCCAGGGCACGCTGCAGCTGATCTATGAATACCAGACGATGATGACGCGGCTGACCGGCATGGATGTCAGCAACGCATCGCTGTACGACGGCGCGACGGCGCTGGCCGAAGCGGTGCTGATGGCCGAGCGTTGCATGAAGAAGGGTCCGCGCCGCGTGCTCGTACCGAAGTCCGTTCATCCGGCCTATCGCAAGACCCTGCACACGGTCGTCGCGCTGCAGAACATCGAGGTCGTCGAATTTGATTTCTGCAGCGAAGGCGCATCCGGCGGCGGCATCGCGCCGGACTGGCTGGCGGCGCAGGATTTCGGCGCGTTCACCGCGCTGGTGATTCCGCAGCCGAACTTCTTTGGCGTGCTCGAAGACGTCGACGCCCTGACCGACTGGGCGCACGCACGCGGCGCGCTCGTCATCGGCGTCGTCAATCCGGTCTCGCTCGCCGTGCTCAAGCCGCCCGGCCAGTGGGGCGCTGCGGGTTCGGAAAGGCAGGGCGCCGACATCGTTTGCGGCGACGGTCAGCCGCTCGGCGTGCCGCTGTCGTCCGGCGGTCCGTACTTCGGCATCCTGGCCTGCAAGCAGGAGTTCGTCCGCCAGATGCCGGGCCGCATCGTCGGGCGCACGACCGACCTCGACGGCAAGGAAGGATTCGCCCTGACGCTGCAGGCGCGCGAGCAGCACATCCGCCGCGCGAAGGCGACCTCGAACATCTGCACGAACCAGGGCCTGCTCGTCACGGCGTCGACGATCACGATGGCGATGCTCGGCCCCGAAGGCGTGCGCCGCGTCGCCGCCACGTCGATGGCGAACACGCGCAAGCTGCGCGACCGGCTGAGTCGGATCGAGGGAGTGGCGCCGCTGTTCTCCCGGCCGTTCTTCCACGAGATTGCGATCAACCTGCCGCGCCCCGCGCACGACGTCGTCGAGCAGCTTGCAAAAGAAAATATCGTCGCCGGATTCGCGCTCGGCGAGGAATATCCGCAATACGAAAACGCGTTGCTGGTGTGCGCGACGGAAACAAAAAACGACGCCGACCTGGAACGCTTCGCGCAATCGCTGACGACCGCGCTGCGCTGAAATCCGGTTCGCTCGCGGCGAGGATCGAGCCGCGCGTTTCTCGCAAATCTTCGCAAAATCTTCGCAAAACGCTCCGATCGGGGGTCTCGGCGAAAAATTTTTTTCGCCGGCCGGAGGCGCCTCGATGGCGCCATCCGCGGGGTTGCCGGACTCTGTATAGAATGATTCTTTTATTGCAATGTTGCTTTGTGTAAAGCAAACTTCGCTGGCGAAAATTTTCTTCGCGGCTTCGCAGGCTTGAAATGACGCATCCGCTGCAGCCCGCATAAATACAGGGTTTTCCGCGTGGTGCAATGTACACATTCATGCAAACGCGGCATTTGACACAGCCTTCTTGATAGGCGTCTGGACGGCCAGCGAAAAAAACTTCCGGCGCCACGGCGCGCGCGCCGCCGCCGCCGCCGAAGCGCCGTTCGCGCCGTCTCGGCGCTCCCTCCGCTGGCTTGCCGTATCACAAATCGGTTGACATAAAAACTCTGTCGGAATAATTTTTTGTCCGGCGTCACACGCGCGTAACGGAATCCATGACGGCGACGAAGTTTGTAAAACCATACATCGAGCACGGCCACAAGGCCGAAGCGGTGAAAAAAGTGACGGTCTCCGTACCGCTTCACGTCCTCAAACTTCTCTCCGATGAACGCACACGCCGCCAGGTGAACAATCTCAGGCATGCCACGAACAGCGATCTGCTGTGCGAAGCATTCCTGCACGCTTTTACTGGGCAACAACTACCAACTGACGAGGAGCTAAGACGCGATATGGCTACGAAGAAAGCTGCAAAGAAACCCGCTAAGAAAGCTGCGAAGAAGACTGTGAAGGCCAAAGCGGCCAAGAAGACTGCACGCAAGACTGCAAAGAAGAAGTAGTAGTCCGTAGCACAGAAACACCTGCAATAAACTGCAACACGAATGTAAGCGGCCCGATCGGGCCTGGTACACCGGCCGCGGAGTTGGCGGCAGGTAGAACACAACAACAATGTAATAGCTGAACCTTACCTCTCCCCGTGACTTGCCCAGCACGGGGAGAGGCTCTAACCCGAAGTACCCCTCCGAGCACCCTCCGCTCGACTTCCCGAGTTCCACCCGCGTCACCCGCGACTTTGCCTTTCGGTCGGTTCGCCGGCCAAGCAACCGTGGCGCCGTGCGCGCACCTGGCATAGCATTGAGCGACAGGCGACGCCGCGCGTCGTAGCCGGGAAAGAAGCCATGCGTTTTCTCAAGCGACTCGTTGTCCTGCTGGTCATGCTGATCGTGCTCGCGATCGGTGTCGCCTTCGTGCTGCCGGGCAGCGCGCATGTCGAACGCTCGATCATGATCGAGCGGCCGCCGTCGATGGTGTTCGCGGTGCTCGACAGCTATCGACGTTTCAACGACTGGTCGCCGTGGGTCGGCAAGGACCCGAATGCGCACTACACGATCACCGGGCCGGTCGCCGGCGTCGGCGCGAAGGAGAGCTGGGTGGGCGATCCGAAAACGGTCGGCTCGGGTTCCCAGGAAATCATCGAGAGCAAACCGAACGAGTCGGTGACGACGGCGCTCGACTTCGGCGACATGGGCAAGGCCACGGCACGGTTCCTGTTGCTTGCCGACGGCAAGGGCACGCGCGTGACCTGGACGCTCGACACGCAGGCGCCGCTCGCGCTCGATGGCCACCTGCTCTGGAACGCGACCGGCCGCTACATCGGATTATTCATGGACAAGATGGTCGGACCCGACTACGAATCCGGATTGGCCAAGCTCAAGACCCTGGTCGAGACCTTCCCCGACGTCGACATCGGCGGCGTGAGCGGCGAGGCCGTGACGGTCGCGCCGCGGCCGATCTATTTCGTCAGCGCCAGCAGCGGACCCGGCGCCGAGTCCGCCAA
>DASRTK010000015.1:0-6723 GCA_035655975.1 Rudaea sp.
ACGACCAAGGCCGTGACCAAGGGTTATGCGATCGGTTCGGCCGGCCTGGCCGCGCTCGTGCTGTTCGCCGACTACACGCACAACCTCGGCATCGCCAACCCGGGCAAGATCTTCACGTTCGACCTGTCCGACCACATGGTCATCATCGGCCTGTTCATCGGCGGCCTGATTCCGTATCTGTTCGCGTCGATGGCGATGGAAGCCGTCGGCCGCGCGGCCGGGTCGGTCGTCGAGGAAGTGCGCCGCCAGTTCCGCGAGATCAAGGGCATCATGGAAGGCACGGCCAAGCCGGACTACTCCAGGGCCGTCGACATGCTGACCAAGTCGGCGATCAAGGAAATGCTGATTCCGTCGCTGCTGCCCGTGCTTGTCCCGATCGTCGTTGCGTTCGGCGCGAAGTTCATCACCGGCTCGAGCGTCGAAGGCGCCAAGGCGCTCGGCGGCGTACTCGTCGGCACGATCGTCACCGGCCTGTTCGTCGCGATCTCGATGACGACCGGCGGCGGCGCCTGGGACAATGCGAAAAAGTATATCGAGGACGGCCACTTCGGCGGCAAGGGTTCGGACGCGCACAAGGCGGCCGTGACCGGCGACACCGTCGGCGATCCGTACAAGGACACGGCGGGCCCGGCGGTCAATCCGCTGATCAAGATCATCAACATCGTGGCCCTGTTGCTTATCCCGCTGCTCTGAGCGCCGCGGCGCAGACGCTCTCCCTTCTCCCATCGGGAGAAGGTGGCGCGAAGCGCCGGCCGAAAAATGCTCCTGCGTTTTCGGCATTTCCGCCGGGCAAGGAGCCCAAGTGCCTCGAAGGCCATGGATGGCCGAGAGAGGCCGCCATCCCTGGCGGTCAGATGAGGGTCCGAATACGGACCAACGCACGGAGGCGGCGCACCCTCACCCCAACCCCTCTCCCGATGGGAGAGGGGCTTGGAGCGCGCGAAGCCTGCTACGCAGCGGGTTCCGGCGGCGGCTGCAATTCCTGTTTGACCTCTTCGAGATCGGTGATCACTGCCTCGATCGCGTCGTGCAGCTGGCCCTGGCGGTTCATCAGGTCCTCGATCTTGTCGGTGCGCTTGAGCTTCGACAACTCGCCATCGAACAGCAACCATGTCGCGGTCAGGTGCTCGACGTTCGTCTTGGAGTAGTGGCGCATCTCCTTGAGCTGGGCGAGCGTGTCGGCCACATGGTCGGCCGGCGTCTTCTTTACGGGCTCTCGGCTTTCTTCTTGTGCCATGGCAGATCCTCGCGAGGCGGAAGGCCGCCATGGTCGGACACGACACCGCAACCTCAGCTGAAGGCCGGATTTTTGCCGGCGCCGGAGCCAGCCTGGGGCCTGATTGCATGCGTCCGCGCAAGGTTTCGAGTATCCTTCGCGCCCCCTCGCAATCCAGACGGAGCCGGTAATGGCCCTCAATCTCGTCACCTCCGGCCGCGACGTGCCGAACGAAATCAACGTCATCATCGAGATCCCGAAGGACGCCGAGCCGGTCAAGTACGAAGTCGACAAGGCCACCGGCGCGATCTTCGTCGACCGCGTGCTGTCGACGCCGATGCGCTACCCGTGCAACTACGGCTACGTGCCGCACACGATAGGCGGCGACGGCGACCCGGTCGACGTGCTCGTGCTGATGCCGCTGCCGCTGATCCCCGGCGCGGTAATCCGCTGTCGCCCGATCGCGGTGATGCGCATGACCGACGAAGCCGGCGAAGACAGCAAGATCGTTGCCGCGCCGGCCCACAAGGTGTTTGCCCACTACGACCACATCAACGATCTGGCCGACGTGCCGCAGCACTGGCGCGACCGTATCGCCCATTTCTTCGAGCACTACAAGGATCTGGAAAAGGGTAAATGGGCAAAAGTGGAAGGCTGGGAAGACGCGGCGGCCGCGCGCAAGGAAGTCCTCGAATGCGTCGCGCGCTATCAGGATTGTCCGGAGAAGCCGGCGTTTTGATCCCTGGCGCGACTAAAGTCGCGCCCGTTACGTGATTCCGTTCGCCAGCCGGACCCTCACCTGGCGCAGTTGACTGTCTAAGTTCGTTCTCCGTCTCGTCCCTAACGGAGAAACGACCATGACTTTACTTTCTGCCCAGAAGATCCTGATATGCCGATCCGCGCTCGCGCTGGCCGCGGTCCTCTTGCATAGCGCCGCCGCGATATCTGCGCAATCGGCCGATGGTGGTCACGAGCAGGCAAGAGCACTGTTGTCCGCATCGCCGGAAACCCGGACGGATCCGGCATCGACAGCGCTGCCCAGCGTTTGCCTGACGGCATTCGCGATTGACGCTCAGGATCAGGCTCGCGCGATGCTCGCCCAAGGCGCCTCCTGTGCGGAAATACGCATCGACGGATCTGACGGCGACATCACTGGCACGGCCTCCGCCGGGAATCGGGACACGGCATTTTCCGGCGCCCAGGAATCGGCGCGCAAGATGATCCTCGGCCGGGGCGCATGACGGCCAACGTAGTGCGAGCAGCGACCCGGCGTCCTGAGGCTGCAGAGAGTCTCTGCGAAATTCGCTGGTGTGGCCCACTGCGACCGGTCAGCGCGTGAACACCGCCCCATGCGGTGTGCCGACACCCTTGAAGCCGTGCGGCCATTCACGCTCGGCAAAACTGAAGCCCGGCTTTCCGTCGACGTCGCGAAACGTTTCGTCGATCGACAGCGCGCCCGTCACGGAATCCAGCTTCAGCAGGTAAGTGCGGTCCTCCGGCGTACCGCCGGAGGTCACCACGAGACGCTGCGTCTTCGGGTCCCAGCCGGTCCAGTGCGGGTGATACTTGTCGCTGATCGTGAGCCTCGAGACTTCGCGCGGCTGGGCCGCGTCGGTGATGTCGAGCACGATGAAGCCATGCACGGCTGGTACGCTCTGCACGAGATAGTGACCGGCGATCGTCGGCACACCGCACCAGTTTCCCGGAAATGTATACACCAGCTGCGACTTCGGCTCGCTCGTGTCGATCGCGGTGATGCGTTCGATGCCGCAGCCGAGCGTCTGCACGAACACCGATCCGTCCGGGCCGACGCGCGGTTCTTCCGGGCTGATGTGGGCGTAGCGATTGGGCCCGACATCGAAATATTCCGTCTTGAGCAGCTTGAGGTCGGACAGGCGCCACACCTGATAGGTCACGCCGCTGAGCAGGTCGTCATCATGCATCGACGAGTTCGTCGACACGATTCGATCGAGTTTGGGCAGGACGGCAAGGCTGTAGGGCATCAGCAGCGCATCGCTGAATAGCGGATCGGCATTGCTCGCGGAACGCACGACCTTGCCGTGGTCGTCGATCTCGACCAAGCCACCGGTCTTGTTTGTGGCGTCTGCGGCCGCGTGATGGGCGTGCTGGAATGTCGCGAGAACATTTCCGTTCGGCAACCGCAGGTACGAGTGCGGATGCATGTAGCCAGCCATGTCAGTAAACGAGCTGACGACCTTCGGATGCAGCGGGTCGCGCACGTCGAAGATGAAAGTCCGGCCGACGTCGTGGTCGTTGGCAAACAGCATGCCGCTCTCGGGCATCGTGTATTCGGTGTGGTGCGGCCGGTCGGTCTTCTGATCCGTGGCCAACGTCGTCAGCAGGCGACCGTAGTTCTTCGAGGCCGGATCGGCATCGATCACGGCGAGGAAGTCGTTGTCCTTTTTGGCATGGTCGCCGGCCCACACGAGCAGGTAGTGCCCGGTTGCAACGGGCTTGTCTTCCGCAGCCTGCGAATTGACGCAGAAGGCGAGCAAGGCAGCAGTGAGCGCGAAGGCGAAGCGCACATGATTCTCCCTGGTGGTCATGTTTGCCGATGCACGAGCCTATCAGTCCGCACACCGCCGGTATACAGAAGGTTCGAGGCTCGATTATCGTAGACCGAACGCAAGTACTGGGTTATGGTTTGGCCTCCCATTCGGAGACATTCGATGCTGCGATATTCTGTCGCCGTGCTTGTGACACTTCTGTCCGCAAGCCCTGCCTTCGCGCTGGAACCTTTTCCGCCGGGCTTTCATACCCAGGACATCAAGACCAACGGCACGACCCTGCAC
This sequence comes from Rudaea sp., assembly GCA_035655975.1. Taxonomy (GTDB): domain Bacteria; phylum Pseudomonadota; class Gammaproteobacteria; order Xanthomonadales; family Rhodanobacteraceae; genus Rudaea. The sequence continues at coordinate 4,030 of DASRTK010000015.1, forward strand.
GTGCGAGTTGGCGGCCAGGGTCCGGCAGTCGTGATGCTGCATGGGTTTGGCGACACGGGCGACATGTGGGCGCCGGCCGCGGCAGTGCTGGTAAAAAATCACACCGTCGTCGTTCCCGATCTGCGTGGCATGGGGCTTTCCGCGCATCCGGAGACCGGCTACACGAAGAAGAACCAGGCGCTGGACATTGCCGGCGTCATGGATGCGCTGAAAATCCAGAAGGCCGACCTGGTCACGCACGATATCGGCAACATGGTGGGCTATGCGCTGGCGGTGCAGTACCCGGACCGCATCAGCAGATGGGTCGTGATCGATGCGCCGCTGCCCGGCATCGGCAATTGGGACGAGATCAAGCAAAGCCCGCTGCTCTGGCATTTCAACTTCCGCGGACCGGACATGGAGCGGCTGGTTGCCGGCCGCGAGCGCATCTATCTCGACCGCTTCTACAACGAGTTGTCCGCCGATCCGAAGAAGATCGATGAAGCGACGCGCCAGCATTACGCTGCGCTGTACGCGCGACCGCATGCGATGCACGATGCCTTCGAGCAGTTCGCCGCGTTCAATCAGGACGCTATCGACAACAAGGCGCTTCTCGCCGACAAGGGCAAGCTGACGATGCCGGTGCTGGCCTTGGGCGGAGACAAATCATTCGGTGGTGCGGAGGCGGACACGCTGCGTGTCGTCGCGACGAACGTCACGATGGGTATCGTTCCCGACTCGGGCCACTGGATCATGGATGAGAACCCCAAAGCCACGACGGCGCTGACGGTGGAATTCCTGGTCAAGTAGGACGCGCGGTCACGTGTGTGTCGTCGATCGCGCCGTAAAATGTGTTTTTCCTCGACTCGTGAGTTCATCAACTGGATGAGGAGTGGCGGATATGAAACGCAAAAGCAGGCTGATCGGAGCAGGTATTGCGGTGTCGCTCGCTGTCTTCGCTTCGGGGGCTGCGATTTCCGCTGGCCAGGACAAGTACACGGTCAAGGTGCCGGACGGGCTCGCATTTTCCGAGTTCAAGGGCTATGAAAGCTGGCCGGTGATCGCTGTCAGCCACAATGGCGACATGCTCGCTGCGATTCTCGGCAATCCCGCGATGATCGACGCTTACAAGGCTGGGATTCCCGGCAACGGCAAGTCCTTCCCCGATGGCGCGAAGATGGCAAAGGTGCATTGGAACGCGAAGAAGAACGAGGCGTTCCCGGGCCAGCCCACGGTGCCCGGCGCGCAGCATGATGTCGATTTCATGATCAAGGACAGCAAGAAGTTCGCGGACAGCGGCGGCTGGGGATACGCCGCGTTCGAATACGACGCGGCATCGGAAACGTTCACGCCCGCCACCGTGAAAGACAGCCCGCCGCAGGGAAACGATGCCAAGTGCGGCTACGCCTGCCACACGATCGTGCAGAAACGCGACTTCGTCTTCACCGATTACGGGACACGCTGAGCACCAGTCGACTGTCGCCCGTCAATCGCCCGTCAATCGTCCGGCGTGTCGTCCTCGTCGTCGGCCTTGGCCGGCGCGCCGGGTAGCGGCATCGTCAGGATGTCGGCCGCGCGCCAGAAGCGGATGCGGCCGAAACGGTACGGCATCTCCAGATCGGGCTTGGCCGTGATCGGATACTTTGTATAGAAGGATACAATCTCGCCATCCGGATGCGCTTCGCACCACGCACGCAGGTCGGCCCAGTTCACCTTTTCCAGCGGCTGGGTCAGCCGGCCGGGGAATTCGAACAGGCCGTGGTGCCAGGCCAGATGCGCGATCGGCTGGCCGCGCGACTGGAAGTCCTTGATGCGCACGGCTGCCGCGGTGACGTCGACGTAAGGTCCGACGCCCTGCGCCAGCGTCAGCATCGCGATCATCGCGACCGCCGCGCTCGACAAGGTCAATTCCACGGCATTGCCGTCGCGCCTGCGCATGAGCCATCCGCCGAGCGCGATCGCGAGCAGCCCCCAAAGCGGCCAGATGCCGGCGAAAACACGCAGCGAGGATTCCGTCAACGTTCCGGCCTTGACCATGCGCGCGATCGGGCCGATTTCCTGCGCGTGCCCGGCCAGGTACGGCAGTGCCGCCAGGCCGATGCCGGCAAGAAGCAACAGCGTCGCGTACCAGCGGTTGCGCAGGTGTGCGCCATCGGTGCCGAGCACGACAGCCAGATACAACGCGAGCCCGGGCAGCAGCGGCAACAAATAGTGCATCTGCTTGCCGCTGAAAAAACAGAACACGATGAGTGCCGGCACGAACCAGGCGAGGCCGAAACGCGTGGCCTTGCGCGCGAACAGCGCGTCGCGCCAGGCGCGCGCCGGCGCGCGCAGGGTCAGGGTCCATGGCAGCAGCATCGCCGGCAGCACCATCAGGTACCACCAGAATGGTCTTGCATGAGCGAAACTCTTGGCGACGCGGCCGACAGTCTGGCGCACGACGATTGCATCCCAGAACCCTTGCACGCCATACGCGGCGATCGCCCAGACCAGCGCGATCGCCAGTCCGCCGGCGATGCCGAGCAGCACCGAGCCGTACCAGCGCATCTTGTGCTCGCGCGCGGTCGTGCTCCACCACGGCGCGAGCAGCGCGACCAGACCGGCATCGAGCAGCACGACCGGCCCCTTCGTCAGCAGGCCAAGTCCGAGACCGGCGGCCAGCACGGCAATGCCGCGCGACCAGCGCCGTTCATCGAGATCGAGCACGCCGTGCAG
>DASRTK010000016.1:0-3758 GCA_035655975.1 Rudaea sp.
AGCGTCACGGTCATCGGCGTGATCTCGCCGCTGAAGCTCGATGCGCCGGGCGATGAAGTACAGCCGGTCATGCTCGCGCCGCTGCGCCAGGATCCCTCGCGCTTCGTCAGCCTGGTCGTGCACACGCGCGGCGATCCGAAAGCGTTCGCGCCGCGCCTCAACGCGATCATGCACGAAGTCGACGCCGACACGCCGCTGTACTGGGTGCGCGATTTCCAGGCCGTGATCGCCGAGGCGACGTTCGGCGAGCACGTCGTCGCGCAGTTGTTCAGCGTGTTCGGCATCATCGCCCTGATCCTGGCCGGAGCCGGCCTGTATGGCATCACGGCGTTCAGCGTTGGCCAGCGTACGCGCGAGATCGGCGTGCGCCGTGCGCTCGGCGCGCCGGCCGGCGGCGTGCTGCGCATCCTGTTCGTACGCACCGGCTGGCAGCTCGGCGTTGGCCTGACTGTCGGCCTTGCGCTCGGGATTCCGCTCGCGCGGGTTCTGACCGGCACGCTGCACAGCATCGATGCGAACGACGTTGCGACGCCGCTGCTCGCATTGACGATCCTGATCGTCGCCGCGACTCTCGCCATCATCGTTCCGGCGCGGCGCGCGCTGCGCGTGGATCCGACCGAAGCCCTGCGCTATGAATGACGCGGAACCGATACACTCGGCGGTCGGGGACCTTGCGGGAGCACGGACATGCTGATCCATGAACTTCGACAGGCGCTGCGTGCGATCTTTGCCAATCCGGGATTCTCCGCGCTGGTCGTCGGCGTGCTCGCGTCGGGATTGGCCTGTGTCGTGTTCATGCTGGCTTTTCTCGACGGCCTGGTGCTGCGGCCACTGCCGTTCGCCGCACCCGAGCAGCTTCACCAGGCTGGCTTCTACGGCGACGGTGGGCTCGGCGATATCTTTCCGGTGTCCGACCAGGATCTGGTCAGCAGCCGGCGTCATCTCGCCGGCGTCGCCGAAGTCGCCGGCGCAGCGCGTTCGACAATCAATCTGAGCGACCTGGACCGTCCGGAGCGCTACAACGGCGCGCACGTCAGCGCGAACCTGTTCGGTTTGCTCGGCGTGGCGCCGCTGCTCGGCCGCGACTTCGCTGCCGCGGACGAGCAACCCGGCGCCGAAAAGGTCGCGATGCTCTCGTACGAGCTTTGGCAAAACCGATACGGCGGCGATCGCTCCGTCGTCGGCAAGCAGATCCGCATCGATGCACATCCGGCTACGGTTATCGGCGTGATGCCGAAGGATTTTTCCTATCCGCGGCGCGAAGCGGTGTGGGTCGCCGCGACGCTGGCGCAGTCGGCGAAACCGGACGAGTACGCCTACTGGCTTGCGCTGCGCCGCCACGCCGGCGTCGGCGCCGCCGAACTCGAATCTGCGTTCGGCGCCTGGTTCGACGACGCCGCGCACGCCGATCCGGAACGGTTTCGCGGCCAGCACTGGCGCGTCGAGCCGCTCAAGAACATGGTCATGGACCGCACGATGCGCTCGATGCTCGGCATGATGCTCGTGGCGGTATTCATGGTCATGCTGATCGCCTGCGCGAACGCGGCCAACCTGCTGCTGACGCGCACGCTCGGCCGCCGCCAGGAATTGGCCGTTCGCGTCGCGCTTGGAGCCAGCCGTGCACGGCTGGTCATGCAACTGCTTGCGCAGGCCGCGCTGCTGAGTCTTGTCGCGACATTTGTCGCACTGGCGCTGGCACAGGCGGCCCTGAGCTGGCAGCAAGCGCTGCTGCGCGAGTCGGAATTCACGTTGACCTGGCTGCGTTTCGATATCGACGGCACGGTCGTTGCGCTCGCTTTCGCTGCCGCGCTGTTCACTTCGTTGGTCAGCGGCCTGCTGCCGGCCCTGCACGCGGCCAATGCAGCGCCGTCGGCCGGCTTGCAGGATGGCGGTGCGCGCAGCGTCGGCAGCGCGCGTTTCGCGCGCGTCAGCCGCGTTCTCGTCGTCGGCGAAGTCGCCTTGTCGTGCGCGCTCGTGGTCTGCGTCGGCACGCTGGTGCGCGGCATCAACGCACTCGAGCATTTCGATCTCGGCATCGATACCGATCATCTGCTGACCGCACGCGTGCTGCTGCCAGCGGGCGCGTTTCCGTCCGCAGCCGAGCAACTGCGACTGTACGACCGCATTGGCGAACGATTGCGCAGCGATCCTGCCGTCGTCGATGCCAGTGTCGGCACGGCGTTGCCCGGCACGTACTACAACTGGACACGCGATGTAGTGCCTGTCGGCGCCGACCTCGGCGAGGCAGAACTGCCGACGACCGCGCTTGCGGCAGTCGACGACCACTTTCTCGGCGCTTTCGGCGTCAGGCTGCAGGAAGGCCGCTTCTTCAACAGTGGCGACGCGGCCGATGGCGCGCGCGTGGCCGTCGCCGACCGGACATTCGCCGAACGCTACGGCGATGGCCACTCGATCGTCGGCCGCCAGTTCCGCCTCGATCCGCGCGGCGCCGAAGATACGACCGTCACAATCGTCGGTGTAAGCGCCCCGGTCATGCTCAACGCGCCCGGCAGCGCTCCGCCGCCGGGCTTGTTCATGCCGCTGCGCCAGCTGCCGTTCAAGATCGCCAGCATCGCGGTGCGCACGCGTGGCGACGCGCTCGCGTTCGCGCCGCACCTGGTCGAGGCGATGCGCGAGGTCGACGGCGACACTCCGATTTACTGGGTGCGCGACTACGCGGCGATCCTGCACAGCATGAGTTTCAGCGAACGCACCGTCGCGCAGAGTTTCGAAATGTTCGGCCTGGTCGCGTTGCTGCTGGCCGGCGCCGGCTTATACGGAGTCATGGCCTTCGCAGTCGGCCAGCGCACGCGCGAAATCGGCGTGCGCCGCGCACTCGGCGCAACGCGCTGGACGGTGTTGCGCAACCTGTTCGCGCGCAATCTCGTGCAGCTTGCGATCGGGCTTGCGCTCGGCCTGGGCGTCGGCGTTCCGTTTTCGCACCAGCTTAGCGCTTCGTTGCGCACGATCGAGCCCGGTGGGGCAGGGGTGGTGCTCGGCGCGTTGCTCGTGCTCGGCGGCGCGGCCGTGCTCGCCGTAATCGTTCCGGCGCGGCGCGCGCTGCGCGTCGATCCGATGACGGCGTTGCGGCATGAGTGAACCGTTTGGGCGCGAGAGAACAAGAGCGGAAGATTGCATCACGAAGAACATGAACAGGTCCGAACAAGTTCAATAGTGTCGTCATTCCCGCGAAAGCGGGAATCCATTCTGCTCCTGATTTGAAGGAGTAAGAATCCAGATGGATCCCCGCTTTCGCGGGGATGACGACTTGAACAGAAGTCCCTTGTGTTCCTCGTGCCAACGTTTTTATTGAGGGCTGCGGCAAATGATACGTTTAAGCAATGTGGAAAAATCCTACCCCCTGCAGGCCGGCCGCGTCTGGATCCTGCGCAACGTGGCGCTCGACATTCGCGCCGGCGAGTTCCTCAGCGTCATGGGTCCATCGGGATCGGGCAAGACCAGCCTTCTCAACATCCTCGGCCTGATGGATAGCGACTGGCAGGGCGAATACACGTTCAGCGACCAGGCCGTGCACAAGCTTGCTCAAAAGCAGCGCCAGGCGTTGCAGCGCGAGCGCGTCGGCTTCATTTTCCAGCACTACCACCTGATCGACGACCTGACCGTGCACGAAAACCTCGACCTGCCGCTGAGCTATCGCGACGTGAAGTCCGATGAGCGCAAGGCGCGTGTCGCCGACATCCTCGACCGGTTCCAGATCGTCGGCAAGAAAGACCTGTATCCGAAGCAGCTATCCGGCG
>DASRTK010000017.1:0-4292 GCA_035655975.1 Rudaea sp.
GGCAAGGAAATCGGCATCGAGGTCGAGACGGTCACCAAGAACGATTACTCGCGTATCGCCGAATACGACGGCTTGTTCATCCGCGAAACGACCGCACTCGACAATCACACCTACCGCTTTGCCAACAAGGCAGAGAAGGAAGACATGGTTGTCATCGACGACCCCGGTTCGATCTTGAAGTGCACGAACAAGATCTACCTGCACGACCTGCTGAAGTCGCGCAAGCTGCCGACGCCGAAGACCGAGATCCTGTATCGCGACGACGCCAAACGCCTGGCGGAATTGCCGGATTTGCTCGGCTTTCCGATCGTGCTGAAGATCCCGGACGGCTCGTTCTCGCGCGGCATCGTCAAGGTCGAGACCCCCGACCAGCTCAAGAGTGCGGTCGACGACTTGTTCCAGCACACCGCGCTCGTGCTCGCGCAGGAATTCATGTTCACCGAATACGACTGGCGCATCGGGGTTCTCGATGGCCAGGCGCTGTATGCGTGCCAGTACTACATGTCGCGCGGCCACTGGCAGATTTACAATCACGGCGCGAATGCCGCGCAGCGCTCGGGCGGATTCAAGACGCTACCGGTGCGCGACGCGCCGACCGAAGTCGTCAAGCTGGCGTTGAAGGCGACCTCTCCGATCGGCGATGGTCTGTATGGCGTCGACCTCAAGCAGGTCGGAGAGCGCGTCGTCGTCATCGAGATGAACGACAATCCGTCGATCGACGCCGGCATCGAAGATGCCTATCTCGGCGAGGACCTGTATCGGCGCATCATGGGCGAGTTCCTGCGGCGCATGGAGCGCAAGCGCCTGGGCATCACCGACTGACGATCGGAAAATGGCGGCCGTCCGTGGCCGTGACGCGTCCACTGAAGCTTTTTTGCTGATCGCGACGCTCAGCGAGGGGCGGAAAGCCCCCTGGACGCCATCCCCGCGCGAACTTTGCGCGCCAGCGGTTGGGCATGTCGCGCGGTTCGCGAGCGGCGGCGCGAAGGGCTGGCCTGACGCGCGGTCCTGCGCCGCCGGCCGACGCGCGCGAGCAGTTCCCGCGCGCGCGTAATCAGGTTGCGACGGCGCAGAACGGCAAGGTCGATTGCCGGCGCGACGATGAGCCAGAACGGCAACCAGCCGAACAATCGACTTGATCCGCGTAGCTCCGGAACGCAGATCACTGCCGCGAGACCGACCACCAGCCAGCACGTCAGCGCCAAGACCCATGGCTGCATGTCGTCAGGCAGGGCCGCGGCGCGGGAGGTTTGCGATGAAGCGAACGTCGTGAGCATGGTCTGAGCCTCGGCATCGGGGTTGCGCGCACGATAGCCACGCGCCATCTCACCGATTGAGATGGTGCAAATCGAATCCACGCGAATGAGTGCCTGCGCATCGGCCGGGACGCGAACGGTCTCCCTTATACTTGTCGAATCGTCCGGAGCAGCGCATGGAATCGTCGCACTTTCTGCAAGACGTCGTGATGTATCTGGCCGCTGCGGTGGTCGCGGTGTCGTTGTCACGCCGCTGGGGACTGGGCGCCGTCATCGGTTACCTGGCCGCCGGCGTGCTGATCGGCCCATATGCGCTGAATCTCGCGCGCGACGTCGAAGCGACCTCGCAGCTGTCCGAGTTTGGCGTGATCCTGCTGTTGTTCGTGATCGGCCTGGAGCTGTCGCCGCAGCGCCTGTGGCTGATGCGCCGCGCGGTGTTTGGCGCCGGCCTGGCGCAAGTCGTGCTCTCAGGCCTGCTCCTCGGCGGTGCGGCGCTGGCATACGGGCTCGGCTGGAAAAGCGCGCTGATCGTCGGACTCGCGCTGGCACTGTCGTCAACGGCTATCGGCCTGCAGCTTCTTGCCGAACACAAGCAGCTCAACAGTCCACACGGCCGCCTGGCATTCGCAATCCTGCTGTTCCAGGACCTGGCTGCCATCCCGATCCTCGCCCTGATCCCGCTGCTCGGCGAGCACGCCGCAACGAGTCCCACCGGCGACCTCGTCAATGTGCTTCGCATCATCGGCGTGATGGTTGCGGTCGCAGTCGGCGGCCGCTACCTGATGCGGCCGGTGTTCCGCATCGTCGCGCGCACGCAGATCGCCGAAGTGTTCACGGCGACTGCGTTGCTGGTCGTGCTCGGCGCCGCCTGGATCATGGAGGTTGCCGGAATCCAGATGTCGCTCGGCGCGTTCGTCGCCGGGGTGCTGCTGGCCGACTCGGAATTCCGCCATGAAATCGAATCGCAGATCGACCCGTTCAAGGGCTTGCTGCTCGGTTTGTTCTTCGTCAGCGTCGGCGTGTCGCTGGACCTGAACCTGGTGCGCGAGCAGCCGCTGCAGATCTTGGCGATTGTCGCGCTGCTGCTGGCGCTGAAATCGGCGGTGCTCGTCGCGATCGGCGGCGTGAAAGCCAAATTCGATCTGGCTGAAACCCTGCGCCTGGCCGCAGTGCTGGCCGGCGGCGGCGAGTTCGCCTTCGTCGTGCTCAATCTGGAACACAAGCGCGAACTGATCGACGCCGCGCAGAAGGATTTGCTGACAGTCGCGGTGACAGTGTCGATGGCACTGACGCCGCTTGCCGTCATCGCCGTCGGCCGCTGGATGGCTCAGCGCAAGGACAAGCCGGTTCGCGAGTACGACGAGATCGTCGACGAACACCCGCGCGTCATCATCGCCGGCTACGGCCGCATGGGCCAGATCGTCGCCCGTATCCTGCGCGCGCAGCATATTCCGTTCACCGCCCTGGAAAGTTCGGTCGAGCAGGTCGACCTGTCGCGCCGGTTCGGCAGCAACATCTACTTCGGCGATCCGAGCCGGCCCGAGCTGTTGCGCTCGGCGCGCGCCGATCAGGCCGAAGTCTTCGTGCTGGCGACCGACGATCCCGAAATGAACATTCGCACGGCGCGCATGGTGCGTCGCATCTATCCGCACCTGAAGATCGTCGCGCGCGCGCGCAACCGCCAGCACGCGTTCCGGCTGATGGACCTGAACGTCGACGATGTCGTGCGCGAGACGCTGCATTCGAGCCTGGAAATGGCGCGACTGGCGCTGGAGGAACTCGGCGTCGAGCCGGCGACAGCCGCCGAGCGCGTCGAGAAATTCCGTCTCCATGACGCGGATCTGCTCAAGAGCCAATACCTCGTCTACGACGACGACGCCGCGCTGCTGCAAGGCGCCAAGGAAGCGTTCGCCGATCTGGAACGCCTGTTCGAGGCCGACACGAATTCCGCATCCAGCAAGCGACTGGGCGCCGGTTCCGATACTGACCCTGCCCGATCCTAGCCCGACGCGATCCTATTCGACGTTGCGCAGCGGCAGGCTGTCGACTTCGCGCGACCGGATTTCGGCGTCAACGTCGATGTAGCCGAGCAGGTGCGCGACCTCGCGAGCGCTGCGATCGAGCACGTCGCGACGCGATGTATCGGCGCGTGCGGCGAGGAGGACGCGCGCGGGCAGCAACAGGCCGTGCATGGCGCATGCATGCAGGGCGCTGACGCCACGCTGATCCTGCACGTTGACATCCGCTCCGGCGACAAGCAGCTGGCGCAGCAGAACGAGCAGATGCTTCTGGTCCGCGCTTGTGCCCGGCTCGGCACGCGCACCGAGCAGGAGCAACAGCGGCGTCTGCCCCGCGGCGTTTGTCGCGTTCACATCGGCGCCGTGCTTCAACAGCAACTCGATGATCCGCTGTGCGCGCGCCGTCTCGGCGCTGCGGAAAGCGAACTGGCCGACTGCGTGCAGCGCCTGCGTGGCGCGCTCGTCCTGCGCCTTGGTCTGCGCGCCATGATCGAGCAGCAGAGCCACGATTTCCGGAAAGCCGAGCGCCGACGCAATCATCAACGCGGTTCCTCCGGCTGGCAGGCGCTGGTCGACCGGCAACCCGCGCTTGAGCAGCATCGCGACGACGGCGTCGCGGCGCGCGGTAACGGCGGCACTCAATGGAGTAGCGCCGCTCGGCGCCTTCTGTTCCGGATCGGCGCCGAGTTCAAGCAGGCGGCCTGCCAGCGCCGCATGCCCGCAGCCGCAGGCGCGCAGCAGCGCGGTCGCACCCTGGGCGTCGACGGCGTGAATCGACAAGCCCAGGCCGACCAGTTTTTCGACCGCCTCGGTGTCGCCAACGGCTGCGGCCGCCGACAGATCTTCTTCGCGCACCCGGCGTCGCGGAAGTTTCCATTGCGGCCAGTTCAGCAACTTGCGCGGTTCCGGCTCCGGTCGCGCCAGTGCCAGTCCGAGCGGACTTTCGCCGCTGGCCGACGTTAGCTCAGGATCGGCGCCCGCGCGCAGCAGGACGCGTGTCATTGCCAGCGCGCTGTCG
>DASRTK010000018.1:0-2210 GCA_035655975.1 Rudaea sp.
GGCGGAAAGAGTTGGAGCGACTGGTACAACCAGGCGACCGGCGAGTTCTATCACCTGGCGACCGACAACCGTTTCCCTTACTGGATCTATTCCGGCCAGCAGGACAGCGGGACGGTCGGCATCGCCAGCCGCAGCGATTACGGCGTCCTCAGCTTCCGCGACTGGCACCCGGTCGGCGGCGACGAACGCGACTACGACATTCCCGATGCCCAGGATCCCAATATCGTTTACGGGTCCGGGCTCGGCAGCCGTCTGTCGCGCTGGGACGCGCGCACCGGCGAAGTGCAGAACATCTCGCCATGGCCGACCTCGAGCTACGGCCAGCGCCCGACTGATTTCAAATACCACTACACCTGGATCACGCCGATTGCGATGTCGCAAAAGGCGCCTTTTCCACTTTATCAGGGTGCCCAGGTGCTGTTCCGCTCGACCGACCAGGGCCGCAGCTGGAGCACGATCAGTCCGGAACTCTCGGCGAAATCCGCCGCGGCGAAGAATTGCGACGGCAACCTCGCGCCGCCGGCCGCCCGCGCCTGCGGCTACGGCGTGATCTATTCGATCGGCCTGTCGCCGCGCGACAACGATGAAATCTGGATCGGCACCGACGATGGCCTGATCCAGCGCACGCGCGACGGCGGCGCACACTGGGACAACGTCACGCCGGCAAAGCTGGTCCCGGCGTGGGCCAAGGTTGCGACGATCGACGTTTCGGCGCCAACACCGGGAAGCGCGTATGCCGCGATCGACAACCATCGCCAGGACGACTTCATGCCGCATGCGTTGCGCACGCGCGACTACGGCAAGACCTGGACGTCGATCACGAGCGGACTGCCGGCGACGAGCTTCGTCGGCGTCGTGCGCGCCGACCCGGTAAAAAGTGGATTGTTATACGCAGGCACCGACCTGGGCGTGTTCGTCTCGTTCGACGACGGCGACCACTGGCAGCCGTTGCAGCGCAACCTGCCGCCGGCGTGGGTGCGCGACCTGCACGTGCACGGCGACGACCTGATCGCGGCAACGCAAGGCCGCGCGATCTGGGTGCTCGACGATGTCGCCCCGCTGCGCCAGCACGAGCGTCTGGGCAAGGCCGATGCCGTCCTGTTCGATCCAGCCGTCGCCGTGCGCGTGCGCGGCAGCCAGAACCGCGACACGCCGCCGCCGGCCGATACGCCGCTCGGCCAGAATCCGCCGACCGGCGCGATCATCGACTACCACCTTGCGCACGATGCCACGAAGATCTCACTCGAAATCCGCGACGCAGCTGGAAAAACCGTTCGGCGCTTCGCGAGTGACCAGCCTGAACCGGCAATCAAGGCCGAACGCTACTTTGCTGAATCCTGGACTCCGGCGCCGGAACAACTGGCGACCAAGGCCGGTACCCACCGCTTCGTCTGGGATCTGCGCCTGCCGCGGCCGCATGCGGTGCACTACGACTACAGCATTGCAGCTGTGGTCGAAAAAGGCACTCCGATTGTGCCGCTCGGCATGCTCGTTCCGCCTGGCGACTACAGCGTCATCCTCAGCGCCGACGGCAAGGAATTGCGCAGCACCCTGAAGGTCGTCGCTGATCCGCGTGTCGCACTCGACACAGTCGCGGTGCGCGATGCGACGTCGTTTTCGACCGAGGTCAATGCGGCCCTCGAGCGCGATTACGTCGCCTATGGCCAGTTGCAGGCGGTCGATGCGCAGATCGCTGCCGCGGAAAAGCAACTCGCCACGCGCAGCGGCAATCAAACTGCGCTTGCCGAGATCTCCGACTTCAAGACTGCGTCGGCTGCGCTGCGGTCCGGCAAGGGCGACATGAGCGAGAATCTCGGCGCAATCGGCGACGTGCTGGCATCGATCACCACCGACATCGAAGCCAGTGATCGCGCGCCGACGCAACCGCAGCGCGAACTGCTGGCCGTGAGCAACGGACGGCTCGAACGCGCGGCTGAACGCTGGACGCGCGTCAGGGACAAGGAACTGGCGGCCGTCGATGCGGCGCTGAAGGCCGCTGGAATCGCAGCGATCACGGTTCCTGCGGCAGATCAGATCAAGCTCGGCAGCGAGCCGGGTTCGGTCGACTTGCCCTGAGTTCAGCGCGACGAGGTTAAGCTGCTCTCCGCGAACCGCGAGGATTGCAGCATGCAGTCACAGCGATTGATTCCGGTGCCGGCGCTGGCCGACAACTACATCTGGTTGTTGGCCAGGGCCGACCGCTGCCTGAT
>DASRTK010000019.1:0-4553 GCA_035655975.1 Rudaea sp.
CGCGAAGTTCATCAGCGAGCGGCCCTGCCCGGATTGCAACGGGCAGCGCCTCAACCGCAGCGCGCGCAACGTGTTCGTCGGCGATCGCAACCTGCCGGTGCTGACGGCGCTGCCGATCGACCAGTCGCTCGATTTCTTCAAGACGCTGACGCTGGCCGGCTGGCGCGGCGAGATCGCGGCGAAGATCGTCAAGGAAATCCGCGAGCGCCTGCGTTTTCTCGTCGATGTCGGCCTCGACTATCTCACGCTTGACCGCCAGGCCGATTCGCTGTCCGGCGGCGAAGCGCAACGCATCCGTCTCGCCTCGCAGATCGGCGCGGGCCTGGTCGGCGTCATGTACGTGCTCGACGAGCCCTCGATCGGCCTGCACCAGCGCGACAACGAGCGCCTGCTCGGCACGCTGACGCGCCTGCGCGATCTCGGCAACACGGTGATCGTCGTCGAGCACGACGAAGACGCGATCCGCAGCGCCGACCACATCGTCGACATTGGCCCCGGCGCCGGCGTGCACGGCGGCGAAATCGTCGCCCAGGGCAAGATCAAGGACATCCTCGGCGAGAAGCGCTCGCTGACCGGCCAATACCTGTCGGGCAAGCGCGGCATCGCCGTGCCGCGCAAGCGTCGCGCGCCCGACGAGCAGTTGATGCTGCGGGTGTCCGGAGCATCCGGCAACAATCTCAAGGATGTCGACCTGGAAATTCCGGCCGGCCTGTTCGTCTGCGTCACTGGCGTGTCCGGCTCCGGCAAGTCGACGCTGATCAACGACACCCTGTTCCGCCACGCGGCGGCCGAACTCAACGGCGCGAACGAAAAGCCCGCGCCGTTCCGCAAGGTCGAAGGGCTCGAATTGTTCGACAAGGTCGTCGACATTGACCAGTCTCCGATCGGGCGCACGCCGCGCAGCAATCCGGCCACATACACCGGATTGTTCACGCCGCTGCGCGAACTGTATTCACAGGTGCCCGAGTCGCGTGCGCGCGGCTATCAGCCGGGGCGCTTCTCGTTCAACGTCAAGGGCGGTCGCTGCGAGGCCTGCGAAGGCGACGGCATGATCAAGGTCGAGATGCACTTCCTCCCGGACGTGTATGTCCCATGCGACGTCTGCCACGGCAAGCGCTACAACCGCGAGACGCTGGAAATCCACTACAAGGGCCACACAATTTCCGATGTGCTCGACATGACGGTCGAGGCGGCGCTGACGTTGTTCGCGCCGGTGCCCGCGCTCGCGCGCAAGCTCGAGACGCTGATGGACGTTGGCCTGTCCTACATCAAGCTCGGACAGAGCGCGACGACGTTGTCGGGCGGCGAGGCACAGCGCGTCAAGCTGTCGCGCGAACTGTCCAAGCGCGATACCGGCCGCACGCTCTACATCCTCGACGAACCGACGACCGGGCTGCACTTCCACGACATCGAGCAATTGCTCAAGGTGCTGCATCGCCTGCGCGACGACGGCAACACCGTCGTCGTGATCGAGCACAACCTCGACGTCATCAAGACCGCCGACTGGATCATCGACCTGGGCCCGGAAGGCGGGCACCGCGGCGGCGAGATCATCGCGACCGGCACGCCGGAACAGATCGTCCGCAATGCGGCATCGCACACGGGGCGTTTTCTCGCGCGTGTGCTCGGTGGCAATGGCCGCAGCAAGCGCGAGGCGGCTTGAGGCGGTTCGAAAGAAGCGGCAAGCGGTACCCGACAGCTACCACCCTTGGCAAGGTGCTGTGCGCAGATGGAAAGTCCGTGCTGATCCGGATCGATCCGGCCAGTTGCGAGACGATCAGGCTGCCGGAGCCGATACTCGCCCGGTGTCAGTGACCGCTTGGCGCATCGTCGCGGACAATGAAGGTGGCATCGACGCCGTCGCTGTCGTTCGTATCAAGATGGATTTTTACCACGGCCCCCGGTGACAACGGTCGCGATGGACGCATCAGCATCAAATGCTTGCCTCCCGGAGCGAACACCACGTTCGCGCTGGGAGCAATCTCGACGGTGTCGAGCGCCTGCATTCGCTGGACCCCATCGGCTTCGGTCGTTTCGTGAATCGAGACTGCGCCGAAGTCCGCGCTGCTTGCGCCGTGGACGATGATGGGCGCATCGCCGCTGTTGCGCAGCTCCGCGTAGCCGGCCAGCGCCACGGCGTCAGGCGGTGGCGTGCGAATCCAGGCGCCTTCGACTTTCAGTTTTCCAGCAGCGCCAGCAGGATTCGCCAACGCCAATACTGCCAGCAGGAAGCTGACGCTTACGATCGACGGAACGCGCATGTCATCTCCCGTTGAGGTTTTGCCTCTATCATATCCACCAACGCCTTAACGGCACGGCACGGAACGCGGCGCATGGGCAAGATCGTACATTCGGCACTCCTCGCTGTGGTCTGCGGCGGGACCGTGTTCGCTGCCGATCAGCCGGCTTCGCGTCACTCCCTGAGCATCTACAGCGCCGCGGCGAACAACGGCGACAGTCTGTTTGCGCCGAGCGAACCGGAGCCCGGCACTCCGGGCGGCTATGCAATTGTTCGCGACCGCCGCCAGTTCGACCTCAAGCCCGGATCGAACACAATCCAGGTAACCGACGTTTCCCGCTACCTCGACCCTGGCGCACTGAGCGCGCGCGCGACCGGCGACGCCGAAAGCGTCGACATCATCAGCCAGCGCTTCGAAGACGAAACCCTTTCGCTCGACACGCTCGTGCAAGCGCACATCGGCCATGCCGTCGAAGTCGGCGTGAGCAACGGCGCGTCAGCCGGCGTTTTCAGCGGCACCCTGTTGTCGAATTCCGGCGGTCTGACGATCCAGGGCGCGGACGGACGCATTACGACGCTCACGGACTTCAACCGCGTCACCTTTCCCGACCTGCCGAAGGGCATCGCCGCGACAGCGTCGCTGCGTTGGGAGATCGCCGCAAAGAAAGCCGGACCAGCGACGTTCGAAATCATCTACCCGACGCAGGGCCTGGCTTGGCGCGCCGAATACAGCGGCTGGCTCAGCAGCGGCAATTGCGGGCTGGCGTTGTCCGGGTGGGCGCAGATTGCCAATCGCAGCGGCACGGATTTCAAGGATGCGCGCGTCAAACTGATCGCGGGCGAACCGCACCGCGCCGCGGCAGCACCTGCGCCGCGCGTGATGCGCGCCGGCGCGCCGATGGTCGCGAGCGCGCTGCAGGCCGGCGACAGTGGCAGTGCCGGCGATTATCACGAATACACGCTGAGCAATCCGGTCGATCTGGCCAACGGCACGCTGCTGCGCGCCGCGCTGTTTCCGGCGCAGACGATCGCGTGTCAACGCCAGTACGTCTTCGAAGGCTCGCGCTTGCGGGCCAATCCGGGCATGGCGCCGATCTCGGATCGTGGGTATGGCAGCGGCGAATCGCCGCCGCCGATCCAGTCGACGCTCTCTTTCAAGTCCGATCGCGCCATGCCGGCCGGGCGCCTGCGCATCCTGGAAACGGCCAGCGACGGCTCCGCGGAGTTTACCGGCGAAGACGATATAGGCCACACACCGCGCGGCGAACTGGTGACGATGCAACTCGGCAACGCGTTCGACCTGCGCGGCGAGCGCAAGCAGACCGATTTCCAGATCGACAAGGACCATCGGACGCTGAGCGAGACCTTTGCGATCAAGCTGACCAATGGCAGCGGCGCCGCGCAGACCGCCACCGTGCGCGAACACTTGTATCGCTGGAACCAATGGAGCATCACGCAATCGTCGGTCAAGTACACCAAGCGCGACGCCGATACGATAGATTTCATGCTCGATGTTCCCGCGAACGGGAATGCGCAGGTGACGTACACGGTGCAGTATCAGTGGAGTGAATCGTTTAAGTAAGGGGCGAGGGACGAGGGACGAGGGGCGAGTGAAAGCAAGAGCACTGACCGCCGCTCTTCTCGTCCCTCGCCCCTCGCCCCTCGTCCCTCCCCAAGGAAGTTGCCATGCTCGAAACAATCCGCCACGACGCCATCACCGAACTTCGCCTCGCGCGGCCGCCGGTCAATGCGCTGGATCCTGAACTCGTCGCGCAGCTGCGCGCGGCGATCGAGTCGGCGCCTTCGACCGGCGCGCGCGGCATAGTGCTGTCGGGGAGGCCGGGAATGTTCTCCGGCGGACTCGACGTGCCGGCGCTTCTGCACCTCGACCGCGACATGCTGACCACGTTCCTGCGCGATTTCTTCGGCTTGTGCGGCCTGATTGCCTGCTCGCCGATTCCGATCGTCGCGGCAATCACCGGGCACAGCCCGGCCGGCGGCGCCGTGCTCTCGATCTTCTGCGACTACCGCGTGATGGCGCGCAGCGCCGATCCGGCCAAACCGTTCCGCATCGGCCTCAACGAAGTGCAGGTCGGGCTGTCGGTGCCCACTTGTATACAATTTGGCTTGCAGCGTCTGGTCGGCACCTATCGTGCCGAGCGCCTGATGGTCGCCGGCGCGATGCTCGACTCCGAGTCCGCGCTCAAGGTCGGTTTCGTCGACGAACTGACCGATGTCGAGCATGTCGTGCCGCGCTCGCTCGCGTGGATGCAGGACCTGCTCAAGCTGCCGCCGCTGGCGATGTCGACGACAC
>DASRTK010000020.1:0-8813 GCA_035655975.1 Rudaea sp.
TTCAGCGTGATCCACCACGAGATGCCCTCGAAGACGAACGCGGCTGCGAGTACGCCATAGTTGAGGAGGGGCCGCTCGATCGCATGCGGGTTGAGCAGATGCGAGACGCCCTCGTAGAACGAAACGCCGGCGCCGAGCGCCAGCACGAGCAGCGCGACGACGAAACTCCAGAAGTACAGTTCGCGTCCGTAGCCGAACGGATGGGATTTGTCCGGCCTCTTGGCGGCGCGCTTGATGCCGTACAACAGCAGCAGTTCGTTGATCGTATCGACCAGCGAATGAACGCCTTCGCTGAGCATCGCGGAACTGCCGGTGATAGCGGCGGCCGCGAATTTCGTCAATGCAATCGCGAGATTTGCAGCGAGCGCGACCAGGACGATCTTGCTGCGTGGCGCTTTCGAACGCATCTGTGTCTCTCCGCGGCGATGCGCGATTCTGCCATCGTTCATAGTTCCGGAACGAGTTCATCGCTTGTTTAACCTGAATCGCGCAATGTTTGCGCGCTGTCGGGTGGGCGATTCAATCGTTACCGACAGTCCCTTACCAAGCTCCGGCGTCGACAACGCGCCGGGACCTGACCCGCCAACCGAATTAGGAGAACAAGATGAGCTTGGGAACAATTCTGCTGATTATTCTCGTGCTGCTGCTGGTAGGCGCGCTTCCGGCGTGGCCTTACAGCTCCTCGTGGGGCTATTACCCGACCGGTGGCCTGGGCCTGGTGCTGCTGATCGTGATAATCCTGCTCGTGCTCGGAAAGATATAGCGCTGGCGCGGCTGGCGAGCGGATGTGCTCGCCAGGCGTTGTGGAGTAGGGTGGGCCTTGGCCCACCTCTCTTCAGATTTGCGCGGGAAAGAAAAAGCGGTGGGCCGCCAAGGCCCACCCTACACAAGTTCTACGCGGAAGTTGCGCCCCTTGATCCGGCCGGCGCGCAGCCGGCTCAAAGCCTTGTTCGCGAGCTCGCGCTTGATCGCAACATAGGCGCGAATGGTGAAGATGTCGATCTTGCCGATTGCGTCGCCCGGCAGGCCGGCGTCCCCGGTCAATGCACCGAGAATATCGCCCGGCCGCAACTTGTCGCTGCGGCCGGCATCGATGCGCAGCGTCGTCATTGGCGCTTGCAAGGCGTTCTTGGCGCTGCCGTCAATTGGCGAAATCTTCAGCCACGTCAGCGGGGTTTTCTGTTGCTCTTCGATGAGGTGCGCGCGCTGTATCTCGCGCGGCGCGCACAGGCTCAGAGCGAGGCCACCGGATCCGGCGCGGCCCGTGCGCCCGATGCGATGCAGGTAGATGTCCGGGTCCGGCGGCAGTTCGTAGTTGACGACGGCGGCTAGATCCTTGATGTCGAGTCCGCGCGCAGCGACGTCGCTGGCGACCAGCACCCGGCAGCTTCGATTGGCGAAGCGCACGAGTACTTCGTCGCGGTCGCGCTGTTCGATGTCGCCATGCAGGGCGAGCGCGGCGATGCCGTGCCGCGCCAGTGCGTCGACTACGGTTTCGGTATCGCGCCGCATGTTGCAGAACACGACGGTCGATTCAGGCTTGTGCTCCATCAGCAGGCCGGCGAGCGCGTCGGGTTTGTTCGCTGGTTCGACTTCGTAAAACCACTGCTCGACCTGCGGTTGATCGACGTGCGCGGCTACCGTCACGTCGATCGGGTCGCGCAGGGTGGTGCGCGCCATCTCCCGTATCGCGTCGGGATAGGTCGCGGAAAACAGCAGCGTTTGCCGCGACGGGGGCGTGTGGCCGACGATTTCGCGGATCGGTTCCTCGAACCCCATGTCGAGCATGCGATCGGCTTCGTCGAGCACTAGCGTTCGCACCTTGCCGAGCCCAAGCGCGTTCTTGCCGAGCAATTCCTGGATGCGCCCCGGCGTGCCGACGACGACGTGCGGATCCTTGCGCAGGGAGGCCAGATGCGCGCCCAGCGGCACTCCGCCCGTCAGGATCGTCACCTTGATGTTCGGCATGTTGCTGGCAAGCCGGCGGATTTCCTTGGCGACCTGATCGACGAGCTCGCGCGTCGGACAAAGCACGAGTGCCTGCACGCGCAGCAAGGTCGGCTCGAGCCGGTGCAACAGTCCGAGTGCGAACGCTACGGTCTTGCCGCTGCCGGTCGGCGCCTGAACAATCAAGTCGCGTCCGGCGAGGACCGCCGGCAGGCCCTCGGCCTGCACCGGCGTCATGTCGGTGTAGCCCAGCGTGTCGAGCGACTTCTGCAGCGCGGCGGAAAGCGGTAATGCGGAGAACGTGGCCATGCGCCATCATCTCAGTATTTGGCTGCGGCTGGCGCGTTTTTGTGGCGCCGCAGCAAGTCGCCGCACGGTCGCAATCTGTCTGGCGGCTGATTGGCTTGTCGTGGTTAACGAATTCTTTCAGCAAAATTGGCGGGGATGGAACACGCACAAGCGCAGCTTTGGCTGCAGTTCACGCGCTGCGGAGGTCCACCGTGCAATGCTCAGTTTGCCACGCAGAAAGCCACAATCTACGCGAATATTCGCGGTCGGCGCTGGACCTGCAAAACCGCAAGACGATTCAGACGCAATATCTGTGTGGCGTTTGCAGAATCGTGCTCCTGGTCAATCCCAAGCTTGCCGCTGCGCGGGCGCAGGAAGCCATGCAGATGGCGAGCCGCGTGAGCCGCGCCGCCTGATCGATTGGCGGGCCAGGAATAGACGCTAGGTCGGTTTCGCCAATCGCGCCGGCACCGGCCGCCGCGGGCGGTCAGTGCCTTGTGCCGCGCTTGATTGCGCCTTTGTCGCCGCCCTGGGATAGTTCGACGCTGAGCGTAAACGTGCGCTGTTCGTCGGGTTGCATCGCACCGACACCGACCAACCGCCGCGCGATTTCTTCGCCGCGCTCATTGCGGATGGTCAGCACCATCGAATATTCCCAGGCGCCGCCTCCGACCGGGTTGCGGATGCTTCCCTCCACGCGCAACGGCGTGACGACTTCAATGGCTCCGGCAACCGGAGCCTCGAAGCGCAGGTGATGGCGGCAGGCCGGACACACTGCCGCACTCTCGAGGATCGTCTCCCGGCAGTGCGGGCAGGTGCGCGTTGCTCCGGGCGTACCCGCGCGCGACGGCGTGGTCACGAAAGGTTGCCGTGATCCGCACCGTTGCGTTGTGCTCCGTGTCTGACGACTTCCGGCGACTTCGCATCTTCCCATCCGAAGTCGACCTGGCCGCGCATGCGCGAGCCGGCCGCTACCGTCAGCGTCGCCGCCTTCAGGTCGCCGGTCAGTGAGCCGCTCTCGAGCAGATCGACGTGTGAAGCGGCTTCGATGTTGCCGCCCAACTCACCGGCAATCGTGACTTTCTCGGCGCGAACGCTGCCTGCAACCGTCGCGCCGGGTTCGATCGTCAGGTCGCCGCGAACGTTGACATCGCCCTTGAAGCGTCCGGCGATGCGCACATGGCCTGTGCCTTCGATCTTGCCCTCGATCGCGATGTCGGGAGCGATCAGCGATTCGGAGCGGGGTTTCTCACGAACCGGAGCGCGCGCGGCGACAGGCGTCGTGGCGATGGGGTCGGATTTTGGCTCGGCAATCGAGGGCGCATCGGCGCGTGCGGGCTGGTGCATCGCGTCCGCCAGGAAGGACGGAGTAGTGGAAGGTGAAGGGGAAGGAGAAGCGGGTTTCACGTTGTCTTTCCACAGGGCCATTACGGCGCTCCTGGTCTGGCTGGGGGGCGCACAGATTACGCCCGTTTAGGCCGCCAGAAAACCGATTAATTGTGAACGAATTGTTGGGCTCACCAAAGACTTGGGTCGGAATCTTGAAGCCGTTTGGAGCGCTATGGGCTGGTTTAACGGTCAAGCGGCCACGATGCAACGCTAAACTGCGCGCCGGTTCCAGCGCTGTGGAAGGAGTACCGGGCGTGCCAGCATTGAATCGCTCGTTCAGGTCCACCCTGATTCAACTCGCGTCGGCATGGCTGATCGGGGCTGCCGCGGGCTCCGCAGCTTGCGCCCAAGCGCCGGTTCCGGCGGATCTAGTGAACGACTACGCCAAGGCCGAAAACTGGCTGTGCCGGCCCGGACGCGCGGACGCTTGCGCCGTCGACCTCACTGCGACGATCGTCGCCGCGGGCGGTGCGACGACGACCGAGGCGTTTCGCCCTGCCGGCGACGCGCCGATCGATTGCTTCTACGTCTACCCGACGGTGTCCATGCAGCCAGGCGCAAACGCCGACATGGCGATCGACGCCGAGGAACGCGGTGTCGTCAGGTTGCAGTTCGCGCGCTTCGCGTCGACGTGCCGCCTTTTCGCGCCGTTATACCGGCAAATGACGATCGCGCAGTTGCGCAAGGCGATTGCCGGCGAGGGTGCGGGCGATCAGGCAATGGCGTACGGCGATGTCGTCGACGCGTGGAAATACTACCTGCAGCACGACAACCACGGACGTGGCGTGGTGCTGATCGGACACAGCCAGGGCGCCGGCGAATTGACGCGTCTGCTGCGCCAGGAATTCGACGGCAAGCCACTGGCGAAACAGCTGGTATCGGCCATCCTCGCGGGCACTCACGTATTCGTCAAAAAGGGCAGCGACATCGGCGGCACGTTCGCTGCAATCCCGATTTGCCGCAAGGCGGGGCAGGCCGGATGCGTCATTGTATACAATTCATTCCGCGCGACGAGTCCGCCCGCCGCCGACGCGCTGACCGAGCGCAGCGACGATCCGGCGCTTGCCGATGCCTGCGTCAACCCGGCGAATCCCGCCGGTGGGCCGGGCGAACTGAGACCTTACTTCGCCGCGCACGAGCGCGGTTTCGGCAATACGCAGCCGGCGCTGCCGTGGGTGAAGGACGGTCCCGGCGTGACGACACCTTTCGTAACGGTGCCCGGCATGTTGAGCGCCGCATGCGCGAGCAACGAGCATGCAACCTACCTCGCGATCAGCGTGCACCCGGATCCGTCCGGCAAGCGCGTGGATGATTTTCGCGGCGACGTTTTCACGCACGGCGCCGTGCGGCCGCGCTGGGGATTGCACGTCGTCGATATCGAACTGGCGATGGGCAACCTGCTCGAGATCGTCGATGCGCAGGCGAAGACCTGGCAGCGCGAACACCGCGCGCAACGTTGATTCCCTGTGGAGCGTGACGCGGCAGCCGGCTTCAGCCGCCAATGCAGCGTTGCGCACCGTGCCGCCGGCGCTGCCGCGAATCGCCTCATTGCCTATCCATTGGCCTTTGCCGGCTGTCGTGCAAGCATGTCATCGAGGAACTTGATCGCCTCGTCCGAACCCGATTGTCCGAGCCAGAACAGCGCCTGTTGCTTGACGTCACGCGGGTAGTTGCCGCGTACGAGTGCAATCAAGGCGCCTTCGGCTTCACCTTCCTTGAGTTGCGACAGCGCAAACACG
The DNA here is from genome assembly GCA_035655975.1 of Rudaea sp. Taxonomy (GTDB): domain Bacteria; phylum Pseudomonadota; class Gammaproteobacteria; order Xanthomonadales; family Rhodanobacteraceae; genus Rudaea. Next base: position 5,364 of record DASRTK010000020.1, read on the forward strand.
CCTTGCTCGCGCACGTCTTTCGAGGTTTCCTTGCCGATCGCGGCGGTGATGTCGTTCCTGGCGCGCGCGTCGCCCGTCTGCGCCATCCAGAACAGTGCTTGTTCGCGCACGTGCCCGGACGGGTCGCTCTGCGCAATCCGATGGATGGCGGCATAGCCATCCACGCCGTGCGCTTCGGAAAGGACGAACACTGCGTGGGCACGCAATTCCGGATCGGGGTCGGTCGTCGCAGCGTGCTCGACGATCTGCGCGCCATCGGCGCCGCGCATCTGGCCGAGCCAGAACAGCGACTGCTCGCGCACCTTGCGCGGATGCGACTGCGCGGACAAGTCGCGTAGCGCTGGCGTTGCGGCCGGATCGGCGTGCATGGCCAGCGCCGCCAGTTCGGCATCGAAGACATCTTCGGACGGCGTCGCAGCGGTAGAGGCAGCGAGGAATGCGACGCTCGCTTGCGGTGCGACATTGTCGAGCCAGCGAACCTTGTCTGCATCGCGAACCGGGCACGAAGCGGAAAACGCGCGCACCTTGTCGACTTTGCCATGGCTGACGCGGAAGTAGACGTTGAGCGCGTCGCCGGTCCGTTGCAACGGCCGCTGGTCGTCCGAGTTGCCCCAGGTGTTGCCTTCCAGATCGCATCCGGACTGCAGGACGTGCTTGCCGTGCATCTGGAAGCAGCAGGCTATCCCGCCGTCGGCAGCCTTCGGCACCTGCCAGGCGACCCAGCCGTCCTTTTGCGCAATGCGCGTCGCCAGATCCGGTTCGGCCGCAGCGGCGTTACCGGCAAGCATCAGCAAGGCCAGGGGCGCAAGTGTTTTCTGGAGAAGTATCATATTGTAATCCTCTACTTTTCCGATTTCGGCTTGTTCAGCTCGGACTCGATCAGGTCGAGCGCCGCGTCGTCGCCCATCGTCGTGATCACGCGCAGCAGCGCCTGCTTTTCCTCGCGCGTCTTCGCCTGCCGATACAGCTGCATCATCGCGTCGCTGTCGCCGGCGACCATCAGCCCCTGGATGACGGCATCGCGCAGTGCCGGCGTATTGGCCTTCGGATAGAGCTTGACCAGCGCCGGGCCGCCGCCTTCATCGCCGGCGACGCCGAGCGCATGAATCGCCTCGATGCGGATGGCGTCCGGCTGCTGGCTTTCGGCGATCTCGGTCAACGCCTTGACGTTGCCGGCAACGCCGAGCGCCTGGATGATTGCGCGCTGGTTGGCCGCATCGTGCGTGCTGTCGAACAGCTGCTTGAGTTCGGTCGACGCATCCATCGCGCCCAGCGCTTCGATCGCCTGGCGCCGGACCGTCTCGTCGGTTTCGGTGCGCGCCGAGGCCAGGATCAGGTCCTTGCGGTCGGCGACCAGCCAGGCCTGGATGATCGCGCGCTTTTCGCGCGGGTCCTTGCTGCTGGCGTAGAGGTCGCTCAGCCGGGCGATGGCATGCTCGTCGCCGCTGACGCCGAGCATGCGCACGGCTTCCTCGCGCAGGGCCGGATCGGTGCTGGTTCGGGCCACGTCGACAACCATGTCGAGCGCCGCGGGCTCGTCGATCTGGCTCAGGACGAACAACGCGCGTTTCTTTACTTTGTCGGAATGTTGACTTTGCAGTACCTTCTTCAGCAGCGGCACGGCGCGCTCCGGCGGCGCGCTCATCAGGCCCTCGACGGCGATTTCGGCGAGTTCTTCATCGTCGCCGGACACGCCGGCGCTCTTTGATGCGGTGCTGACCGGCTGCGTCTGACGCAGCAGCGCGTCGGCGTCCTTGCCCCAGCGGCTCTTCGGGAAATCACGGTGCAAGCGCTCGATCGTGGTCTTGGCTTCGGTCGTGCGCTTGGCCTGCAGCAGCGTGTATGCTTCCCAGTAGATCGCGGCGTCGGCGCTCTGCGGTTCCTTTGCGCGCAGCTGCTGTTCAAGATCCGTAAAGCGCTTGAGCGCTCCGGCCCAGTCGCCTTTCTGCAGCGCTTCGTGGCCCTGCCAGTACAACTGGTTGAGCTGCTTGTCGGTCGGTGCCATCGCATCGTCACTGGCCGCGTGCGCGGCCAGCGACGCGCCGGCAAGGGCGATCGTCAGCACGGCGGCGAGCAACGCGCGCAGTGTGAGTCGGTGGGTTACGTACATTGATTGCACTCCTATGAGTCGGGTCAGGTGCTGTGCTTGCCGGCGGCATCGATGCGCGCCTGCGTGGCGCGCACCTGGAACAGCAGATCGGTCTTCTTCAAATAATCGCGCAGACCGTCGATGGATTGGACGGACGCATCGGGCGATTGGTTAGCCAGCTCGAGCAGGACCGGTTCGAGTTGACGCAGGAAGTCGGCGAGCCGCGCGTTGCCGGCGCGAGTCGCGGCCTGCGCGTACAGGCGATTGGAGTCGACCAGCGAAGCAGCCAGGTCGCGATTGCCGACCAGGCCGGCGTCGTCGCTGTTCACCGCAGTCAGCAGCAGGCCTTCGGTTGCGCGCAGGTGTTCGGCCACATAGGCGTCCAAAACGCGCGTTGCCATCGCGTTCGCACGCGTCTGCGCGATTTCGTCGGGCTGCGGCGCCGTCGAACGGCCCGCATAGAAGCCGATGCCGATCGCCAGCAGCAGCATGCACGCCGCCGCGAATGCCGCGCGCGGTACGAGCAGCGAGTGCAGCGTATCCAGCAAGCGTGCACGCCACGAGGTGGACGGGGCCGCCGCGGCAATCCGCGCATCGAGCCGTTGCCAGACGCGATCGGCGAATTGCGCATCCGGCTCCGGCGCCGGCTCGGCGTCGACCGCGTGCAGCGTCTGTTGCAGGTGCGTGTAGCGCGCGCGCAGCTCGGGCGAGGCGAACAAGGCGTCGTCGATTTCGCGAATGCGCCCGGCATCGAGGCCGTCGCGATAGAAGTAGAGAATCAGATCATTGTCGCTGATCGTGTTCATAGTGTCACCGCAGGGGTTCCAGGGCGCCGCGCAACTTGCGCACGGCGCGGAAAATCGCTTGCTTGCTGGCGCTGATGTTCAGCGAAAGGGTCTCGGCAATCGTTTCGAGCGACTGCCCTTCGTGATGGCGCATGACGAAGGCGGTTCGTTCGAGCGTCGACATGCGCGCCAGTTGATCCTGGATCTGTCGACCGATCTCCCCGCCGAGCGCGTGGCGGTCCGGCGTCGGTGCTTCGTCTGGGCGGCTGGCGAGAAAATCCTCGCCGTCGTCGTCGCTGCCCGTGTCGCTGAACGTGGCGCCATGCTTGCCGTTGCGGCGCAGCTGCTCGAGTGCCGCATTGACCGCGATCCGGTGCAGCCAGGTCTTGAAGCTCGAGCGGCCATCGAAGTCGCCGAGGTGCCGGTAGGCATTGAACAAGGCTTCCTGCACCGCATCCTCCGCCATGGTCGAATCGCGGGTAATCCGCATGCACAGCGCAAACAACGCGCGCGAGTAAGCCTCGACGAGATGTCGAAACGCATTGCGGTCTCCGCGCCGGGCTTCTGCGACCCAGC
>DASRTK010000021.1:0-3042 GCA_035655975.1 Rudaea sp.
GTGCTGCGGCGCAAGCACTACGCCGGGGTGCCGGAGATGGTAGAGAATTTCTTCCGCTTCGTTGCCGAGGATGTGCGCGCGCGCCTTGCGCAGCTCGGTGTGCGCAGCCTCGAAGAACTCGTTGGCCGCGTCGGCTGGCTGCGGCAGCGCGAGGGCGTGACGGCCAAGCAGCGCCGGGTCGATCTTTCGGCGTTGCTGTTCGACCCTCGCGCACCTATGGCGGCTATATCTTTCACCTCCCCCCTCGTGGGGGAGGTCGCCGCGCAACGCGCGGCGGGAGAGGGGGAGGCGCCGAAGGCGCCTGCTTCGCAGGCACCAACCCCTCTCCCCAACCCCTCTCCCACAAGGGGAGAGGGGCTAAGAGTCTCTGACGCGGGAGCGCAGGAGCTTGGCACTTGCGCCTTGCCGGTTGCGAGCAGCGAACTTGCGCTGCAGATCGCCGAAGCCACGCGCGATGCCGTACAAAATTCCATAGGTGGAACCTTCCACTTTGCAATTGGAAATACCGACCGCACGATCGGCGCGCGCCTGTCGGGCGAGATCGCGCGCCGGCACGGCGACAGCGGCATGGCCGCGCATCCGATCGAGTTGCGCCTGAGCGGATCAGCTGGACAGAGCCTCGGCGCATGGAATGCCGGCGGCTTGAACATCGTCCTCGACGGCGAGGCGAATGACGGCGTCGGCAAAGGCATGGCTGGCGGCCGCATCGTGGTGCATCCGCCAAAAGATGCCGCTTACGCGCCGCATGATGCTGTCATCGTCGGCAACACCTGCCTGTACGGTGCGACCGGCGGCGAGATGTACGCAGCGGGTCGCGCCGGCGAACGTTTTGGCGTGCGCAACTCCGGCGCGCTCGCCGTCGTCGAGGGCGTCGGCGACCATTGCTGCGAATACATGACCGGTGGCGTGATCGTCGTGCTCGGCCGCACCGGCGTGAACTTCGGCGCCGGCATGACCGGCGGCTTTGCCTACGTGCTCGATGAGAAACGCGAGTTTGTCGACCGCTACAACCATGAACTGGTCGACATCCACCGCATCTCGCTCGAAGGCATGGAGAATCACCTGCAGCATCTGCGCGCGCTGCTGCGCAATCACATCGAACACACCGGCAGCGTCTGGGCCGGCCGCCTGCTCGCCGATTTCCGCGACGCGCTGCACAAGTTCTGGCTGGTCAAGCCGAAGGCCGCGAGCCTCGAGGCCCTGACCGAGGAGCTGCGCCGTGCTGCGTAGTGCACAAGGCGCGAACATGATGACGGTCTTGCGCCGCGCACGAAACAACTGCCGTCATGCCCGCGGCTTTCAACAGCAGAGCTGGTCAAGCGGGAATCCATTTTGCTGCGCGATTCAGCGAACAAGGTCAAGATGGATCCCCGCTTTCGCGGGGATGACGGCCTGGAGAAGGCGCCTCGGAACTACTGCCCACTGAAAATGGCCGACAAAGAATTCCCGTTCCTGAAGTTCCACCGCCAGCTGCCGCGCGAGGTGCCGGTGCCGATCCGCGTGCTCGGCTATGGCGAGATCCACGGTGACTTCACCAATGGCGACGGCGCGGACCAGGCGTCGCGCTGCATCGATTGCGGCAATCCGTACTGTTCGTGGGGCTGCCCGCTGCACAACCGCATTCCCGAATGGCTCAAGCTCGTGCGTGACGGCCGCATCATCGAAGCGGCCGAGTTGATGTACGAAACCAATCCGCTGCCCGAGATCTGCGGCCGCATCTGCCCGCAGGACCGCCTGTGCGAAGGCGACTGCACGCTCGAAACCGGCTTCGACGCCGTCACGATAGGCGCGATCGAGCGCTGGGCGACCGACGAAGCGCTGCGCCGCGGCTGGCGACCGACCGTCACCGCAGCGCCGACCGGCAAGCGCGTCGCCGTGATCGGTGCCGGTCCGGCCGGACTCGCCGTCGCCGATCGGCTCGCGCTTGCCGGCGTTGCCGCGCACGTGTTCGACCGCTACGAGGAAATCGGCGGCCTGCTGACGTTCGGCATTCCGCCGTTCAAGCTCGACAAGGACATCGTGCGCAAGCGCCGCGAGGTGCTCGAAGGTATCGGCGTCACGTTCCATCTCAACGTCGAAGTCGGCAAGGATGTGGCATTTTCTACTTTGCTGCATGACTACGACGCCGTGTTCCTTGGCACCGGTGCCTACCGCTTCGTCGATGCCGAACTGCCGGGCCAGGCGCTGCCGGGCGTGTATCCGGCGTTGCCGTTCCTGATCGCGAACGCGCGGCGGATACTCGGGACCGGCGGTGAGAGCGATGCGCTGCCCAACGGCAGCTCTCGGCCATCCATGGCCTCCGCGGGCCCCTCCCAGCCATCCATGGCTACCGGGGCACTTGGGCTCCTGCCCGGCGCACTCGGGCTCCTGCCCAACGGCCGCTCTCGGCCATCCATGGCCTCCGCGGCACTCGGGCTCCTGCCCAACGTCATCGGCAAGCGCATCGTCGTGCTTGGCGGCGGCGACACGGCGATGGATTGCGTGCGCACCTCGGTGCGCATGGATGCCGAGAGCGTCAGCTGCGTCTATCGGCGCGATGAGGCGAACATGCCCGGCTCGCGCCGTGAAGTGAAGTACTCGAGAGACGAAGGCGTGCAGTTCCTGTTCAACCGGCAGCCGCTCGAGATCGTCGGCAACGCCGACGGCGTCACCGGCGTACGCGTCGCGACGACGCGCCTTGTCGCCGACGCGCACGGCCGCGCGCGGCCGGAAATCGTGCCCGGCAGCGAGGAGGAAATCGCGGCCGACGTCGTGATCCTTTCTTTCGGCTTCCTGGCCAGCCCGCCGGACTGGTGCGCGGAATCCGGCATCGCGCTCGAGCCGAACGGCCGCATCAGCAACAGCGGCGAAGGCCGCCTGCCGATGCAGACCAGCAATCCGAAGGTGTTTGCCGGCGGCGACACGGTGCGCGGCGCCGACCTCGTCGTGCGCGCGGCGTTCGACGGGCGTGAGGCGGCGAAATCGATATTGAGGCAGCTTGGGCTGGTTTCTGCAGACATCGCTGCGTAGAGGCCTGCGCAGAAGAGCGCCCCCATCCGCCTT
>DASRTK010000022.1:0-3387 GCA_035655975.1 Rudaea sp.
ACGCGCGCGCTCGAGGCGCGCCTGGACGCGCTCGCTCCGGCGCTGAAGAAGGAAGGCGTCGACTATCATCCGGCCCTTCTGCGGCCGGCAAGCTTCATCGAAAGCGCGATCGGAAAGTTGCGCAATTCGCTGCTGATCGGCGCCGTGCTCGTCGTCGCGCTGTTGCTGGTCATGCTGCGCGACTGGCGTGGCGCGATGGTGTCGTTCAGCGCGATTCCGCTGGCGCTGCTGACGACGGTCTGGCTGCTCGATGCGTTCGGCTTCAGCCTGAACACGATGACGCTCGGCGGCCTCGTCGTCGCGCTCGGCGTCGTCGTCGACGACGCGGTCATCGACGTCGAGAACATCCTGCGCCGGCGGCGCAACGCCCCGGCCGATGCCGCGATCATGCCGTTGTTCACGAGCGCGTCGCTCGAAGTGCGCCGGCCCGTGCTCTACGCGACGCTTGCCGTTGCCGTCGCGTTCGCGCCGATATTGATGATGACCGGTATACAGGGCGCATTTTTTCGCCCGCTGTCGGTCGCGTTCCTGCTCGCGGTCGGCCTGTCGCTGCTCGTCGCGATGAGCGCGACGCCGGCGTTGTGCGTGCTGACGATGGGCCGGCACCAGCCGCATCCCGAGGCCAGGTTCCTGGCGCGCTGCAAGCGCGTCCAGGTGCGCACAATCGAGGCGCTCGGCACGCGCCCGCGCCTGGTCTGGACCATCGTCCTGGCCAGCGGCATCGCCGGCGCCATCCTCCTGCCGATGCTCGGCGCGCGCCTGCTGCCGGACTTCCGCGAAAACTACCTGATCGCGCACGCCGGCCTGCGTCCGGGAATTTCACTGGCCGAAACCGCGCGCGTCGGCCGCGGCATTTCGCGCGAACTCGCCGCGATTCCGGGCGTGAAGAGCGTGGCCGAGCAGATCGGCCGCGCCGAAAACGGCCAAGACCCGGATACGCCGGACCGCAGCGAGTTCGAAGTGCAGATCGATCCGCAGCGCGGGCTGACCGCGGCGCAGATCGACGCCTCGATCCGCAAAGTCTTCGACAATTATCCGAACCAGCTCGTCGAGATCTACTCGGTGCTGGCCGAGCGCATCGGCGAAACGCTGTCGGGCGAATCAGCGCCGTTCTCGATCAGCGTTTTCGGCGCCGACCTGGATACGGACGACGCGGTCGCGACCCGGATCGCCGACGCACTGCGCAAATTGCCCGACAGCGGCAACGTGCGCCTGATCGTGCCGGCGCGCGAGCCGCAGTTGCACGTCGAGCTCAAGCCGTTGCAGCTTGCGTTGTACGGCCTGCAGGCCGAGGACGTGCTCGAAACGATCAACGCCGCGTTTCACGGCAGCGTCGTCGCGCAACTGAGCCAGGCTGATCGCAGCGTGCCGGTCGCCGTGCGCATCGAGGGAGCCGCTGCCGATCCGCACAGCGTCGGCGCGTTGCTGCTGCTCGGCCATGACGGCTCAGCAGTTCCGCTGTCGGCGGTGGCGACGCTCGAGATGCAATTGGCCCGCAGCATCGTCAATCACCAGGACGGACTGCGCCGGCAGATCGTCGTGGCGACGCCGAAGACGGCCGACCAGGCCGGCTACGCGAAGGCGGCGCGCGCGGCCGTCGCCCAGCTCGATTTGCCGGCGGGCGTCTATCTGCGCTACGGCGGCGAGGCGCAGGCGCAGTCGGCGGCCGCACACGAGTTGCTGCTGCATTCGGCCGCCGCGTTCGTGCTGATCGTGTTGCTGCTTGCGCTCGCGTTCGGCTCGGCGCGGCATGTGCTGCTCGTGCTGGTTTCGTTGCCGAGCACGCTGATCGGCGGCGTGGTCGCCGTCGCGCTGAGCGGCGGCACGTTGACGCTCGGCGCGATGGTTGGTTTCGTCGCGCTGTTCGGCATGGCTGCGCGCAACACGATCCTGCTGATCTCGCACTACGATCACCTGGTCGCCGTGGAAGGCGATACGTGGAGCCTCGCAACCGCCCTGCGCGGCGCCGAGGAGCGCCTCACGCCGGTGCTGCTGACGGCCCTGCTGACCGCACTGGCGTTGCTGCCGGTCGCGCTGCAGGCGCATCAGCCCGGCCACGAGATCGAAGGCCCGATGGCGATCGTCATCCTCGGTGGGCTGGTTTCATCGACGCTCGTCAGCCTGCTGCTGATTCCACCGCTGGCGGCGCGTTGGCTGCATCCGGGCCGCGAAGGCCGCAGTGCCGAATCGTAGGGTGGGCCTTGGCCCACCGGCTCTTGGCGTTCAAAGATCAAAACGGTGGGCCGAGGCCCACCCTACGGCGCGCGCCGGCCCCGCATGAATTCGCGCAAGGAAAAGCGCATCATGCCGGCACAATCTCGAGCAGAGCGGCGTGATCGCCGGCCGAATTTCGTTATTGAGTTTTGAGGCGGCAACAGTCGGTTATATGGCAGCGATGATCAGGAATCTGGCGACGTTGTTCCTGGTGGTGTTTGCACCGGCGGCGTTCGCCGACGTGATGCCGTCGGCGTCGAGCGGCGCCTGGCAGGGATTGCGCGCGACCTACTACGGTAACAAGGAAATCGGCGAGGTCGATGAAAAGCTCATGAGTCTCGCCGCGCCGGCGAGCACGCCCGATCCGTCGGCGACGCCGGTGACGATCCGCTTTGGTGCGCAGGCCGCCGGCAAGGTCAAGCAGGTGCGCCTGATCATCGACCATAATCCGTCGCCTGTCGCCGCGACGATGCATCTCGAGCAAGGCGTCCCGATCGACGAGATCGAATTGCGCATCCGCGTCGATCGCGCCACGTCGGTGCGCGCGATAGCAGAGCTCGACGATGGCACGCTCGAAATGCGCAGCGCTTGGGTCAATGCCAGCGGCGGCTGCTCGTCGCCGCCAAGCGCGGCCGGTGCTGGTGCGCTCGGCGACGTCCGCTTCCGCCCCGGCGCGGACGGCAAGGCGCTGCAGGTCAGCTTGCATCATCCGAACAATTCGGGCTTTCAGATCGATCCGCTCAGCGGCGATGCCATCCCGCCGCACTATGTCCTGCACATGCGCCTGCGCTCCGGCGAGCAGACCCTGTTCGATGCCGACACCGGAATTTCGCTGGCCGAGAATCCTACTGTGCGCATCGCCAGCGAACGAAGTCTGAAAGCGCCGTTGACGCTCGAAGCTGTCGACTCGAAGAACGAGCGTTACCAGGCGACATGGAATGGCGCAGCGACTCCGAAGTCCGGTGGCCGCTAAACCTGCGCAAGCGACAAAAGCCCTCCCCTTCAAGGGGAGGGTTGGGTGGGGATGGTGTTGAGGTTTTGGTCAGACTTCGCACGCCGCGATTTTATTTCGCTGGTCGTGTCGTGCACTCGTAAGCTGCTCGCGGCAACAGCGCTCTTGATCGCTGGTCCAACTTGCGCGGACACTCCGGCATTTGCCGTCGATCAGGTGGC
>DASRTK010000023.1:0-3275 GCA_035655975.1 Rudaea sp.
ACGCATGCAAATCGAAGCGCGCCCTCACCGGCGCACGCAGAGGAAGATCCTGATGGCTACCACCCTGAACCCGTCTGAAATCAGCGAACTGATCAAGAACCGCATCGAGAAGGTCAAGCTCGGTGCCGAATCGCGCAACGAAGGCACGATCGTCTCCGTGTCCGACGGTATCGTGCGCATTCACGGCCTGGCCGACGCGATGGCGGGTGAAATGATCGAACTGCCGGGCAACGCGTTTGCGCTGGCGCTGAACCTCGAGCGCGACTCGGTCGGCGCGGTCGTGCTCGGCGACTACGAGCACCTGCGCGAGGGCGACACGGTCAAGACGACCAGCCGCATTCTCGAAGTGCCGACCGGCAGCGAACTGCTCGGCCGCGTCGTCAATGCGCTCGGCGAGCCGATCGACGGCAAGGGCCCGCTGAACGCAAAGCACAGTTCCGCGATCGAAAAGGTCGCGCCGGGCGTGATCTGGCGCAAGTCGGTCGCGCAGCCGGTGCAGACCGGCTACAAGTCGGTCGACGCGATGATTCCGCTCGGCCGCGGCCAGCGCGAACTGATCATCGGCGACCGCCAGACCGGCAAGACCGCGCTGGCGATCGACACGATCATCAACCAGAAGGCCAGCGGCATCAAATGCATCTACGTCGCGATCGGACAGAAGCAGTCGTCGATCGCCAACGTCGTGCGCAAGCTCGAGGAAAACGACGCGCTGGCGCACACGATCATCGTCGCCGCGTCGGCGTCCGAGTCGGCGGCGATGCAGTACATCGCGCCGTACTCCGGTTGCGCGATGGGCGAGTACTTCCGCGACATCGGCGAAGACGCGCTGATCATCTATGACGATCTGACCAAGCAGGCCTGGGCGTATCGCCAGATCTCGCTGCTGCTGCGCCGCCCGCCGGGCCGCGAAGCGTATCCGGGCGACGTGTTCTATCTGCATTCGCGCCTGCTCGAGCGCGCCGCGCGCGTCAACGAAGAATATGTGGAAAAGTTCACCAACGGCGCGGTCAAGGGCAAGACCGGCTCGCTGACGGCGCTGCCGATCATCGAGACCCAGGCCGGCGACGTGTCGGCATTCGTGCCGACCAACGTGATCTCGATCACCGACGGACAGATCTTCCTCGAAACCGACCTGTTCAACGCCGGCGTGCGCCCGGCCGTGAACGCCGGCATCTCGGTGTCGCGCGTCGGTGGCGCGGCCCAGACCAAGATCATCAAGAAGCTGGCCGGCGGCGTGAAGCTGGCGCTGGCGCAGTACCGCGAACTCGCCGCATTCGCGCAGTTCGCATCGGATCTCGACGCGGCGACGCGCGCGCAGCTCGAGCGCGGCATCCGCGTGACCGAACTGATGAAGCAGAAGCAGTACGCGCCGCTGTCGATCGCGCAGCTCGCCCTGTCGTTGTACGCCGCCGAAAAAGGCTTCCTCGACGACCTGCCGGTTGCGCAGATCCTGCCGTTCGAGAAAGGCCTGCACGCCCACTTCGCCACGAACTACGGCGACTGGGTCAAGGCCGCGAACGACAAGGCCGACTGGAACGATACGATCGAGGCCGCTCTGAAGAAGGGCATCGAGGAATTCAAGAAAACGGGATCTTGGTAAATACGTCGTAGGGTGGGCCTTGGCCCACCGACAAACGTCGAAGCGAAAATCAAGACGGTGGGCCAAGGCCCACCCTACGGAAGAAGACAATGGCTGGTGCACGCGAAATACGAACGAAGATCAAGAGCGTCGCGAACACGCGCAAGGTGACGCGCGCGCTCGAGATGGTCTCGGCCTCGAAGATCCGCAAGGCGCAGGACCTGATGCGCGCATCGCGCCCGTACACCAAGGCGATGCGCCAGGTCATGGGGCATGTCGCCAAGGCGAACAGCGAATTCAAGCACCCGATCCTCGCCGGCGAGCGCGCACAGATCAAGCGCGTCGGCTACATCATCGTGTCGACCGACCGCGGCCTGTGCGGCGGCCTGAATTCGAACATGTTCCGCCAACTGCTCGGTGAGATGCGCGCCTGGCAGGAAAAGGGTGTCGAGATCGACATCGTCGCGATTGGCAGCAAGGCGAAGACATTTTTCCGCCGGCTGAAGGTCAACATGGTCGGCAGCGTCACGCATCTGGGCGAGCGGCCGAAGGTCGAGCAGGTAGTTGGCGTGGTCAAGCTCATGGTCGACGCCTACGTCGCCGGCAACGTCGATCGCGTGACGCTCGCGTACAACAATTTCGTCAACACAATGACGCAGCGCTCGACGCTCGAACCGATGCTGCCGCTGCCGCCGTCGAAGACGCTGGTGACCGCGCACGAATGGGATTACCTGTACGAACCCGACGCCGAGACCGTGCTCACGCACGTGATCGTGCGCTACCTCGAATCGATCGTCTATCAGTCGCTGCTCGAGAACCTGGCCAGCGAGCACGCTGCGCGCATGGTCGCGATGAAGTCGGCCAGCGACAACGCCACCAAGGCGATCGACAGCCTGACGCTGGTCTACAACAAGGCGCGTCAGGCAGCGATCACGCAGGAGATTTCGGAAATCGTCGGCGGAGCTGCCGCGGTTTGACGAAATACAAAAAATACTGCCGTCATTCCCGCGCAAGCGGGAATCCATTTTCAGACGGCTGACAAAGATCAAGATGGATTCCCGCTTGCGCGGGAATGACGACAAAAGATTACAGTTTTTGAGGACACCACAATGAACCAGGGCAAAGTAGTCCAGATCATCGGCGCCGTAGTCGACGTCGAATTCCCGCGCGACCAGGTGCCGAGGGTGTACGACGCGCTGAACGTCGAAGGCGCCGCGGCGCCGATCACGCTCGAAGTGCAGCAGCAGCTCGGCGACGGCGTCGTGCGCACGATCGCGCTCGGCTCGACCGACGGCCTGCGCCGCAACCTCGTCGCCACCAATACCGGTGCCGGCATCAAGGTTCCGGTCGGCACGAAGACGCTCGGCCGCATCATGGACGTGCTCGGCAATCCGATCGACGAAGCCGGCCCGATCGGCGAGAAGGAACGCTGGGAAATCCATCGCGCCGCGCCGAGCTACGACGAACAGGCCGCGGCCAGCGACCTGCTCGAAACCGGCATCAAGGTCATCGACCTCATGTGCCCGTTCGCCAAGGGTGGCAAGATCGGCCTGTTCGGCGGCGCCGGCGTCGGCAAGACCGTGAACATGCTCGAACTGATCAACAACATCGCGACCGAACACGCGGGTCTGTCGGTGTTCGCCGGCGTCGGCGAACGCACGCGCGAAGGCAACGACTTCTATCACGAGATGATCGA
>DASRTK010000024.1:0-5943 GCA_035655975.1 Rudaea sp.
AAGGTCATTCTCAAGGGCCGCTCGTCGGCCGACACGGCGGTGAGCGAAATCATGTCCGCGCCGGTGATCGGCGTGGCGCCCGGCGACAGCGCGCACCGCTGCATGCGCCTGATGACCGACATGCGCATACGCCACCTGCCAGTCGTCGACGACGCCAAGGTCGTCGGCATGTTGTCGATCGGCGATCTGGTCAAGGCAGTCATCGACGAGCAGGCCGCGGAGCTCGAACAGTTGCAGCGGTATATCGTGGGGTGACGGGCAGCAGAGGCCGGTGACCGGTAGTCGGCAACCGGAGCGCAGCAAGCTGCTTTGCGGCTCACGGTTACCAGCCGCCAGCCACCGACTCACGGCTCACGTTCAAGCCGCACCAGATAAGCTACCCCGCATGAGCCTCGACCCCGCCCTGCGCACGCGCCTGCATCGCCTTTTGGCCGATTACGGCGCCAAGGTACGCTCGCTGATCGACGGTCACGGGCTTGGCCAGTATGGAATCGACCCAGCCGATATCGAGCAGGAAGTCCGTATCCGCCTGTGGAAAGCGCTGGAGCGTGACCGGAATGCGGCCTTTCATACGTCTTTTATACAGAGAGTGGTGCTGACGGTGGTGATCGACGCGATTCGCGCAGCCAATGCGCGGCCGGTCGAAGCGCTGCCGGAGGTGGCCGACCATGCCGGCATGGCGTTCATTGACCCCACCGCGGGGCCTGAGCGAAATGCGAGTGGAATCAATGATTTCGATCGTATCGTCGGGTGCATGGCCGAGTTGCCGGAACGCCGGCGCAAGGCGGTAGCGCTGCATCTGCAGGGCTTCAGCTTGCGGGAAATCGGCCAGCTCAGCGGCACCTCGGAGGAAGCAGCGCGCAAGCTGCTCGATCGCGGTCTGGAGTCGCTGCGCGAAAGTCTGGCAGTAAGTGGAATTGTTGGAGATATCGAATGAACAGCTCGAAATTTGGCAAGCCGGACGTGGCCAATCTGTATCGCCGCTTCACGCGCAGCCGTGCCGCGGCCGCTCCGCTGCCGGAAGTCGATGCATTGCTGGCGCTGGCCGACGGCCAGCAGTCGGACGAAACGGATCGCCTGCTCGCCGATGTCGCCCGTTCCGGCATGCACGCCGACCTGTTGCGCTTTGCGCGCGCGCTGGCGCCGGAATCGGCACGGCTGGGCGCGCACCTCGATCGCGCCCTTGAACGGCCAGCGGCCGATCATGCGCGCCGCGCGCGCCACGCGCCGCATGCTGCCACCGCGAAGCGTGGCTGGCTGCGCGTCGCCGCAAGTGTTGCCGCTGGCCTTGTCGTTGCGGTCGCGGTCTGGTCGGTGCAGCGCACACAACTGCCGACGGCGTCGACCGCAGCGGTGACAACGGCAAAATCCGATCGGATTTTTGTCGCCTTCGACGACCGAAGCCCCGCGGGCGCGCGAGCTTCCGACCGGATCTTTCACGCCGACTTCAAGCCCGACCAGATCTTCCACGGGAAATTCAGCGGCGGCTGATTCGCGCTGCTGGTCGTCAGGGCGCGACCGTCACACTTCGATTGCGCTGGCGTGTTCGCGCGTTGCCGTGAACGTGATGCCGGGCCAGCGTTCCTGCGTCAACTGCAGATTCACACGTGACGGCGCCAGATAGACGAGCTCTCCGGCGGCGTCGACCGCCAGGTTCATCGCGTTCTTGTCGCGGAATTCGGCGAGTTTCTTGTCGTCCGCGCAATGGACCCAGCGCGCGGTAATCACGGTCACATTCTCGAATGCGCAGTCGACGCTGTATTCGTCCTTGAGCCGGTAAGCAACGACTTCGAACTGCAGCACGCCGACCGCGCCGAGAATCAGGTCGTTCGACATCAGCGGTCGGAAAAACTGCGTCGCGCCTTCCTCGGATAGCTGCGCCAAACCCTTTTGCAGCTGCTTCATCTTCAGCGGATCGCGCAGGCGCGCGCGGCGGAACAGTTCCGGCGCGAAGCTCGGGATGCCGATGAACGACAGCGACTCGCCTTCGCTGAAGGTGTCGCCGATCGAAATCGTGCCGTGGTTATGGATGCCGATGACGTCGCCGGGATACGCGGTATTGACGATCTCGCGGTCCGAGGCCATGAACGTCAGCGCGTTCGCCAGCTTGACCTCCTTGCCGCTGCGCACGTGAAAGGCCTTCATGCCGCCGTCGAAGCGGCCCGAGCAGATGCGCATGAACGCGACGCGGTCGCGGTGCAGCGGATCCATGTTCGCCTGGATCTTGAACACGAATCCGGTCAATTGGTCTTCTTCGGGCGCGATTTCGCGCGTCGTCGTTGCGCGCGCCTTTGGTGCCGGCGCGTGTTCAACGAAGAAATCGAGCAGTGGCTGCACGCCGAAATTGTTGACGGCCGAACCGAAAAACACCGGACTCTGGCGGCCGGCGAGGTAGCGATCGGCGTCGAAGCGGTGCGAGGCGCCTTCGACCAGTTCGAGTTCTTCGCGCAGTTCGCGCATCATGTCGGCGCCGAGGCGCGCGTGCAGCTGCGGATCATCGAGCGAGGCGTAGATCGTGGAATCCTGGCGCGTGAAGTTGCGGCCCGGCTCGTACAGGTGCACCTCGCCGCTGAGCAGGTGATAGACGCCCTTGAGACGCGAGCCCATGCCGATCGGCCAGGTCACTGGCGCGCACTCGATTCTCAGCACCGACTCGACTTCGTCGAGCAGTTCGATCGGCGGCCGGCCCTCGCGGTCGAGCTTGTTGATGAACGTCATGATCGGCGTGTCGCGCAAGCGGCATACATCCATGAGTTTGATCGTGCGTTCTTCGACGCCCTTGGCGCAGTCGATGACCATCAACGCCGAATCGACGGCAGTCAGAACGCGGTAGGTGTCTTCGGAGAAATCCGCGTGGCCCGGCGTGTCGAGAAGGTTGACGATGCACTCGGCATACGGAAACTGCATGACTGAACTCGTGACCGAAATGCCGCGCTCTTTTTCCAGCGCCATCCAGTCCGAGGTTGCGTGGCGCGCGGCCTTGCGCGACTTCACGCTGCCGGCCATCTGGATCGCGCCCCCGAACAGCAGCAGCGTTTCGGTCAGTGTCGTCTTGCCGGCATCCGGATGCGAGATGATCGCAAACGTGCGCCGACGCTGGGTTTGATTCAAATCGGTCATGGGTAATCTGTGAAGGCGCAACGCAGAGACGCGCCAGGATGGTTCAAGCTGGCGCCAATTCCAACTTGGCGTCATTCCCGCGAAAGCGGCAATCCATCTTGATCTGGATCCAAAGCAAAAATGGATTCCCGCTTTCGCGGGAATGACGACAGTTTGTGAGCCGACAGTTTGTGAGCCGCAGCGTTCTCGGGGCCGGCAATTATAAGGGCAATCGCCTGATCACGGCGCGGTGAGCATCATGCCCTTCTCGGGCACGAAGCTCCCGCTTGCGCCGGTAAACTGGAATGGCACGGAGATCAGCGCCATGTTCGCATTGACCTGCACGCAGAAATGCAGGTGCGGACCGCTCGTGTAGCCGGTATCGCCGGACAGCGCGAGCAGCTGGCCGGCGCGCACGCGATCGCCGACTTGCACATGCGCGCTTTCCAGCTCCAGATGCGCATAGACGGCCATCGTTCCATCGCTGTGCACGATGCGGATGTTGTTCGCGCGGTCGCCATAGCGTGCCATGTCGAGCCCGGCCCCGAAGAAATCGTTATCCACGGTCATGACGACACCGTCGCGCGCCGCGAGCACCGGCGTGCCGACCGGCATCACGATGTCGACGGCGTAGTAGTTCTGCTTGTCGCCGTGGCTGGCCTTGCCGCCGAACGCCTGGGCGACGCCGAACGATTCGCCATCGCCGAACGGCACGCGATACTGAGCGCCTTCGTCCTGCTGCGCGCGAAAGTCGCCCGGCATGAACGTGTAGCGCAGACGGTAGCTGAATCCCTTCTCCGGCGCAGGCGCCGTGATGCGCAGCGCCCCCACCTCGCTATGGGGCGCCAACACGATGCGGGCCGGTAGCACCGGCTGGGCCTCGACGTTCTGGTGGCCCTGGAAATCGACGTCGACGCTGACCGGACCGCCCGCCATGTTGACGAACGTCATCGTCCGGTCGGCATCGGTGCCGTCTTCGCGCACGCGCACAAGTGGCTCGTGATCGGTACGCACTTGCGTCGATTTCACATCCTTCACATCGCCGCCGGGCTTGACGTCGGTGAAGTGGACGATGCCCTTTTCGTCCGTGTACTGGTACATGTGCTTGGCGAGCGCGGCGCTGGCGCTCAACGTGAGCGCGATGCCTAGCAGAGTAAGAGCGAAGTGACGAGTCGGCATCCGAGTCCAGCGGGCGACAAGGAAATATCCCACTCCCACATCGCGAGCGATGGGGGAGAGGGTAGGGTGAGGGGGAAGCGGCAAACGCTGCTGATACGCTTGCGCAAGTTGCACCGCCGCCCCCTCACCCCAGCCCTCTCCCCCGACGATGTCGGGGGAGAGGGAGTGTAAACCTTCAGCATTCGATGACATTGACCGCCAGACCCCCGCGCGACGTTTCCTTGTATTTGTCCTGCATGTCGCGGCCGGTGTCGCGCATCGTCTTGATGACCTTGTCGAGCGATACGCGGTGCTTGCCGTCGCCACGCATCGCCATGCGCTGCGCATTGATCGCCTTTACCGACCCCATGGCATTGCGCTCGATGCACGGAATCTGCACGAGCCCGCCGATCGGATCGCAGGTCAGGCCGAGGTTATGCTCCATGCCGATCTCGGCCGCATTCTCCACCTGGTAGACGCTGCCGCCCAGGGCCGCGGTCAGTCCGCCGGCGGCCATCGAGCAAGCCACCCCGACCTCTCCCTGGCAGCCGACTTCGGCGCCGGAGATCGAGGCGTTCTCCTTGTACAGGATGCCGATCGCGCCCGCAGTCAGCAGAAAATCGAGCACGCCCTGATCGTTCGCTGCGGGGACGAAACGCGTGTAGTAGTGCAGCACCGCCGGAATGATTCCAGCGGCGCCGTTCGTCGGTGCCGTGACCACGCGCCCGCCGGCGGCGTTCTCCTCGTTCACGGCCAACGCATAGAGGTTGACCCAGTCCAGGATCGTCAGCGGATCGCGCAACGACGCTTCCGGACGGTCGCGCAGTTCGTTGACCATCGACGGCGCGCGGCGATGCACTTTCAACCCGCCCGGCAAGACGCCCGAAATACGCATGCCGCGCGCGACGCAGTCCTGCATCGCCTTCCAGATCGTAAGCAGCCCGGCGCGGATGTCGGCGTCGCTGCGCCAGACTTTCTCGTTCTCGAACATGACCTGTGCGATGGACCTGCCGGAGGCCTCGCAGAGCGCGAGCAGTTCATCGCCGCTGTGGAACGCGTAAGGCAGCGGCGTCGTATCTTTGACGATGCGGTTCTCGGCCGCTTCGTCGTGATTGACGACAAAGCCGCCGCCGACCGAATAGTACTCACGGTTCGCCAACTCGTTGCCGTCGGCGTCGAACGCGATGAAGCGCATACCGTTACTGTGGAACGGCAGCTTCTGGCGCTTGTTGAAGACCAGGTCGGTCTTTTCGTCGAACGTGATCTCGTGCTTGCCGAGCAGTTGCAGTTTCTTCTGCGCGCGGATGCGCTTGAGTTTTTCCGGTATCACGTCCGGATCGATGCGGTCGGGCCACTCGCCCTCGAGCCCGCACAGCACGGCCTTGTCGGTGCCATGACCGCGGCCGGTATGCGCCAGCGAGCCGTACAGTTCGGCGCGCACGCGCGCGACCTTGCCGAGATCGCCGCGCTCGTCGAGCCAGCGCGTAGCGAAGCGCGCCGCCGCGCGCATCGGCCCGACCGTGTGCGACGACGACGGACCAATGCCGATTTTGAACAGATCGAAGACGCTGACGGCCATGGCGTTGATGTGGGGCTGAACGGGTGGTCATTCTACCCGGAGAGGAGCAGGGGCGAGGGGCGAGAGGCGAGGGGCGAAGGGCGAGGGGCGAGGGGCGAGGGGCGAGG
>DASRTK010000025.1:0-11442 GCA_035655975.1 Rudaea sp.
ACCAGCTCGGCGTATCCGAACCGGTCATCACGCAGCAAGGCGTGAACCGTATCGTCGTCGAACTGCCGGGCGTGCAGGATACGGCCGAGGCGAAGAAGATCCTGGGTGCGACCGCGACGCTGGAATACCGCGCCGTCGACGAGAGTGTGACCAACCCGTACGACGCGGAAAAAACCGGCAACGTGCCGCCGGAGTCGCGCCTGTTCCATCGCAAGGAAGTGGGGCAGGACGGCAAGCCGATCCCTATCGTATTGAGCAAGAAGATCATTGCGCGCGGCGACGACCTAATCGATGCGGCGGCGACGCCGGACCCGCAGAACGGGCTGCCCGCGGTGTCCGTGCGGCTGAACGCGGCCGGCGGCAAGAAAATGCTCGACTTCACCAGCCAGAGCGTCGGCAAGCGCATGGGCGTGGTCTACATCGAACGCATTCCGCAGACCAAGATCGTCGACGGCAAGGAAGTGCCGGCGCCACCGAAGATCAGCGAGGAAGTCATCTCCGCGGCGACGATCCAGGGCGTGTTCGGACCACGCTTCCAGACGACCGGGCTCGAGAGCATGAAGACGGCGACCGAACTCGCGCTGCTGCTGCGCGCCGGCTCGCTGGCAGCCCCGGTCGACATCGTCGAACAGCACGTAATTGGCCCGAGCCTTGGCCAGGACAACATCAACAAGGGCGTCAAGGCGGTCATCATCGGCTTGCTCGCCGTGCTTGCCTGCGCCGCGGTCTACTACCATCTGTTCGGCCTGATCGCCGACGTGGGTCTGATCTTGAACCTCGTGCTGCTGGTCGCCGTGCTGTCGATGTTCCAGGCGACGCTGACGATGCCCGGCATCGCCGGCATCATGCTGACACTCGGCATGGCGATCGACGCGAACGTCCTGATCTGCGAGCGCATCCGCGAGGAATTGCGCAACGGCTCGACGCCGCTGGCGGCGATCCGCGCCGGTTACGAAAAAGCCTGGGCGACGATTCTCGACGCGAACGTCACCCATCTGCTCGCGGCGTTCGGCCTGTTCGCGTTCGGCTCCGGCCCGATCAAGGGCTTCGCGGTCACGCTGGCGATCGGCATCCTGACCTCGATGTTCACTTCGGTGACGGTAACCCATGCGCTGGTCAATCTGATTCACAATGGCCGCAAGCTCAAGGGCCTGAACGTCGGTGGCGGCTACGCACGCGCGGCCAGCGCGTCCTAGGCGTCTTCGTGTTCTTCGTGTCAATGCCGTTGCTTTTTGGCCCGGCATCCAGTTTTCGAAAGGTCTAATGAAATGGAAGTTTTCAATCCCAACAGCAACATCAACTTTCTCGGCTGGCGCAGGATCAGCCTGACGATTTCCCTCGTGCTCATCATCGTCTCGCTCGGCGCGATCTTCACCCGCGGCCTGAACTACGGGCTGGATTTCACCGGCGGCGTGCTGGTCGAGGCGGAATACAAGGATCCGGTCGAAACCGCCGACGTGCGCGCGGCGCTGGAAGCGGCAGGACTCGGTGACGCACTGGTGCAGAGCATCGGCGGCTCGCGCGAGGTCGCGATCCGGTTGCAGGTCGGCAAGGCCGCAGGTGCGGACGCCAGCAAGGCCGCCGACACCGACGCCGGCAAGGCTGCCCCCGCCGGCACCGGAGCGGTTGCCAAGAAGAAGAGCGATCAGCTCGCGGACGATGTATTCAGCGCGCTCAAGGCCAAGCGCCAGGACGTCTCGATCAAGCGCACCGACATCGTCGGCCCGCAGGTCGGCGAGGAGCTCAAGAGCGACGGCGTGACCGCAGTGCTGTTCGTCATCATCGGCATCATGATCTACATCGGCATCCGCTTCGAATGGCGCTTTGCCATCGCCGCGATCGCCAGCGAATTCCACGACACGATCCTCACGGTCGGGTTCTACGCGCTGACCCAGCACGAATTCGACATCACGGTGCTCGCCTCGGTGCTTGCCGTGGTCGGTTATTCGATCAACGACAAGGTCGTCGTGTTCGACCGGGTGCGCGAAATCTTCCGTTCCTCGCGCAAGGGCGAGCCGATCGACATCCTCAATCGCGCGATCAACTCGACCTTGTCGCGCACGATCATCACCGCGCTGTTCACCGCGGTGACGATGGTCGCTCTGTACTTCTTCGGCGGCCCGGTCGTGCATGGCTTCGCGCTGACGATGATCATCGGTATCGTCATCGGCACGCTGTCGTCGATCTTCTTTGCCAACCCGATCCTGCTGTGGCTCGGCGTTTCGAAGAAGGACCTGATGCCGGTATCGCGCGACAATCCTGAGCTCGCCCGGCGGCCGTAAGTACGGAGAGCCCGCGGCATCCAGGTCCGCGGGCCAAGGCGCGCGGACGCGGCCATCGAGAGGCTGCACCGCTGAGTGAGGCCCCGTTCCTTGTTCGCTGCTGTGGGCCGCGCTAACCTCCGTGAATGGATGGCAGGGGGCCGCTATCGATAAGTGCGTTTGCGCGCGCGGCGTTCTGCGCCATCACGCTTGCGCTGGTCGCGCCCGCTGACGCGCGACCCGATCCTGCCGGCGATGCCGTGCGCTTTCGCACTTACAGCACGCCCGAAGGACTCTCGCAGGCCACCGCGCGCGCGATCGCCCAGGATCGCGACGGATTCATCTGGATCGGCACGCAGGATGGCCTGAACCGATTCGACGGCTACGGTTTCAAGGTCTACAAACACGACCGCACGGACCCTGCATCGCTAAGCCACAACCACGTCTGGGCGCTTCTGGCTGATCCCGACGGCAGTCTGTGGGTCGGCACGCAGGCTGGCGGTCTCAACCGCTACGATCCGGTGCTGGACCGGTTTACGGGTTACGAGTCGGCCGCGAGTTCGGACAGCAGCGCGTCACGCCTCGTTACGGCATTGGCACGCGACAAGGATGGACGGATCTGGGTGGCCAACGGAGGCGGCCGCCTGCAATGGGTCGATCGAGCCCACGGGCGTTTGACAGACACACCGCTCGGCGAGTCCGCGAGCCTGCGCATGGTGCGGGCACTGCAGCCGGCGCGCGACGGCGCCATGTGGATCGGAACGAACCAGGGCCTGTTCCGCGCCGACTCCGATGCGCGCGCGATGGCCGAGGTTCGCGCCGACGCCGATCACGCTCTCGACGTCATGGCGCTCGCGCAGACGCCCAATGGCGAATTGTGGGTCGGCACGGCCGAGTCGGGGCTGTATCGACTTTCCGCTGCGGGCGAATTGACGATGCACTATCGGCACGGTGCGAAAACCGATGCCGCGCTTGACCTGCCCGACGACGAAGTGCGCGTCCTCCTCGGCGACGCGGACGGTGGACTGTGGATTGGCGGCAACAGCCGCGGCCTGGCATGGCTGGATCCGGACAACCAGCGCGTCACCGTCTTCGAGCACGATGCGACGCGCGCCGATACGCTCGGCGCCAACCGAGTGTCGGCGCTGCTGCGTGAGCGCAACGGCCTCTTGCTCGCCGGTACCTACACCAACGGCCTGAGCGTGCACGATCCGCGAACGCGCGCCTTCGCCCTGATCGATCGCGTGGCCGGCGGCGGTGCCATCAGCCGGGTCCAGTCGGCACTCGCGTTGTACGCCGATACGGACGGAACGCTGTGGAGCGGCGCCGGCTCCAGCGGCGGACTGCTGCACCTCGACCTCGATGGCCGGGTGCTGCAACGTTATGCGCACGATCCCGCGCGCGCCGATTCGCTGACGCACGATTTCGTCCAGTACATCACGCGCACGCGAGACGGAAGCCTCTGGGTCGCGTCGATCGGCGGCGGGCTGGACCGACTGAAGCCCGATGGCTCGGGCTTCGAACATCTGCGCCACGATCCGGCCGATCCGGCCAGCCTCGCCAGCGACAGAATCTATTACGTCGCCGACGACGCCGCCGGCACGCTGTGGGTCGCCACGGCCGATGCCGGCCTCGACGAACGCTGCTCCGGTTGCGCGGGTTTTCGCCATCATCGCCACGATTCTGCCGATGCGTCCAGTCCGGCAGGCGATGCGGTGAGCAGCGCGCGCGAATTGCGCAATGGCGAGTTCTGGGTCGCGTACCGAAGCGAGGGCCTGGACCGCTTCGATCGCCGCAGCGGCCGCTTCGAGCATTTCCGCGCGCGCGCCGCCGATCCCGATTCGCTCAGCAGCGATGCGGCCACGGTGCTGTTTGAAGATTCGCGCGGCGAGCTGTGGATCGGCACGCAAGGCGGGGGGCTGGTTCATCGCACGCCCGATGCCGGCGGCAAGGTGCGGTTCGAGACGATCGATTCGCGCGAAGGGCTGGCAGCCGATGCGATCGGAGCGATCGTGGAGACTTCACCGGCCGTGTTCTGGGTCAGCACGACCGCGGGTGTCAGCCGCATCCAGCGCACCAGCGGCGAGCCGCCACGGATCGTCAACTATGGCGCGCGAAACGGTGCCCAGCCACGCGGCTACTGGATCAATGCCGGGTCGCGCCTGCCCGACGGTCGCATCGTCTTCGGCGGCCTCGATGGCATCAGCGTGCTCGACCCGAAGGCGATCAAGCTGGCGCCCACGCCGCAACCCCTCGTGACCGCCCTGTTGCTGAGCAACGTCCCGGTTGCGCTGCGCTGGCGCGACGCGGCGTCGCCGCTCGAGGCCAGCCTCTGGCACGGCGGCAAGGTCGTGCTGAATCACGAGCAGGACAATGTGACGTTCGAGTTCGGCGCGCTGGAGTATTCCGATCCGGAATCGGTCCAGTACGCCTACCGGCTCGACGGTCACGACGATCAATGGATCGAGACATCGGCATCGAGGCGCCTGGCCACTTATACCGACTTGCGTCCGGGACCCTACCACTTGCGCGTTCGCGCGCGCCATTCGGGCGAGAACTGGGCCGAGAACTCAGCGGGAGTCGCCGTTCGCGTTCTGCCGCCACCGTGGGCGTCGCCGCTTGCGTACGCGATCTATGCAATCGCCGCCGTGCTCGCTGCCGTGCTGATCGGGCTGACTACGCGTACGGTCCTGCGCCGGCGAAGCGCCGTGCAGGAAGCGATGCGGCACAGCGCCGAGCGTCTGAAACTGGCGCTGTGGGGCAGCGGCAGCGAACTGTGGGACGTCGACCTGCGCGACGGAAGAATGGTGCGCGAAAACCTGCTGCCTCATCTGGCGGCGAACACGGAGGCGGTCGACCAGACGATTGCGGCCTATACGCCGTTCGTGCACCCGGACGACATCGCCGGGTTCAACGCGGCGCTGCGCGATCACCTGCAGGGCAGGGCGGCGACCTTCGAGTGCAGCTATCGCACGCTCGACATCCGCCATGAATGGGCCTGGATCCTGACCCGCGGCCGAGCGCAGCGCGACGCGAACGGACGCGCCGTGCGCATCAGCGGCACGACCCACGACATTGCCGAGCTCAAGCGCGCCGAGGAAGCACTGCGAGCGCTGAACGAGGAACTCGAATCGCGCGTCGAGAGCCGCACCGCGGATCTGCGCGACGCCAATCTGAAACTGCGCGGAACGCTGGACATGCTCAAGCTCGCGCAGCGGCACCTGGTCGAGACGGAAAAACTCGCCTCGCTCGGCGGCATGGTTGCCGGCATCGCGCATGAGATCAACACGCCGCTCGGGATCAGCGTAACCGCGGCCTCGCATCTTCAGGACGAGGCGCGCCGCCTGTCGCGCCAACTCGCTGCCGGCGACCTGACCCGCAGCGGCCTCGACCGGTTCGAGCACACGGCGCGCGAAAGCACCGACATCGTCTTGCGCAACCTGCGCCGCGCCGATCGCCTGGTCAAGAGCTTCAAGCGGGTCGCGGTGGATCAGTCGAGCGAAGAGCGGCGCATCGTCGACCTCGGCGTCAGCCTCGAGGACATCGTCACGACGCTCGGTCCGAGCCTGAAGAACACCGGCTGCCAGATCACGCTGGATTGTCCACAAATGATCATTGTGGAAACTGCCCCGGGTGCGCTGTATCAGATCATCACGAATCTCGTGATGAACTCGATCACCCACGGCTTTTCGAAAGGCAGGGACGAAGAAGCAATCCATGGAGGCGATGGGAGCGCCGCAGGCATGGATCGCCGGGAGGAGCGCCAGGAGCCTGCAGGCGAGCCCGAAAGGCCCAACCAAATCCGCATCGACGCGCGCCGCGAGGCTGCGCAGATCCACATCGACTACCGCGACAACGGCTGCGGCATGGAGGAATCGGTGCGGGTGCGCATCTTCGAACCGTTTTTCACGACGCGGCGCGGCAAGGGCGGTTCGGGCCTCGGCATGCACATCGTCTACAACCTCGTGGCGCAGAGCCTTCGCGGCAGCATCGAATGCATCAGCGCGCCAGGGCAGGGCGCACTGTTCCGGATCGTGATGCCGGTGACGCCTGCCTAAAAGGTTGACGAATAAAACTGTCGTCAGTCCCGCGAAAGCGGGAATCCATTTTGCTCTTGGGGTCGGAAGAACAAGATCAATTTGGATTCCCGCTTTCGCGGGAATGACGTCGATTCATTGGGTTCGCCGTTTGACCCCCTCGGCTCGCGAGAATGACGACAAATTGTGGTCTTCGGTTTTCCCGCTTGCAGTCGCGTCACCGATCCGGCAACTTCTCGCGCACCGCCAGCGCCTCGTCCCAGTTCGCGATCAACTGGTCGATCAACGCAGGGTCGAACTTTCGTCCGCGCTGGTCGAGCATGTACGCGCGGATATCCTCGGTCGCCCATGGCTCCTTGTAGCAGCGCCTGCTGCCGAGCGCATCGAAAACATCGGCGACCATCGTGACTCGGCCGGAAATCGGTATCGCCTCGCGGGCGAGTCCGGCCGGATAGCCGCTGCCGTCCCAGTTCTCATGATGGTTGCGCGCGATCTCCGCGGCGAGCCGCAACACCGGGCGGCGCGAGTCGTCGAGCAGCTTCGCGCCGAGTTCGGCGTGCGTGCGCATGATCGCGGCTTCCTCCGGCGTATGCGCGCCACGCTTGGCCAGCACCGAATCGGGAATGCCGATCTTGCCGATGTCGTGCAGCGGCGCGGCGTAGCGCAGATGCTCGCAGGTCTTTGCGTCCAGCCCGATCGTCTGCCCGAGCATTTCCGCGAGCAGGCCGACACGGCGCACGTGATTGGCGGTCTCCTGCGAGCGCGTCTCCGCGGCGCCGGCCAGCAGGTACACCATCTCGAGCTGCGAGTCGAAAAGGTCGTCGCTCAGGCGCATGTTCGCGAACGCGATCGATACGTTCGTGCAGAACAGTTCGACCAGCCGGTATTCCAGGGCCGTCATGTGCCACGCATCGCCGACGAACAGCAGGCTCTCGCCGCCGCGGCTGTCGCCGAAGTGCAGTACGTAGTGATCCTCGGCGAAATGATGGCGCTCGTGCCGGTGCGCAAGGCGCAGGGAATCGACGAGGGCCGGGCGCAAACCTTCGTCGGCCGCATGGCCGACGAGCGGAAGATATTCGCCCGTGGCAGCGGTGACGCGATAATGCGTCGCCGCAAAGCCATCGAGCTTCGGCACGGAGCACAGCAGCACGCCGTGCCGTATCCCGACCAGTTCCGCAAGCTGGGCGAGCACGGCCGACGGAAAATCGCGCGAGTTCTGGTGCGAAAAGATGCGCGCCGACGCGGCGATGACGCGCTCGAGCCCGCGGCGTTGCGCTTCGATCGTGCGCATGTCGCGGTACGATCGCAGTGCGGCATACAGCGTCGTCGCGAGCTTCTGCGCGGTCAGCTCGGTCTTTTCCTTGTAGTCGTTGATGTCGTACGCAGCGATGACATCGTGCTCGGGCGCCTGTCCCGGCTGGCCGGTTCGAAGCACGATGCGCACGAAGGTATTGTGGAGTTCCTCGCGGATGCGGCGCACGAGTTCCAGTCCCGCCTGCTCGGACTCCATCACGACATCGAGCAGCACGACAGCGACGTCGTCATTGTCGCGCAGGTGGTCGAAGGCGCGGCGCGCCGAATCGACGCTGATCAGGTCGAGCGGGCGGTCGGCAAAGCGGAACGAACCCAGGACGAGGCGGGTGACTTCGTGGACCTCGGGATCGTCATCGACGACCAGCACGTGCCATGGCGGAGCTGCCTGCACCGCAGGCTCCGCGGCGAACATCATGCTGTCGTCCATTGGGCTCATGCGCCCCCCGGCTGCCCGGAGTCAGTCTACTCCGGTAGTGCACCCAAAGTTCTAGCAATACTCGTACCGCAGGGATTATTTGCCCGTGAAGGTTGCGTTTTCCGGGACAGGGAACACAGTTCCCAAATTAGGGACTAGGGACTAGGGGCTAGTGGTGAGCAAGAGCGTCTGTGGTGCAGACCCTGGCCCCTAGTCCCTGGTCCCTAGCCCCTGCTTTGGAGCAGTTCCGCGGGCACTTCGGCGGCGAACGCCTTGACCATTGCAGCGGTCACGTGGTGGTTGCCGGCGACCAGGTTGCCGCTGTCGGGAATGCCGGCGTGGCCGGAGAAATCGCAATAATGGCCACCGGCTTCGCGTACCAGCAGGCAACCAGCAGTCATGTCCCACGGTTTCAGGCCGATCTCGAAGAAGCCGTCGAGGCGCCCGGCGGCGACATAGGCCAGGTCCAACGCGGCCGAGCCGGTGCGGCGGATGTCTTCGGCTTCGCGCAACAGCTCGCGCGTCATGCGCAGCTGCGCATCGAGATGCCCGCGTTGACGATATGGAAATCCGGTCGCCAGAAGGGCGCCGGCAATGTTTTCGCGCTTGGTCACGCGCAGGCGTCGATCGTTCAGGAACGCGCCGTCGCCCTTGCTCGCGGTGAACAGCTCGTCGCGCAGCGGATCGTAGACCACCGCGTGCACCGGGTCGCCGTGGTCGAGAAAGCCGATCGAGACGCAGAAATGCGGGAATCCGCGCAGGTAGTTGTGGGTGCCGTCGAGCGGGTCGATGACCCACACTTTCGAAGCGTTGCCCGACCGGCCGGCTTCCTCGGCCAGGATTCCGTGATCCGGAAAAGCGCGCTTCAATTCGCGCACGACCTCGGCCTCGGCGAGTCGGTCGACTTCGGTGGCGAAGTCCATGCGCGACTTTTCCTCGATCTTGAGGCTGTCCACACGGTTCATATAGCGCAGGATGATCGCGCCGGCAGCGCGCGCTGCGCGCACCGCGACATTGACGGCGGGACGTGCCATGGATGCAACTCCGATCGATAGCTTGGAAAGAACGACCGTCCGGGTGAGCCGGCGGGCGCGCAGGGTAGCACGGGTAGGGACGAGAGGCGAGGGACGAGGGGCGAGGGGCGAGGGGCGAGTGAGAGCAGGGCAAGGCTGAGAAATGTGGTGAAGTGAGGGTTATCGTCGCGGATAATGCGGCGGTGAAAAGAACCGACACAATTCAGACCGCGGAAGCCGCCTCTCGCCCCTCGTCCCTCGCCCCTCGTCCCTCGCTCCGCTTCGTCCTCGTGCGCCCCTCGCATCCGGGCAATATCGGTGCGGCGGCGCGGGCGATACGCACGATGGGGTTTTCGCGCCTCGTGCTGGTGCAGCCACAGCACTTCCCGGATCGCGAAGCCACGGCACTCGCGGCCGGCGCGGACGATGTGCTGGGGAACGCGATCGTCGTGCCGGATCTGGTCAGTGCGATAGCCGATTGCGAACTCGTGCTGGGCTGCACGGCGCGGCGCCGGGGCGTCGCGTTGGAGGAACTATCGCCGCGCAGCGCAGCGAGCCGCGCGCTCGCGGCGCCTCCGGCGGCGGAAGTCGCGATCGTGTTCGGCAACGAACGCACCGGCCTGGAGAACGATGAGCTCATGCGCTGCCACGCCGCGGTGCACATACCGAGCGATCCGTCGTTTTCATCGCTAAATCTTGCGCAGGCGGTGCAGGTGCTGGCTTACGAGTTGCGACTGGCAAGTCTCGACAGCAGCGGCGAGTCGACCGAAGCGCTGCCGAAAGCCGACCCGCCAGCGACCGCCGAGCAACTCGAATATTTCTTCGCACACCTGGCGCAGACGCTCGACGACATCGACTTCCACAAGGGAAGGTCGCCGCGCACGATCCTGCAACGGTTGCGCCGCCTGTTTCTGCGCAGCGATCTGGATCAGCGCGAACTGCGCATCTTGCGCGGGATTTTCGACGATGCCCAGCGGATGGCGCGGCTCGCCGCGGAACGCAAGACCTGATCCGCGTAGGGTGGGCCTTGGCCCACCGGCTCGTGACGCCTGCGGCAAGCAAAACGGTGGGCCAAGGCCCACCCTACCCGCTATCGTCGTCCGCGATCGCCGCCGTCTCGCGGCGTGGGACGACCAGGATCTTGTCGATGCGGGCGCCGTCGAGGTCGATGACCTCGAAGCGGTAGTTGCGCCAGTCGAAATGCTCGCCGACCTGCGGGATGCGGCCGAACTGCGCGATCAGCATTCCGGCGGCCGTGTGGTAGTCCTCGTCGCTCTCGCGCGGCAGTGAGCCCAGCCCGAGCAGTTCGCGCAGGTCGTCGGCAGCGAGGGCGCCGTCGATCAGCCAGCTGCCGTCGTCGCGCCGGACAATCGGCGAAGATCCGGTCTCGACCAGTGGCGTGGCCGACTTGCCGACGACCGCGCTGAGCAGGTCGTTGAGCGTGATCAGTCCGGCGATGTCGCCGTACTCGTCGACGACGAGTGCGAACGTCGACTCGGCATCGCGAAATTCCTCGAGCAGGTCCATGCCGCGCGCAGTCGCCGGCACGAACAGCGGCTTGCTCAACCTGCGAAACAAATCGACTTGTGGATTTCCGAGCCGGTCGATCATCTGCTTCAGCTCGAAAATGCCGATGACCTCCTTGTCGCTGCCGCGGCAGACCGGGTAGCGCGAGTACGGCGTGTCGCGCATGATCGCCATGCTGTCGGACATCGGCGCCAGCACGTCGAGCCAGACGATGCGCGGCCGCGGCGTCATGAGGCTGTCGACGCTGCGGTCGCCGAGGCGCAGCACGCGGTTGACCATGTTGCGCTCGTCCGGATCGATCACGCCCTGTTCCGCGCTTTCCGACACCAGCAGGCGGATCTCTTCCTCGCTGACACGCTCGTTGCTGGCCTTGTCCAAGCCCAGCATGTGCAGCACGAAACGCGTGATCCAGATCAGCACGAACGCGAATGGCAGCGCGATCGCGGTCATCACGCGCATCGGAATCGCCGTCGCGACGGCGAATTTTTCCGGATTGACCAGCGCCAGGCGCTTGGGCAGCAGTTCTCCGAGCAGCATGTTGACGAACGTGATGCTGGCAACACTCAGCGTGACGCCGATCGGCACGGCATATTCGGCCAGCCATGGACGCTGCATGGCATCGAGCGCCTCCGAAATGTGCTCGCCGAACCGGGCGCCGAGCAAAGTGCCGGTGCCGATGCCCAGCAGCGTGATGAACACCTGCACGGTCGACAGGAAGCGTTCGGGCATCTGCGACAGGTGCAAGGCAACCTGTGCCCGGCGGCTCGTGCGCGCCAGCTGCTTGAGCTTGAACTTGCGCGACGTCATCAGCGCCATCTCGCTTAGCGCGAAGAAGCCGTTCAGCACGGCCAGCAGGACGATAAGGGTGACTTCGA
>DASRTK010000026.1:0-6562 GCA_035655975.1 Rudaea sp.
GTCGACGTGCCGCTGGCGATGACGAGGAAATCGGCGATGCTGGTCTTGCCGCGGACGTCGATCTCACGCACGTCTTTGGCTTTGAGTTCATCGAGCGCCACCAACACTTGTTGGCGCAGATGTTCGACCTGATCGATGGCAACCGTGTCTTTTTTTCGGCTGCGGGAAGCGGAGCGTGGGCGCGCGGGGGCGCCGCTGGGTTTCTTTGCTGGACTGGCCAAACGCGGTTCACCTCTTGGTTGGACAAAGGCGGGCTCTGCCCGCAGTTTCGGAATATACGCCGATTTTGTGACGGCGGAAGGGCCGAACGCGCGGGTGCCTGAAGCTAGCGCTGAGGGTTGGGGGCCGGGGGCTGAATTGCGCCGCGATACGGTTCGAGAAGTTCCGGATCGGCGAACAACGCGTCCGGCACGAGCCAGCGGGGCTCGCGGCCCTGCAAGAGCAGCGCGCGCACGGCACTGGCGGAAATTTCCAGCGGCGTTACCGGAAGCCTCAAGACTCTGCCCGCGGGCGATTCGTTGAGGTCCCGCGCGGACCCGGTGCGGCGTGGCGCGATCTCTGCATCCAGCTCCGGTGGAGCATCCGGTGCATGTCCCGGCCTCGTCAGTACGGCGATGTGCGCGAGTCCGAACAACGCATGCCACTCGCGCCAGCTGGTCAGTCCGGCAAACGCGTCGGCGCCGATCAGCAGGATCAGTGGCCGGTCCTGCCCGAATTCGACGCGCATTTCGCGCAAGGTCTCGACCGTGTACGACGGCGCGTCACGGCGCAGTTCTCGTTCGTCGAGTTGCAATCGCTGTTGCCCGGCCAGCGCGGCGCGCAGCAGCGTCACGCGCTGGGCTGCACTGGCAATCGGTGGCGGGCGATGCGGCGGCACACTCGCCGGCATGAGCCGCACTTCAGCGTCGAGCGCTTCGCCGGCTTCCCACGCGACACGCAGGTGTCCGTTGTGGACCGGATCGAACGTGCCGCCGAGGATGGCGATGGGATGGGTCACTGCGTTAGGGGCGAGGGGCGAGGGTCGAGGGTCGAGGGTCGAGGGTCGAGGGACAGCATAGCAAGCACGAATTGCTGATTGTCGAGTCTTCAACAGGCTGAGCGCGAAACGACGAGTAACGCCGCCCCTTCGCGCACTTTCTCGCCCCTCGTCACTCGCCCCTCGCCCCTTTCGCTCAGCCCTCCGCCCGCAGCCCTATCAGTCCCGACCGCGGCTGCGCGATCGCGGCGACCAGTCGCTCGAGCTGCAACCACGGATCGCCGCTGCCGCGGCCCTTGCTCAGGCGATCGATGACGGCGGCTTCGCCGAGGCAGCGCTCCCAATGACCTGCGTCGCCGCGTGAAAGTGCCTTGCGATAAAGGCCTTCGCGTGCGGGCCAGATGCGTTCGGCGCGAAACGCCGCGGAGAGATTCTCCGCGCTGGCCAGGCGCACGATTGTTTGCAACTGGTTCAACATCCAGCCCATGAGCCCGGGAACCTGCTCGCCTTCCGCGCGCAATCCAGCGAGTACGCGCAGCGCGCGCGCTGCGTCGCCGGACAGCGCAGCATCGGCGAGGCGGAATACATCGAAGCGCGCGCTGTCGGCGACGAGATCCTCCATGGTCGCCGCATCGAGCGGCTTGTCGCCGTGCAGCAGCACGAGTTTGTCGATTTCCTGCGCGGCCGCAAGCAGGTTGCCTTCGATGCGCTCGACCAGCGCCGCGATCGCGTCGCGATCGGGTTTCAATCCGCGGCGCGCCATGCGCTGCGCGATCCAGTCCGGCAGTTCATTCGGCTTCAATGGCCAGACCGGGACGAATGCTCCGGCGCGCTCGACCGCGGCGACCCACGCCGTCTCGTGCTGCTTGCTCCATTGCGTGCAAGTGATCAGCAGCACGGTGTCCGGCGGTGGATTTTCGCAGTACTCGATGATCGCCGCCGCGCCATCCTTGCCGGGCCGCCCGCCCGGCAGGCGCAGGTCGATCACGCGCCGCGACGAAAACAGCGACATCGACGCCGCGGCCATCGAAAATTCGTTCCAGTCGTAGCTGCCTTCGGCATCGAGGACTTCGCGCTCGGCATAGCCGAGTTCCTTCGCCCGTGCGCGCAATGTGTCCGCGGCTTCTATCAGAAGAAGGTGCTCCTCCCCGGCCAGCAGATAGACCGGCTTGAGGTCGGTTGCGGCAAGGTGCTGGTGAAACTGTGCGAGCGTCAGCGGCATGCGCGCCCCCGCGGCCGGTTCGCCGTGCAAACGGCGGGAAACACGCTCGCGTTCATCGATCGACGCCGCACGCGTTTCAACTGCCCGACTTGCGCTCGGCGCTCTCGACCTTGCGCATCACGACCTGGGTCATTTCGCGTTCCATTTCCTTCTTGATCTCGTCCTGCTCTGCTCCGGTGCCGATCGCCTGCGTCTGGTCGAACGTGAACACGCGCGACTGCTCGACCACCTGTTTCGGCACCACGACCTTGCCGGCGCCATCGGTGATCTGCAGTTCGACGTGATAGAGCATCGTAAATTCGTTCACCTTGGCGTTGGCAGTAACGGAGCGCACGATCGGCGCGAGCGACACGGCGGTCAGGTTGACCTCCGCGATGCCATCACCGGCGGCGGGTTCGATCTTCGCACCTGAGCGCTCCAGCGCCTTTTCGACATTGCGCTTGAGCGGACCGAACTGATCGGAACTGT
The DNA here is from genome assembly GCA_035655975.1 of Rudaea sp. Lineage (GTDB taxonomy): Bacteria > Pseudomonadota > Gammaproteobacteria > Xanthomonadales > Rhodanobacteraceae > Rudaea. The sequence goes on from DASRTK010000026.1 coordinate 2,667, forward strand.
CGACATGCACCCGCTCCATGCCGGCCGGCAGCTGCGCCTCGCCGCGCAGGTGGTAGCCGCACGCGCTCAGGAGCAGAGCGATAGCTCCTGGCAGCAGGAAGGAAACGGTTCGGTGTGACGTCATATTCGGGTTCCGGCGCGGATGGGATATTGCGCGTGTAGCGGATGATACGGCGAACGCCATGCCGTTTGCGCTCTACGGCACGAAACGGCGGTCGGTTCAGGGCAAAATTGCGGCGGCACGCAGCTCTGCTCCCTCTCCCCTGACATAGTCGGGGGAGAGGGCTGGGGTGAGGGGGCTGCGCTTCGCACGTTCGCGACTCCACGCAGCACCGGGCGGTTCCCCCTCACCCAACCCTCTCCCCCAAGCAAGCTTGGGGGAGAGGGCTCTTACTTACTCCCCACTCAACACTAGACGACAATGTTGACGATCTTGCCGGGCACGATGATGACCTTCTTCGGCGTCGCGCCGGCGACGAACTTGGCAACGTCGGTGTTGGCAAGTGCGGTCCGTTCGATCTGATCGTGCGGCGCATCGACAGCGACTTCGATCGTGCCGCGCAGCTTGCCGTTGACCTGCACGGCGAGCGTAACCGATGCCTTCAGCAGTGCCTGCCGATCGGCCTTGGGCCAACCGGCGTCGAGGATCTCGCCTCCGAAGTCGAGTTCGTTCCACAGCGCGTGCGCGACATGCGGTGTGATTGGTGCGAGCAGGCGGACAAGGATCGACAGCCCCTCGCGGCGAACAAACGCCCGCTGAAGATTCGCGGGTCTTGGCTTGTCCGCACTTCCACCAACGTCGGCGGGAACCATAACTCCGCTTGGCCCAAGGACTTCCAAGGCATTCAACAGTTTCATCGTTGCCGAAACGACTGTGTTGAATTGCTTGCGCTCGTAGTCGTAATTGGCCTGACTGAGAATTTCGTGTACCTGTCGACGGCAGGTTTTTGTCTCACCATCGGCGTCGGCGGCGTTCCAAGTGATTTGGCCGATCCCGGAAGAGGACGCGCTGCGCGCGTCTCGGCAGTAAACCCACAGCCTGCGCAGAAACCGCGCCATTCCCGCGACGCCGTTCTCCGACCACTCGAGCGACATCTCCGGCGGCGCCGCGAACATCGAGAACAGCCGCACCGTGTCGGCGCCGTACTTGTCGACCATCGCCTGCGGGTCGACGCCGTTGTTCTTTGACTTCGACATCTTCTCGACGGCGCCGATCTCGACCGGCAGGCCGTCGGCCTTGAGCACGGCGCCGGTGATGCGCGCCTTCTCGTCACGCATGATTTCCACGTCGGCGGGATTGATCCATTCCCGATTTCCGTCTGCCGATTCCCGATAGAACGTATCGGCGATAACCATACCCTGGCACAGCAGGTTCGTCGCCGGTTCGTCGGAATGAACCATACCTTCGTCGCGCAGTAACTTGTGGTAAAAGCGAAAATACAACAGGTGCAGAATGGCGTGTTCTATACCGCCAATGTACTGGTCGACAGGCAGCCAGTAATTCGCGCGCACATCGATCATGTCGCTCGCGCCGGGGCTCGTGTAGCGCGCGTAGTACCAGCTCGACTCCATGAACGTGTCGAACGTGTCGGTCTCGCGCTCGGCCGGTCCGCCACAGTTCGGACAGGTGGTTTTGCGCCAGCCCGGATCGGCCTTGATCGGCGACTGCACGCCCATGAACTGCACGTCTTCGGGCAGCAGCACCGGCAACTGGTCTTCAGGCACCGGCACGGCGTCGCACTTGGCGCAATACACGATCGGAATCGGGCAGCCCCAGTAGCGCTGGCGGCTGACGCCCCAGTCTCTCAGGCGGAAGTTCACGCGGCGCGCGCCCCTGCCCTCGCGCTCGAACCGTTCGGCGAGTGCGTTGAATGCGCCCTCGTAGTCGAGTCCATCGTACTCGCCGGAATTCACCAGCCAGCCGTACTCGGCGTAGGCACCGTCTTCGATTATCGAGCGTTCGAAGTCCTGCACGATGTCGAGCGCTCCTGGCGCCTCGACGACGTCGAGCGGCTTGCTGACGCCGAGCGCGGCACTCATCGCATCCTGGTTTTCGTCGGCCTCGCGGCCGAGCTCGGCGATCGCATCGCGCACCGCGTCGCTGACGATGACCATCTTGATGAACAGGTCGTACTTCGTCGCGAACTCCCAGTCGCGCTCGTCGTGGCCGGGCACGGCCATGACCGCGCCGGTGCCGTAGCCCATCAGCACGAAGTTAGCGATCCAGACCGGCAGCTTTTCGCCGGTAACCGGATGCACGACCTTGAAGCCGGTGTCGACGCCTTTCTTTTCCTGCGTTTCGATGTCGGCCTCGGCGGTGCCTCCGTGGCGGCACTCGTCGATGAATTTCTGGATTTGTGGATTATTCTGCGCGGCTTTCTGCGCCAGCGGATGTTCGGCGGCGATCGACAGGAAGGTCGCGCCCATCAGCGTGTCCGGTCGCGTCGTGAACACGGTCAACGAGCCGTCCTGTCCGTCCAGGTCGAAGCGGATTTCCAGGCCCTCGGAGCGCCCGATCCAGTTGCGCTGCATCGTCTTGACCGAATCCGGCCAGCCGGGCAGCTTGTCCAGTCCGTCGAGAAGTTCCTGCGCGTACGCAGTGATCTTGAGGAACCATTGAGGTATCTCGCGCTTCTCGACGATCGCGCCGGAGCGCCAGCCGCGGCCGTCGACGACCTGCTCGTTCGCCAGCACGGTCTGGTCGACCGGATCGAAGTTCACGACGCTGTTCTTGCGATAGACCATGCCCTTCTTGAACAGGCGCACGAACATGCGCTGTTCGTGCACGTAGTACTCGGGCCGGCAGGTCGCGAACTCGCGCGACCAGTCGATCGCGTAGCCCATCGTCTTGAGCTGCGCGCGCATGTGCTCGATGTTCGCGTAGGTCCACTTGGCCGGCGCGGTGTTGTTCTTGATCGCGGCGTTCTCGGCCGGCAGGCCGAACGCATCCCAGGCCATCGGCTGCAACACGTTCTTGCCGTTCATGCGCTGGAAACGCGTGATCACGTCGCCAATCGTGTAGTTGCGCACGTGGCCCATGTGCAGCGCGCCGCTCGGATACGGCAGCATCGACATGCAAAAGAACTTCGGCTTCGAAGCGTCTTCCGTCACCTCGAATGCGCGCGTTTCGTTCCAGAATTTTTGCGCGGCGGTTTCGACCGCCACGAAGTCGTAGATTTCTTGCATTGGATATGCTCTGCGGCGATGCGCCGTGATGGTCGCCCAGCCTACCGCAGCGCAGCATTCGACGCCAACCCTGGCGGGGTCCGATGCGTACCCCGGCTGGCCGAACGCTGGCGCCTTGCCCAAGAGCCGCGGGCTTCACGCACGGCTGCCCACGCGCCGGGCTGCCTCTTTGGCACCGGCATTTTTGGAGCGCCGGTGTCGCCTCCGCGACGCTTTTGCGTTTCCTTCGTTCGAACGCGGCACTATCACCAACGCGCAGCGCCAGCACGCAGCCGATTCAATTCGACAAGGGGCACAAAAATGATCCGGAACCTGACCACCGCGATGGCGCTGTTTCTTGCCTGCGCGTCCGCATCGGCCGCAACCTGCAGCTGGACCGGGGGCGGCGGCAACGACAAGTGGAGCTCGGCGACAAACTGGAACAACTGCGGGGGCGCGCATGCGCTGCCGACCAACGGCGACACGCTGGTCTTTCCCAACGCAACGTCGCGCCTGACCAACACGAACGATCTCGCCAACCTCCAGCTCGCGGCGCTGCAGTTCAACGGCCTCAACTACGACATCAGCGGTAACGCCATCACGCTGTCTTCCGGCATCACGACGAACACGCCGGTCGGAGGACTTGCCGACCTCGGCCCGCGCTTCCGCCCGAACATCACGCTGACCGCCGATCAGGCCTTCTTCTGTCCGGCTGGCAAATTCCTCTACGT
>DASRTK010000027.1:0-4186 GCA_035655975.1 Rudaea sp.
ACGCCGAGTTGTCGCTCGGCGCGGCGACCGTGCGCCTGGATCGCAGTTCGAGCTTCGACTTCCTCAACCTGGACGACCAACTCGCACAGATGGAGCTGACGCAGGGTACGCTGAATCTCAACGTGCGCCGGCTGCGCAGCAATGAGACCTACGAGGTCGATACGCCGACCATCGCATTTGTCGCCAGTCGCGACGGCGACTATCGGATCAATGTCGATCCCAATGGCGGCACGACCGTAACGGCATGGCGCGGCAGCGGCGATGCCGTGGGCGAAGGCGGCAGGCGCGTGACGATCGAAGAAGGCCAAGCGGTCCTCTTCAACGACTCGCAGCTCAGCAATCCGCAGGTCAGCCTGATCAATGCGCGCAACCAGACCGTGCCACGCAACGAGTTCGACACATTCGTCAGCGAGCGCGAGCAGCGCTACACGCAAGCGTCGCATCAATACGTTTCGGAGGACGTGGTCGGATACGAGGATCTCGACCAGTACGGAACCTGGGAAAGTGCGCCCGAATACGGCCATGTCTGGTATCCGCGCGAAGTCGCCGCGGACTGGGCGCCGTATCGCGACGGCCACTGGGCCTGGGTTGATCCGTGGGGCTGGACCTGGGTCGACAATGCGCCTTGGGGCTATGCGCCTTCCCACTACGGTCGCTGGTCGTACGTCGGCTCGCGTTGGGGTTGGGTGCCCGGACCGGTCAATATCGCTCCGGTATACGCGCCGGCATTCGTCGCGTTCGTCGGTGGAGGCGGCGTCAGCGTCGGCTTTTCCGTCGGCGGACCGGTGGGGTGGTTCGCGCTCGGTCCGAGCGATGTCTACTTCCCGGGCTACCGCTGCGGGCGGGATTACTTCGACCGCGTCAATTACAGTAATGCGTATGTCAGCCACACGGTCGTCAACAACTACTACGGCGGCTGGTCGAATGGCAGCCTGAACTATTCGCAGATGCACTACGCGAATCGCGATGCGCCACGCGCGATGACGGCAATGCGCGGCGACGCCTTCGTCGCTGGCCGGCCTGTAGCCGGCGCTGCCATCGCCGTCAATCGCGAGACGTTCGCGAACGCCCGCGTCATGCCGCGGGCAAACCTGATGCCGACGCGCGAGAGCCTTGTCGCCGGCCGCAGCCGCGCGGCGGCGCCGCCGACCACGGTGATCAATCGCCCGGTGATCGCGGCGAATCGACCGGCACCGACGGCACCGTCGTTCGAGCAGCGCCAGGCGCTCTTGCAACGCAATGGCGGCCAGCCGCTGACGCGCAACCAGATGCGCACGCTGGCAACGCAACAGCCAGCCAGCACGCGTGTTGCCGCAGCCAACAATGTCCGCGTCGTCGGCAACAACCGCGGTAGCGCGGTGACGGCGCAGGCGGCAGCCGACACCGGCGCGAATCGCGGCAACGCGGCAGGCGCAGCCGCGCAGGCGAACACGCGCGCGCCGACGAACAATGGCCGCGTCGCCGGCCAGACACCGAGCCGCGCGGCGGAGATGAATCGATCTCCGGAACACGCCAATGCCCAATACCAGCGTTCTGCCGGTTTTGCGCACCAGGGCGTGATTCCTGGTTCCGAACGCGCGACCAATGCGCAACAAGGACGCGCCAACGGTGCGGCACGTGAGACTGTCCAGCCGAGTGAAAATACCCAAAGCCGAGAGGCGCGCAACATGCCGCAGCAGAACCGCAGCGAGCAAGCCAATCGCGGCGGCAACACGGCGCAGAACGCTCAGCGGCTGAACTCGTCGACGTTCGTGCACGGGGGACAGAACAATGCACGCGGATCTGCCGCCGCCACGCAGCAACGCGAGGAAGTCAATGCGCGCGGCAACGCCCAGCAGCGTGAACACACGGCGACGGCGAATGCGGCTCGCGAAAACGCGCAGGCGCGAAGCAATGTGATGGCGCAGCAGAACGCGCGCGATCAGAGCCGCGCCCAAAGCAACGCCAACAACGCACGCACGGAGGCGAACGCCCGAGCCGAGGCCAATGCGCGCGCATCGGCAAACAATGCGCGCGCCGAGTCCAACGCGCGAGCGTCGGCCAACGCGCGAGCCGCAGAGTCGGCGCGGCAATCGCAAGCGGCACAAAGCCGGGCCCAGGAGCAGCAGCGGTCGATGGCTGCCGAGCAGGAGCGGGCATCGTCCCAGGCGCGCGCGCAACAGCAGCGGATGCAGCAGGACCGCGCTGCCGAGCAGGAGCGGGCGTCGTCCCAGGCGCGCGCGCAACAACAGCAGCGGGTGCAGCAGGACCGCGCCGTCGCCCAGGAACGGGCACGTTCGCAGCAACAACAGCAGCAACAGCAGCGCGACGCGCAGATGCAGCAGCGCAGCCAGCAGCAGCGCGCGCAACAACCGCAGGTTGCGCAACAGCAACGAAGTGAACCGGTAACGCGTTCGCAACCGCAGCAGCAGGCGCAGCGCGCCCCGGTGCAGCGCAGCGAGCCGCAGCCACAGCCACAGGTTGCGCAAACGCCGCCTCCGCAGCAGCAGCAGCAGAGGGCGCAGCCGCAGCAGCATCAGGTTGCACGTTCGGCTCCTCAGCAGCGCCAGCAGGCGACGAAGAAGGAGAAGGACAAGGACACCAATCCTGGCGGCGGCTGATGCAGCAATCTATCCGGTCCGGATCCGATCGGACCAGACCGGAAGACACGACGAGCCGAAGTGCAACCGCTGCACTTCGGCTCGACCGCTTTATATCCTTTGGACATTAAGGGCGCTGGATCCCGGCTTTCGCCGGGATGACGGATTCTTGTGACGGGATGACGGATTCTTGTGACGGGATGACGGATTCTTGTGACGGGATGACGGGTTTCCTTCTCACAAGCGGTGCTCGTTTATCGCGCACTGCTGCTCGTCATCCTCAACGCCCCAACACACGGCATTTGGCCCCTGGCCCTTCCTCGCCCCTCGCCCCAGCCCTCACTCCACATTTCCATGCCTAAGGCAGATCCGGGCAGCCGTCAAATGCGCCGTTGAAGACAATGTCAGCCTGCGTGACCTCGTAAGCGCCGATGTCGGCGACTGCGCCTGATGGCAGCGGGTACTTGAACGGCATCGCGTCGACAAGCACGCCGCGCTGGTCCTCCTTCAGGTTCTTCGCGTTGTTGCCGTGGTCGATCGCGACGCTGCCGCTGAGCAACGCATGCGTGAGCGTCGGCCCCCCGTTGTTGCGCAACGTGCCGAGCAACGGACAAGACCCGGTCAGAGTGTCGTCCGGCAGCTGGCTGGCAGCAGCTGCCGGCACGTACGACGTGCGGATGAAGTTGTTGGCTGGCGCAGCATTGAACGTGATCGCATGCGTCGAGGAATTTGCCGTCGTCAGGTCGGCTTCGATGCCCGTGTCGTACGTATTGTTGGAAATCAGGTTGCTGGAAAGAGTCGCGCTAATCGGGCCGTAGGCAGCGTTCAGGGTGAGCCCTGGTCCATACACTTCACTGTTCGCGGTTGCTCCAGCTGCTGTGTTGAACGCGATCGTCGAGTTGTAGATCTTCGTCGTCGCGGAGTTCACGCCAATACCGCCTACGAGTCCGCCCGAGCTATTGCCCGAGACCGTGCTCGCGAGCATGTAGAAGTGATTGGTGTTGGCGCTCCCCAAGAGAAATGCAGCGATGCCTCCGATTGCGACCGAGCTGTAGTTGTCGGAAATCGTGGACTTTCGCAGCGTCAGGCTGCCACGGGTGTAGATCGCGCCGCCTGCGGCGAAGCCCGCGCCATTCAACACCGAATTGCCGCTGATCGTGCTGTAGGACGCGGTCAGGCCTCCCGACGGAGTGTAGATGCCACCACCGTAGGCGCCGTGGTCGACCGATACGGACTTCATCGTGTTGCCGCTGATCGTGCTGTAGGACAGCGTGATGCTTCCGGTTCTTGCATGGATTCCGCCGCCGAGGGTGCCCGCGCCCTTGCCGTAGTTGCCACTGATCACGCTGTGCGTCGCCAGCACATTGCCACCGGCGAAGATGCCACCACCCTTGACGCTGTAGTTCGCGGAAGTAGCCGAGTTGCCGGATACCGTGCTGCCTGTCAGCGTCACGTTGCCGTTGGCATAGATGCCGCCGCCGTACGCCTTGAACTTGGATGTTGCCGGCGCCTCGCTATGTACACTGCAAGACGTAATCGTGCTGTTGATCAACTCGACGTTGCCTGCGGAGCGGACGCAACCGCCGTACGCGCCGAGCGCCAAGTGG
>DASRTK010000028.1:0-6221 GCA_035655975.1 Rudaea sp.
CGCGCGCGTGAAAGTCTGTAGCGTGGCCTTGGTCGAATTCCAGTCCGGCGTCGTGACGAGAACGAGCTGGCGCGCGTCGGCCGGCAGTACTCTTGCGCTCGTCCTGATCGCGGAAGTCAAGAAGCGGCCATCCGTGGGCGCACTCTTCGACAAGCTCTCCGACTCGACGGTCGAGAACGACGTCGCGGCGGTCGCTATCAGCAGGGCCCAGCCAGGCCATGCCCTCAGGCCGACAACGCGGCTGCGCAAAACAGGTCCCATCATTGCGTTCGGATCATTCTGGTTGCATCAGGGATTGAGCATGTTCTGGATGCGCTCGTAGTTGGCGACGAGCTTGTCGAGCCGGCCTTTGCCGTTCTCGCACAACAATACGAAGATCATGTCGAGCAGGTGGCGCAAGGCCGACTGGTACAGCAGCGGCTCGATGTGCACGCGCTCGTCGTGCGCCGATACGAGCAGCGACTGGTCCGCGTGCGCCCGCAGCGGATTGGCGCTGTGCCGCGTCACCGAGATCACCTTGCCGCGGCGCTCGCTGAATTGCCGGCTGATCTGGCTCAACGTCGGCTGCGTACCGTGCTCGGAAAACACGAGCAGCACGTCGTTCGCGGCCGCGGCGGAGATGCTGGCGGTCATCAGCACGGCGTCGAAATGATGCACGGTCAGCACGTCGAGCAACGACAGGCGCATCGCGAATGCACGCGCCGGAATGCCGTCCTCGCCGAGGCCGATGATGAATACCTTTCCGGCCTTGCCGATCAATGCAGCGATCGCGTCGAGCGTGCCCGGCGGGTTGATCAGCCGCGTTTCCTGTTCGGCCTGCGCCTTGCTGTGCCAGAGGCTTTCGGCGAGCGCGCCGTGCGGATCGCGGCGCGCCGGCTCGGCGTTGCCGTTGCTCTCACCGGCGTCGCCGCGCGCGAGTGAGTCGCCGATCGAATACTTCAGGTCCGGATAGCCCTTGAAACCGAGCTTCTGGCTGAACTTGACGACACTGGACTGGCTGATCTTCAGCGCGTTGGCCAGCTGCTGCGAGGAATAGTCGCGCAGCAGATGCGCGTTCTCGACGATGAAGTCGGCGATGCGCCGCTCGATCGCGGACATCTGGTCGCGTTCCGCGCGGATTTTCAGCAGCGGCAACATTTCTTACGTCGACGTGCTCATGCGATCGGTTCCAGTCCACGGATTTCACGGATGCCCAGGCCGGGTGCGTCGGTCACCGTGATCTCCGATTCGTTGAAGATCACGCCGCCGTCGACCGGATTGAACGCGCAAAGCGATGGTCCGTCCAGATCGACCTTGGTAATGACGCTCGCCTTGGCCACCGCCACGTGCACGGCCGCGGCGACGCTGATGCTGGTCTCGAGCATGCAGCCTATCATGCACTCGACCTGGTACATCGCGGCAATGTCGGCGATGCGGATCGCGTTGGAGATGCCGCCGGTCTTCATGAGCTTGATGTTGATGATGTCGGCTGCGCGCATGCGGATCAGCTCGACGACCTCGGTCGGGCCGAACACGCTTTCGTCGGCCATGATCGGCGTGTGCACGCGTTCGGTGACGTATTTCATGCCGTCCAGGTCCTGCGCCTTGACCGGCTGCTCGACGAGTTCGAGGCGCACGCCGGCGTCTTCGAGATTTTGCAGTGCATAGACCGCCTGCTTGGCCGTCCAGCCCTGATTCGCGTCCAGGCGCAGCAGCGCGCGGCCCTCGACCGCCGCGTAGATCGCCTTGACGCGCTCGATGTCGACGCCGATGTCCTTGCCGACCTTGATCTTCAGCGAGTCGAAACCCCGATTCACCGCGTCGATCGAATCGGCGACCATCTTGTCGATCGTATCGACGCTGATCGTGATGTCGGTCGTGATGACCGGATCGCCGCCACCGAGCAGGCGGTACAGCGGCGCGTTGTACAGCTGTCCCCACAGGTCGTAGACCGCGATCTCGACCGCCGCCTTGGCGCTCGAGTTCTTCTCCATCGCCCCCTGGATCAGCTGCGTGATGTGATTGAGGTCGGCGATTTCCGCGCCGATCAGCCGCGGCGAGATGTAGTTGCGGATCGCCTCGACGATCGAACCGTGCGTGTCGCCGGTAATCACGGCGGTGGCCGGCGCTTCGCCGTAGCCGACGTGGCCGGTGTCGGTGTTGACCATGACGACGATGTCTTCGACTGCATCGACGGTGCGCAGCGCCGTCTTGAACGGCGTTTTCAGCGGCACGCGCAACAGACCGAAGCGGATATCGGTGATTTTCATGGTTTGGCTGATGCTTCCGTGTCGGTAGCAGGACGAATCCGCACGATGCTGGTCATGCGGTCGACATAGGTTTTGTCATTGCCGTACAGCAGCGGCGTCAGGGGCGACACCGATACCGCATTGAGGTCCACGCGCACGCGCGAACCGTCGTCGCGGCGGTAGCTCAGGCCGGTCGTGTCGTGGATCACGTACGGTTCGCCGTCGACGACGCCGATCGCCATCATGACATGGCCGGGAATGTAGACGAGGTCGCCGACTTGCAGCGAGCGCACTGCCGACAGTCGCGCGGCGCGGTCGTCCTGGTCGGTGAAAAGGCGGTGATTCAACCCAGGACTCACGGCCTGGTCGCGCGTGTTGCGCGGCATCTGCACGCCCATGCTGCGATACACGTCGGAGACGAAACCGCTGCAGTCGCGCGCGTTGTACGAGTGTCCCCAGCCATAGCGTTCGCCGAGGAACTTGAATGCCTGGCGCAGGATGTTCGCGCGCGTCAGCGCCAGGTAGTCGCCTTGCGTGTCGGCAGTCTTCGGCAGCAGTGCTGGAACAATCTTCAGCGTGCCATCGTCGCCGCGCGATGGCAGCTCGATGACGTGCGCTGTATACGGATGCTGGCCGTCCACGGATTTTTCCGCGGACCAGTCCGCTTCGAGTGGAACGCGCACGCCCATGTCGAGTTGCAACTGCGAGATCGCAGGCTGCGTCGGCGAAAACACCGTGGTGACGGTGGCGCCCGTGACGATGCGGTAGGGTTTGGCGTCGGCGTAGCCGAACACCTGCGCCGCCGGACCTTCGGCAAGAAACCGGTTCTCGACCCAGGCCGCATAGCGCGGGCTGACGACGAAGCGCCATTTGCCGTCGCGGCTTGCATGCACGATGACGACGGGCGTGCCGGGAAAAAGCGCGCTCTCCTGGAAGCGGTCGATGTTGCTGTTGTTGCGCTCGCTGAACGCGCGCAAGGTCGACGGGAATGTGCGCAGGTCGGCGCGGTGGACGACGAGGGCGTAGCGCGCAGGCGCCTGCTCGGCGATCGAGCCGATGTCGACGTTGGCGATCAGCGCATCGAGTGCGGTAGCGCTCAGCTCGGCGTTGTCGGCGTCGTACATCGGCTTCGATGGACGTTCGGACATGGCGTTGATCCAGTCCGTGACCTGCTTGCGCGTCAGCGTCGCGGGCAACGCCTGCAGGTCATGCAGCGTCGGATCTTTCTGCACGAGTGCGGCGTTTTCGGCCGCGATCGCCTTGTCGTCGAGCACGATGCGGTCGGCATCGTTCAGGCGCCTGATCCAGAAATCGGGTGCGAGCATCGCGTCGTCGACGCCGATGACCCCCGTGGCCGGCACGGTCAACGCCCCGCCTTCGCGCGCGCAAACGGCCACGCTGCCGAGCGTAAGTACCAATGCCGATATGGCAGGAACCAGTCGTCGCATCGCCGTCATGTGATCCCCAAGCCCACCCCGCAACCGCGGTCACGCACATGGACGCTATCACGCACCCTTGGACCGGAATTATGGGAAGGATTACGCCTTCAAAGAATAGATGATTCTCAAATAATATACCAGAAGCATAAATTATTGACGATCGTATGCCGGCATGTTACACAGCACGGCGAGAGTGGGTGCATCAGCCGGGGACTCTACACAATGGTATTAGCAATGGCACCGATGGCCGCCGTCGGGCAGGAGCCCAAGTGCCTCGGCGGCCATGGATGGCCGAGAGAGGCCATGCTCCGGTTCGTCCGGAGCGCGCGCGTCGGTGCGATCGCGTTGGCCTTGCTGCTCCCGGCGGCCGCGTGCTTCGGCGACACAGGTGCCGGCGCAGGCGTCGAAGCGAATGTCGTCGCCCAAATCGACGCCGGCCAGTTCGCGATCGCTTCGGCGCGGATCGACCAGGTCTTGGCCCAGCCGGCGGTCGACGCAAAATTGCGCGAGTCGCTCGAATTCCAGCGCGAACGCATGCGCCGCATCCTCCTCGACTTCACCTTGAGCGAAGACGACGTCAAGGCGCGCCTGCGCAAGCAGATTCCGGACCTGCGCGACGATGAGTTCGCGAAGTGGGACAGAGATGGCCTGCTCGAACGCCGGGTCATCGACGGCCGGGTGCTGTATTTCTCGCGGTCGCCGTCGAACCTGTTTCGCCTGAGCCACGAAGCGCTCGCGCGGCGCAAGGAACAAACTCCACTCGTCAACAGCCCGCTGGAGTCGCCGAACCCCCACCACCGCGAAGTCGTCGATGCGGCCCGGGCCGTCAGCAAGAGCAACGTCGCGCCACGGCATCTGCAGGTGACGCAATCGTTGACGGTGCACGCCGACGCCGTACCGGCCGGTGAAACCGTTCGCGCCTGGATTCCGTACCCGCGCGCGCTGCCGGGCCAGCAGGAGGACATCCGTTTCGTCGCCAGCGAACCGGCGCAGCACGAAATCGCCCCGGAATCCACATTGCAGCGTACCGTACTTGTGGAAAAGCGCGCTGAAGCCGGCAAGCCGACAAAGCTATCGATCACCTATGAGCTGACCGTCTACGCGCAATACCACACAGTCGACGCCGCGAAGGCCGTGCCGGCGGCCATTACGCCCGCACTCGCGCCCTTCGTGGCCGAGCGGCCGCCGCACATCGTCTTCACCGAACCGCTGCGCCTGTTTTCGCGGCAAGTCGTGGGCGATGAAAAGAATCCGTGGCGCATCGCGCAGAAGCTTTATGCAGCCGTCGACCAGGTTCCGTGGGCCGGCGCACTCGAATACTCGACGATCAGCAACATCAGCGAATACGCGTTGCGTGCCGGCCACGCCGACTGCGGGCAGCAGACGCTCTTGCTGATGACCCTGCTGCGGATGAACGGCATTCCGACGCGCTGGCAGTCCGGAATGATCTATTCGGACACGACATACAACAATCTGCACGACTGGGGCTGGCTGTATATCGCGCCGTATGGCTGGTTGCCGATGGACGTCACGTTCGGCCGTTTCGACGATCCCGATCCGGCCATCGCGAATTTCTATCTCGGCGGGCTCGACGCCTACCGCATCGCGTTCAACGACGACTTCAGCCGCGACTTCGTCCCGGCGAAGAAATTCTTCCGTTCCGAGACCGTCGACCTGCAGCGCGGCGAAGCCGAATGGAGCGGCGGCAATCTGTACTTCAACCAGTGGGATTACGACTTCGAATGGAAATTCCTGCCCGCCTCGCGGGCGGCAGGCGGCAAGTAACTCGCAGGTTTTTCAACACCCGATTCATCAGAACGCAACTCACACTACAAAATCGACGGGGAGAGCGGAAAATGCCCAACTACAATCGAAAATGGCGCAAGCGTGCATTGTGCGTGGCGATGGGAATGAGTCTTTCATTGCTGGCGCTGTCGTCGGCACAGGCGCAAAGCGACGACGGCTCCGTCGTCGGCCGCACCACGGCAGGCGCGACGGTGACGGTGACCAGCCCGACGACCGGACTGACGCGCAGCGTGACCGCCGATGCCAAGGGCAACTACCGCTTTCCGTTCCTTCCGATCGGCCAATACAGCCTCGAGGCGAGCAAGGATGGCGCGCGCGTCGGCGCACCCGTTGACGTCGTCGTCAGCCTCGGCAGCGCCACCACGGTGAATGTCGGCGGCGAAGCGACCGCGCTCGAGGGAATTTCGGTCACCGCGACCGCTGCCTCGGCCGTCGATTTCACCTCGACCGAAGTCACGACGAACATCACGCGCGAAGAGCTGAAACGCCTGCCGGTCGAACAGAACGTCGCCGCGGTCGCCACGCTGGCGCCGGGCGTCAACAAGGGCACCGCCGGGTTCGGCGGACTGACGTTCGGCGGCTCGTCGATCGCGGAGAACTCGTACTACATCAACGGACTCAACGTCACCGACTTCTACAACCGCAACGGCTTCTCCGAAGCGCCGTTCGCGTTCTACCAGGAATTCCAGGTCAAGACCGGCGGTTACTCGGTCGAGTTCGGCCGCAGCACCGGCGGCGTCGTCAACGC
>DASRTK010000029.1:0-2332 GCA_035655975.1 Rudaea sp.
GAAGTTCACGAGCTGGGTCACGCTGGACGTCGCGAACCGGATGCTGAAAAGCGCGAAGCTCGAGTTGGCGGCGCTGAAGGTCCGCGCTCGCGACCCGAAGTTCCGCGCCTTGACGATCGACGGCGCGACGCTTTCCGCGCAGGGCGACCTGAAGGCCAGTGCGTTCGTCAGCCACAATGTGCTGGCGAAGCTCACCGGCACGACGCGGCCGCAGGAAGTCGTCCTCTACGGTGCGCACTTCGACGCCAACGGTCGCAACGGTCCGGACGCGAAGGGAGACGCGATCCGCAACGGCGCCATCGACAACGCCACGGGCACTTCGGAAGTCCTGGAGATCGCGCGCGCGTTCAAGGCCGCACCGCCCCCGGCGCGCACGGTGATCTTCGCGCTGTGGACGGCGGAAGAGAAGGGACTATTGGGGTCCGAGTTCTACGCAGCGCACTCGCTGTATCCGTTGGCAGGGACCGCCGCCGTGATCAACCTCGATCCGCATGTCGTGCTGCCCGCCGCGCGTGACATCGAACTGATCGGCGGCGGGCGCACGAGCCTGGAGGATGATCTTGCGCGCGTGGCGAAGACACAGCACCTGCGCGTTACGGAGGAACCGAGCTCCGAGGCCGGCTGGTACTTCCGCTCCGATCACTTTTCGTTCGCGCGGCGCGGTGTTCCGGCATTGGCTTTCCGCGCGGGCCGCGATCTCGTCGACGGCGGCACCGCCGCAGGCCAGCGCCTCGTTTCGGCGTACAACGCCAACTGCTACCACCAGCCTTGCGACGAGTTCGATCCGCGCTGGACGTTTGCGGGGACGGTCCAGGAGGCCACGGTCGCCTACCTGCTTGGCAAAGACGTAGCAAATTCCACCGGCTGGCCGACGTGGAAACCCGGCAACGAATACGAAGCGCTGCGCCGGAAGACGGATGACGAGCGCGGAAAAAAGGACGGAGGTAATTAGTGCATTGATTGGTTCCGCCCGCTTGGGGTCCGCGCTCTTTGTTGGCCCGAAGCGCGTGAAGATCCGTTGCGCAGGCGGATGGCATTATCATGTCGTATGCACGGACGGCGTTCGGCCGGCCGCGTCGGGGGTGCCATGAACGACGGGGTACTGCACTTCGACAATTGGGACACAGCATTGCACGCGGACGCGCGGGCTCTGGCGGACCAGCTGTTTCCACTGTTCTACGAGGATTTGCGCAGCCTCGCGCAGCGCGAACGCCGCCGTGTCGGCGCCGGCGTGACGATGCAGACGACCGCCTTGGTCAACGAGGCCTATCTGAAATTGCGCCGCGGCCAAGGCTGGAATACCGATGCGCATTTTCTGCGCGCCGCGGCCCTGGCGATGCGCCACGCACTGGTCAATCATTCGGCCGCGCGGCAGGCCGCCAAGCGCGGCGGTGGCGCCGATGCGCTGCCGCTGACCGGGGGATTGGACGTGGCGATCGAGTCCGACGCGGCGATTCTCGCACTCAACGATGCGCTGGGCCGGCTCGCCGCCAAATCGCTGCGCCTCGCGCAAGTGGTCGAGTGTCGCTACTTCGCGGGCTACAACGATGTCGAGACCGCGCGGGCGCTCGGCATTTCCGAGCGTACCGTGCGCGCCGACTGGACGCTGGCGCGCGCGTGGCTGCATCGCGAGTTGGCCGACGAGACTAAGCACGATGGTGAAAAGTAGCGTTTCAAAGCACCGCTCACGCTGAGCGTCACTCGCATCAGCGAGCCAAGGCGACCCACCGTACCTGCTGCCTTTCGACTCCTCCCTTCGGGCCTGCGCCCAAGGCGAGCGGACTCTCGGACCGCGCTATTTCTTCGCGAGCCGGTCGATCCCCTCGAGCACTGCGGCGGACTCCGCGATTTCCGCGCTGGCCGGATCATCGTGATGACGGTAGGCATCGAGCGCGCGTTGCGCATGATCGCGCGCGGCGGCAAGGTCACCAGTGCGCGCAAGCGCCTGTGCGTGGATACGCCACAGATAACGCTCGTTGCCCGGATTGTGGCTGCCGCCGGCGGTGCCCATCAGACGCAGCGCTTCCGTGCTGGCGCGCAGGGCGGCGGCTGCATCTCCGCGCTGCAACGCCAACTGCGCCATGCCGCCATGGGCCAATGCCGTGAAATCGAGATTGCGGCCGTGGTCCTGAGCGATCACTTCGCGGAACTGCCGTTCCGCTTCTTCGGGCTCGCCCTGATTGAGCAGGAACAGGCCCCAGCGCGCGCGTGAGTTCATCAGTCTGGCGTTGTCAGGCGCGTGGATCTCTGCCGCATAGGCGGCAAATTCGTCCAGGGCTTGCTTGAGTACGCGGCGTGCATCGCCGGGACGTCCGGCCCGATCGTAGGCGCT
>DASRTK010000030.1:0-1875 GCA_035655975.1 Rudaea sp.
GCGCGGTTGAGCGCGTTGACGGAGGCGCCGGCCCGATCGAGCGTCAGGACAACGATGCCGCCGCCATCGGTTTCGGCTTGCCAGTGGGAGAAGCGCAGACCTTCGAACATGGCAGCCTCGGACGCGTGCAGGGCAGGACAGCTATAATCCGGGTTCGGCGCGCCCGCGGTCAATCTCGGCCTGCGGGGTTGGGGGCCGGGTCCTGATTGATCCGCTTGTCGGCCGCCTCCATCTATGGCGGATGCAGCGGAATCTCCCGGTGGAACTAAACACGATGGCTCATGGTCTGGCACTGGCGCTCGATCGGGTCGCGGATAAACGGAGCACAGCCCGGATGGGCGAAACAGACACCGATCAGGCCCTGGTCGAGCGGGTCCAGCAGGGAGACAAGCGCGCGTTCGATCTGCTGATACGCAAGTACCAGCACAAGCTGATCAGCGTGATCTCGCGCTATGTTTCCGACTGGAGCGAATGCCAGGATGTGGCCCAGGAAGCCTTCATCCGGGCCTATCGCGCGATCGGCGCGTTTCGTGGAGATAGCCAGTTCTACACGTGGATGTACAAGATCGCGATCAACACGGCCAAGAACTATTTGGTCTCGCAGGGCCGGCGGCCGCCCCAGGACGATGTGTCGATCGACGACGCCGTCCAGCTTGAGGGCAGCGCGCGCCTGAAGGACCGCGCGACCCCCGAGCACGAACTTTTGCGTCAGGAAATTGAACGAACCGTGTTCGAGACTGTCGAAGAGTTGCCCGAGGAGTTGAAAACCGCGATTACCCTGCGTGAAGTCGACGGGCTGAGTTACGAAGAGATCGCCGAAAAGATGAATTGCCCTATAGGTACGGTCCGCTCGCGCATCTTTCGCGCGCGTGATGCGATAGACCAGAAACTGCGTCCCCTGCTGTCCGATGTCCAGGTATCCGACCATGAATGAAACCGCCAACGAACAACTGTCCGCATTGATGGATGGCGAGTTGCCGCGTGATGAACTTCGCTTCCTCCTGCGCGGCCTCGGTGGCGACGCCGGATTGGCCCAGCGCTGGTCCCGCTATCAGATAGCTCGCGCAGTGCTGCAGCACGAGTACGTGCCCGCCGCGACCGGCGATGATCGGTTTGCAGCAGCCGTCATGCTGCGACTGGAACCGGTCCAACCGCGCCTTGGGCGGCGCATCGGGCGCTGGGCCGGCGGCGGTGCAATCGCCGCGGCCGTTGCTGTGGTTGCGCTGATGGCCACTCGTCCCGCAGGGGAAAACGGTGCGCTGCCCGCGCCAGGTACGGACCTTGCCGCGGCCACACCGATGTTGCTGTCGCCGCAACAGCCAGTGGCCCGGCAGCAGCAGCCTGTATTCGCGCCGATGCCGGCGATGCCGGCGACGTTCTCCGACACCCAGCCGGCAAGCTTCGAATCGTTCCTGCCGCGTTACACGACGAATCCGCGCGGTTCGGCGCAAAACGCCGACGCAACGCCGAACGGCTTCGTTCCGTATATCCTGATGATCGGATCGCGACCGAAGGCCGAAGTATCGGCAGCGGCAGGACAGGATGCGCCACCGCCACCGCCGCAGCAGTAGGTTCGGAACGGGCTTCAAATGTTTTCGCCTGCGGCGCATCAGCCCTGTGCTGCAAGCAGCAAACCGCGTCCGCATGAGCTTGCCTGAACAATCGCTGTGCGAAGCCTGAATTTTTCCGGAACTAAGATGCGCGCCGCTGATCAAAAGCGGGCATCGAGTTTCGCAACTTCTTCGAGGTAGACACCACTATGCAGAGCAAAATTTTGGCCCGGATCTCGTTTGCGTTCGCGTTCGCCGTGGCGGCAGCTTCGGCGCAGGCGGTCGACCTTCCGGACTTCACTCAGCTTGTCGAGAAGAACGCACC
>DASRTK010000031.1:0-14425 GCA_035655975.1 Rudaea sp.
GTGATCCAGTAGTAGCCGTCGGCGTCGCGGCGCGCGCCGTCGCCGGTGAAATACGTGCCCGGATAGGTCTTGAAGTAGGTGTCGATGAAGCGCTGGTGATCGCCGTAGACCGTGCGCATCATGCCCGGCCACGCATCGGTCAGCACGAGGTTGCCTTCGGCCTCGCCCTCGAGCACGTTGCCGGTCGCATCGACGATCGCCGGCTTTACGCCAAAAAACGGTTTCGTTGCCGACCCAGGCTTCTGGGCGATCGCGCCGGGCAGCGGCGTAATCAGGATGCCGCCGGTTTCGGTCTGCCACCAGGTGTCGACGATCGGGCAGCGCTCGTCGCCGACCACGCGCCAGTACCATTCCCAGGCTTCCGGATTGATCGGCTCGCCGACCGTGCCGAGCAGGCGCAGGCTCGAACGCTTCGCCTTCTTCACCGGCGCTTCGCCTTCGCGCATCAGCGCGCGGATTGCGGTCGGCGCGGTATAGAACAGCGTCACCTGGTGCTTGTCGATGACCTGCCAGAAGCGGCCGGAATCCGGATAGTTCGGCACGCCCTCGAACATCAGCGACGTCGCGCCGTTGGCGAGCGGGCCGTAGACGATGTAGCTGTGCCCGGTGACCCAGCCGACGTCGGCCGTGCACCAGTAGACGTCGTCCTCGCGCAAATCGAAAACGCACTCGTGCGTGAAGCTGGCAAACACGCCGTAGCCGCCGGTCGTGTGCAGCACGCCCTTGGGCTTGCCGGTCGAGCCGGAAGTATACAAAATGAAAAGTGGATCCTCGGCGTCGATCGGCTCGGGCGCGCATTCCGCGCTCTGTGCCTGCATCAAGGCGTCCCACCATCGATCACGCGGACTCTGCATCGGCACTGGCGTGCCGGTGCGCTTGACCACGAGCACGGTCTCCACGCTGGTCGTGCCGGGACGGGTCAGCGCCTCGTCGACGTTGACCTTGAGCGCCACCTTCTTGCCGCCGCGCAGGCCTTCGTCGGCGGTGATGACGAGCTTGGACGTGCAGTCGGCGATGCGCCCGGCCAGCGAATCCGGCGAGAAGCCGCCGAACACGACCGAATGAATCGCACCGATGCGCGCGCAGGCGAGCATCGCGATCGCCGCCTCCGGGATCATCGGCAGGTAGATCGTGACCCGGTCGCCCTTCTGCACGCCGAGGTTCTTCAACAGGTTCGCGGCCCGGCAGACCTGCGCGTGCAGCTCGCGGTAGCTGATCGCACGCGATTCGTTCGGGTCGTCGCCCTCCCAGAGGATGGCGGTCTTCTCACCGCGCGCCTGCAGATGACGGTCCAGGCAGTTGGCCGACAGATTCAACTGGCCGTCGTAAAACCAGCGGATGTGCAGGTTGTCCGCGGCGAACGAGACATCCTTGACCTTGCTGAACGGCTTGATCCAGTCCAGGCGGCCGCCGACGCGGCGCCAGAACCCCTCCGGATCGTCCACGGATTCGGCGTACATCTTCGTGTAGTCGTCAGCGCGGATGCGGGCTTTGGCGGCGAACTCGGCCGCGACCGGATGCAGTTTGGACATGGAACTCTCCTCGAAACGACCCCCAGGACCGCTATCGTCACAGTAGCGGCTGGCAACCAAGGACCAATACGACCTTAGTCGCGCTTTTGCAAGCCTTCGACCAAAGGCGAATGGCTATGGCGGCGGGCTCGGGGCAGTCTGTCATGCCAACGTCTTTTCCCGGCGCGTAAATGGGTGGTGCGCCAGCTGCGCCGGGAGCTGGAGACGTCAGTGTCGGGGACGTGACGTAGTCAGGCGTTGGGCATCTCGAAAGTTTCGCGACTCATTCCGAGGGGAGCATCATGGCAACAGCAACTGTGCAGAGCGGGGGTCCAAGTCTGACCAAAGGTCACGTGCGCGTGATTGCGGCGTCGAGCATCGGCACGATGTTCGAGTGGTACGACTTCTACCTGTACGGCTCGCTGGCGGCGATCATCGCCAAGCAATTCTTCTCCGCCCTCAATCCGACCAGCGGCTACATCGTGGCGCTGATGGCCTTTGCCGCCGGTTTCTTCGTGCGGCCTTTCGGCGCGCTGTTGTTCGGGCGCCTCGGCGACCTGATCGGGCGCAAATACACGTTCCTGATCACGATCATCATCATGGGCTCGTCGACATTCCTGGTCGGCCTGATCCCGAGTTACGCCTCGATCGGCGCTGCCGCGCCGATCATCCTGATCGCGCTGCGCCTGTTGCAGGGCCTGGCGCTGGGCGGCGAGTACGGTGGCGCCGCGACGTACGTCGCCGAACACGCACCGCCGGGCAAGCGCGGCTTCTACACCAGCTTCATCCAGATCACGGCGACGTTCGGCCTGTTCCTGTCGCTGATCGTGATCCTGATCTGCCGCACGACGCTCGGTGCGGATTTCGACACCTGGGGCTGGCGCATTCCGTTCTGGCTGTCGTTCTTCCTGCTGTTGATCTCGGTCTACATCCGCCTGCAGTTGCAGGAATCGCCGATGTTCCAGCAGATGAAGGCCGAGGGCAAAGGCTCCAAAGCGCCGCTGACCGA
Organism: Rudaea sp.; assembly: GCA_035655975.1. Classification (GTDB taxonomy): domain Bacteria; phylum Pseudomonadota; class Gammaproteobacteria; order Xanthomonadales; family Rhodanobacteraceae; genus Rudaea. The sequence goes on from DASRTK010000031.1 coordinate 2,521, forward strand.
ATCGTTCGTGCGCTGGGACAACCTCAAGATCGTGCTGCTCGCATTGTTCGGCGCGACCGCCGGCGAGGCAGTCGTGTGGTATGGCGGCCAGTTCTATGCGCTGTTCTTCCTCGGCCAGACACTGAAGGTCGATCCGGTAACGGCCAATTTGCTGATCGCCGGCGCACTGCTGATCGGCACGCCGTTCTTTGTCTTCTTCGGGTGGTTGTCCGATCGCATTGGCCGCAAGCCTATCGTCATGGCCGGCTGCCTGCTCGCCGCCCTGACGTATTTCCCGATCTTCCAGGGCCTCACGCACTTTGCCAATCCGGCAATCGAAACGGCGAGTCAGACCAATCCGGTCGTTGTCTCGGCCGATCCGGCGACCTGCAGCTTCCAGTTCGATCCGGTCGGCAAGAAGGTGTTCACGAACTCGTGCGACATCATCAAGAGCGCGTTGGTCAAGAGCGGCGTGCCATACCTCAACGAGTCGGCACCGGCCGGAACCGTCGCGTCGGTCAAGGTCGGCGGCACTGCGGTGCCCTCGTTCGAAGGCGCGGGGCTCGACGCGGCTGCATTCAAGACCCAGACCGATGCTTTCGCCAAGCAGTTGAGCGAGGCGCTGAAAGGAGGTGGCTATCCGGCAAAGGCCGACCCGGCCGCGGTGAACTGGCCGATGCTGCTGGTGCTGCTGACGATCCTCGTGCTCTACGTGACGATGGTGTACGGACCGATCGCGGCCTGGCTCGTCGAACTGTTCCCGACGCGTATCCGCTACACCTCGCTGAGTCTGCCGTACCACATCGGCAACGGCTGGTTCGGCGGCTTCCTGCCGACGATATCGTTCGCCCTGGTCGCATTGAAGGGCGATATCTATTACGGCCTGTGGTACACGGTGATCGTCGCGCTGATGACTCTCGTCATCGGCACGCTGTTCCTGCGGGAAACCAAGGACGTGGATATTTCCAAGTAATCCAGCTGCAAAGATCGCAACCTGCGAAGGGGGCTGGCAACGCGAGTTGCCGGCCCTCTTTTTTTGCGCGGTCGATGCAGTGCATCGAGGCCGCGCGTCAGTTCGAACCGATCGGCTTTGCCAGCCAGCGCGCGTGGCCGATTCCCCTGGGCCGGGAAACTCACCCCTTCGGCTTTGCCGCGTTGTCAGAAGCGCCCGCGGCGCGTTTCTCGCGCGCTTCGCGCACGCTCTTGCGCAGCGCATTGATCTCGACATCGCCGAGCAGGGTCGCGTCGGGACGTGCGCGTTCGGCGATGCGCGCCGAGATCATCGCGAAAAATCCCGCGAACAGGGCGATGAAGCCCACCAGCAGGCCTACCCCGATGAGTCCCGGCGTCGGCGCGAAGACCGCGCCGGCAAAGGCGACCAGGGAAATCAGCAACAAAATCCAGTGCATCCCCAAACCCTCCGGCCAGTAACCCAAATGCTGCCACAGGCCGGCGCCGCGCGCGAGCGCACAGTGCCCGGTTCGGCGCCGGTGCCCTGCACTTCTCGGGGCTGCATCCGCGTCCATCTTCTGGCACATAGCGCTGGTCATTCGAACGGCTATGCTTGGCGATTCCCTTACCTGACCCAAGCAAGCGAGAACCTCATGTTGAACCGCATACTGTCGACGGTTTTCGCCGCCGCCGTATTGTCCGGCGCCCCAGCCGTGCTGTTCGGCGCCGAAGAAGGCGCGAAACCATCCGCGAAGGATGGCGCCGAAGGCAAAGGCGGCGACGAACTCAAGCTGCCGCCGTTCCCGGCCGACAAGACCGCCCATCAGACCGCGCAGATCGACGGCAAGCCGGTGAGCTACGACGCGACGGTCGGCTCGCTGCCGGTGCTCGACGAGAAAGGCAAGACGATCGCCGACGTGATGTTCGTCGCCTATACGATGCCCGGCGTGAATCGCCCGGTCACGTTCGCCCTGAACGGCGGGCCGGGCGCCTCGTCGGTGTATCTGAACCTCGGCGCGATCGGACCCAAGCGCGTGCAGTTCGGCGCCGAGGGCAACAGCCCGTCGGATCCGGCCACGCCGATCGACAACGCCGGGTCTTGGCTCGACTTCACCGACCTGGTCTTCATCGATCCGGTAGGCACCGGATTTTCGCGCGCTCGTGTTGGCGAAGACGAAGCGAAGAAAAAATTCTATGCAACCGGACCGGACATCGAATACCTGTCGCGCATCGTTTACGACTGGCTGGTCAAGAACAACCGCCTGATGTCGCGCAAGTATCTGGTCGGCGAAAGCTACGGCGGCTTCCGCGGTCCGCGCATCACGCACTATCTGCAGACGCGTCTCGGCGTCGCGATGAACGGCATGGTGCTCGTGTCGCCGTACCTCGAGCCGACGTCCAACAACGGCGGCGACTTGTCGCCGCTGCCGTGGATGATGACGTTGCCGAGCATCTCGGCGGCAAACCTCGAACGCAAGGGCAAGCTCAGCGACGCAACGATGAACGAGATCATCACCTATACGCGCGGGGACTACGTCACCGACCTGCTCAAGGGCCGTTCCGACCCGCAGGCGCTCGAGCGCATCGTCAAGCGCGTCACCGAGCTTTCCGGTCTTGATCCAATTTTCGTGCGCCGCTCGGGCGGCAGGCTGGAAACGCAAGCCTATCTGCGCGAGATCTATCGCAGCGAGGGCAAGCTCGGCAGTCGCTACGACTCCAACGTCACCGAATGGGATCCGTTCCCATTCGCTCCACAGCAGCGCACGAACGATCCGCTGCTCGACTCGATCATTGCGCCGACGACGACGGCGATGGTCGACTTCATCACGCACACGGTCGGCTGGAAGTACGACGGCCGCTACAACGCGTTGAGCTACGAGGTCAACAAGCTGTGGAGCGGCGAGGAAGAAACCAACAAGGGCTCGGTCACGCAGTTGCGCCAGTCGGTCGCGATCGACCCGAAGATGCAGGTGCTGATCGTGCACGGCTGGGACGACCTGTCGTGTCCGTTCATGGCCTCGGTGCTGATCGTCGACCAGATGCCGGTCATGGGCGACGCCAGCCGCGTGCAGGTCAGGAATTATCCGGGCGGCCACATGTTCTACAGCCGTGGCTCGAGCCAGGCGGCGCTGCGCAAGGACGTGATGCGCGTCTACGCGGCGCATTGATCGGCTGAGTTCGCGCGCGAACCGCTTATTTTTTGAACGCGGATGAACGCGGATGATTACGGAATGCCGCGGATAGAGCGAAAGAATCTATCGATCAGGGCGACTGCCGGAACGCTTGTGCCCACCTGAGTATCGCTTCTTGCCTTATCCGCGTACATCCGTGCTAATCCGCGTACATCCGCGCCAAAATAAAATCCTGCGGCTGCGCGACGGAATCGGACACTGCGAAAGCCAACCAAGGCGCGCGGATCGCGGCACATGAGATTCTGCGCGCGCATACTTTCGCGGCCATGACCCGCATTCTTCCCGACCCACCTGAACCGACCGACCAGCCGCGGGCGTTCAAGGGCCGTGGCGCCGCGTCGAATCACGAAGGCCGTTTCGAGTCGAAGACGGCTGAAGGGGTCGATGACGGCTGGCAGCGCGATCAAGACCCGGCCGCGCGTCCCGCCACGACCGTCACCGAAGAACGCGCACGCAGCATCATCAGCCGCAACGACTCGCCCGACGTCGCGTTCGAACAGAGCATCAATCCGTATCGCGGCTGCGAGCACGGCTGCATCTACTGCTACGCGCGGCCGTCGCATTCCTACCTGAATCTTTCGCCGGGGCTCGACTTCGAGACCAAGCTGTTCGCCAAGACGAACGCCGTGGAACTGCTGCGCGCCGAACTGGCCAAACCGGGCTATCGCGTCAGCCCGATCAACCTTGGCGCGAACACCGATCCGTATCAGCCGATCGAGCGGCGCTACCGGATCACGCGCCAGGTCATCGAAGTGCTGGCCGAACACCGGCATCCGCTGACGATCGTGACGAAGAACGCGCTGGTCGAGCGCGATCTCGATCTGCTCGCGCCGCTGGCCCGGCAGAATCTCGTGCACGTCTTCGTCTCGGTCACGTCGCTCGACAACCATCTCGCGGCGAAACTCGAACCGCGCGCGAGCGCACCGCACCGGCGCATCGAAACGATCGGCGCTCTCAACGCCGCTGGCGTGCCTTGCGGCGTGCTCGTCGCACCGATCATCCCGATGCTGACCGACCGCTGGCTCGAGCAGATCCTCGAGCGCGCCCACGCGGCCGGCGCGCGCGCCGCCGGCTACACGGTGCTGCGCCTGCCGTGGGAGCTGAAGGATCTCGTGCGCGAATGGCTCGAGCTGCACTTTCCGGAACGCGCCGAACATGTTTTGAGCCTGGTGCGGCAGATGCGCGGCGGCCGTGACAACGATCCGCGCTTCGGCTCGCGCATGCGCGGCGAAGGCCAGTTCGCCGATTTGATCCGCCAGCGCATCGCGATCGCGCGCCGGCGCTTGGGCTACTCGCGCACGCGCAATATCACGCTCGATTGTTCGCTGTTCGAAGTGCCGCGCGCCGCGTCGCCGCAAGGCGAATTATTCGGCGCCCGCTGACGCGTCACTTCTGGATCAGCGAGGCTTCGGCGCGCTGGAACAACACCCACGACGTGGCGATGTACTTGTCGCCGCCCTTCGGCACGTTGCCGCGATGCGTGTGGGTGAACGCGGCCGGGGCGATCAACAGGCTGCCGGTGCGCGGCACGATCTTGCGCCGCTGATAGAGGAATTCGGTTTCGCCCTCGCCGAAGCCCTCGTTGAGGTAGATCGTCCACAGCAGCGTGCGGTGCAGGTTCTCGCAGGCCGGGTCGTTCAACTGCGGATGCAGTTCGCAGTGCCAGCGCGGATAGGCGCCCTGGTCGGCGATGTATTTCTGGATGTTGATCGCACCGGGACGGAACGTGCGCCGCGCCAGCGCGGTGAGTCGCTCGTCGGGCAGCGCAGAAAGCGTTTCCGGATCGAGCAGAGCCATCTCGCCGCTGGCGTTCTTCATCTTAAGCCAGAGTGGAGCGAGTACCGTATATGGGTATCGGCGCAGATAGCGCTTAAGCCCTTCGAGCATCGCCGCGTTCAACAGGCCCTCGGCATCGGCCCATTGCGGCTGCCCGCTGATGGTGATGTCCCAACTGTTCTTGACCGTCGTGTCGACGCCGCCGCCGGTCGCGCCGCGCGTGGCGCTGCCGCTGGCCTCGAAGCGCTGGATCAGGGCGGCGCATGCCGCCGGATTCAGTACATCGGGATAAATCTCAACGAAATCGTCGCTACTGCCGTTCATGCCGATCTGAGCCTGGCCCGGGGGCGCCATCATATTGCTTCACGCCCGCCGCTGGCACGAGCGCTGCTGACACAAGGCTGGCAGCAGCCCCGGCGCAAGATCACCGACGTGCAAACCGCACGTCTTTCGATCACTGGAGCCCAGCCATGTTGAATCCCAACGTTCCCGCCTGGTTCGAAATCCCGGCCACCGACCTCGACCGCGCCCAGCGCTTTTACGAGGCAATCCTGACCCAGCCGCTCAAGCGCGAGCGTTTTGGCGGCGCCGACATGGCGGTTTTCCCCGGCGGCGCGAAGCCGAACGCCAGTGGCGCCCTGATCAAGCTCGATGATTGCGAGCCGACCGTGCACGGCAGCATCGTCTATCTCAGCGTCGGCGACCTCAAGCCGGTGCTCGATCGTGCCGAACGCCACGGCGGCGACACGCTGGTCGGGCGCACCGCGCTGCCCGAAGGCATGGGCTTCTTCGCCCAGTTTCGCGATTGCGAAGGCAATCGCGTCGGCCTCTGGTCGCCGGCATGACGACGGCGCGCGGGCCACTCTCGGCGATCCATCGTGCCCGTAGAACATTTTTGCGCGGCAGTGCCGGCGCGGCGTTGTTCGCCGCGCTGGCGCAGACCCAGGCGCTGGCCGCGGCGACAACGGCCCTGTATAGAAATCAACTTGTCATGAACTCCGATAAGGCGCGCTGCTGCGCGATCGTCGAACTGCGCCAGTACACGCTGCATCCGGGCCGGTTCGACGAATTCGCGAAATTGTTCGAGGACGAATTCGTCGACCCGCTCGAGGCCGCGGGCATGACCGTGATCGGCCAGTTTCACGACCTCGACGATCCGAACCGCTTTGTCTGGTTGCGTGGATTTCGCAATATGCCAGCGCGCGCCGAATCGCTCGAAGCGTTCTACGGCGGTCCGGTCTGGAAAGCCCGCCGCGATGCAGCGAACGCAAACTTCACCGATACCGACAATGTGTTGCTATTGCGTCCAGCCGCACAGAACGGCGGCATCGACCTTGGCGGCCTCACACGCGCCGCGACCGGCGCGCAAGCCGACGCTGAGCGCGGACTTGTCGTCATTACGGTGTACAGCCTCGATCCGAACACGGCGAATTCGTTCCCGGGCTACTTCGAGCACGAGCTGAAGCCGGCGCTTGCACGCGGCGGAATCGGGGTTGCCGCGATGTTCGAGACCGAGACGAGCCCGAACAACTTTCCGCGTCTGCCGGTGCGCGAAGGCGAACGCGTCTTCGTCTGGATCGCGCGATTCCGCGATCGGGAGCATGGCGATGCGGCGTTGCAGGGCCTGACGCGTTCGGCGCATTGGCAGGAGAAGATCGTGCCGCAGCTCGAACGGCGGGCGAAGGCGACCCAGGTATTGCGGCTGGCGGCGACATCGCGGTCGCTGCTGCGAGGGTAGGCGGCGGCGGCGAGGTGAGTCGGTGTCGCGCTGGGTCGCTGCATTTTTTTGACGTGCGGCTTGCGGAAAGTCCCCCTCACCCCGTGCCCTCTCCCGCGAGGGGAGAGGGGGAGTCGGCGTCGCGCTGCGCGCGACGTCGGTATGTGATAGAAGCGGTGGATGCGCCGTGCCGACCGACTGTTCCTGATCATCCATGCGCTGCGAGGACGCCGCACTGCGTTGCCCGCGCGCCGGCTTGCCGAAACACTCGGTGTGTCGTTGCGCACGGTTTATCGCGACGTCGCCGATCTGCAGCTGTCCGGCGTGCCGATCGAAGGCGAAGCCGGTGTCGGCTACGTGCTGCGCAAGGGTTCGGATATTCCGCCGCTGATGTTCAACCCCGATGAACTCGAAGCACTCGTAGTCGGAACGCGGTTCGTGCGTTCGTTTGGCGGCGAACGGCTGGCGCAGTCGGCCCAGGCCGCGCTGCTGAAGATCGAAGCGGTGCTGCCGCCGGAGTTGCGCGCGCGGACGCGGCGATCGCGCATCTTCGCGCCGCCGCGCGGAGACCGCCTCGAAACGACTGGCGTGATCGACCGGCTGCACTCGGCGATCGGCGGCAATCGCGTTCTGCAACTGGAATATCGCGACAAGTCCGGCCGCGTCAGCGCGCGCGCGGTCGAGCCGCTGTGCCTGGCATTCTGGGGCGGCGCATGGACGCTCGGCGCGTGGTGCCGGCTGCGCGAGGATTTCCGCAATTTCCGTCCCGACCGGATCGTGACGTTCAGCGCGACCGACGAAGTGTTCGTCGAGACCGCCGACCGTGGACTGGGCGCCTACCTGCGCCACGTTGGTGGCGACCCCGACGCGGCTGAAGCGTGATACAGGCCGGAACCAACCTGGCGCGCGTGCGCGACCTGGTGGCCGGCGCATCGATCGCCGGCTTGTTGTTGCCGGAAGCAGTCGCCTATTCGGGCCTCGCCGGCCTGCCGCCGCAGGCCGGCGTCATCGGCCTGTTTGCCGGTCTGGTCTGCTATGGCCTGATCGGCCGCAGCCGCCACGCGATCGTGTCGGCGACGTCGTCGTCGGCCGCAGTCCTGGCCGCGGCAACGCTCGCGCTCGCCGCGGACGACCTGGCGCAGCGCTTGGCGCTGGCGTCGATCCTCGTTGCCGCCACCGGCGTAGCTTTTCTGTTCGCCGGCGGACTGCGCCTAGGCGCGATGTCGAATCTGATTGCGCGGCCGGTGTTGCGCGGCTTCGCCTTCGGACTGGCTCTGGTCATCGTGCTCAAGCAGTGGCCGCATCTGGTTGGAATGCCGGCGCATGCCGGCGGTTTTGTCCCGCTGCTGATCGAAATCCTGCGCGGCTTCGATACCTGGCATGCGGCCACGCTGGGTTGCGGCGTTGCCGCGCTGCTGGTCCTGTTCGCGTGTGAGAAGATCCGCTACGCCCCGGGAGCCTTGCTCGTGATCGTCGGCAGCATCGCGGCGTCGCCGTGGCTGGCCGCGCACGGCGTTGCCGTGACCGGTCCGATCGACCTGTCCCCGGCGCAGATGACGTTCGCGCTGCCGCGCGCCGAGCAGTGGCTGACCCTGACCGAGGTTGCGCTCGCGCTGATGTTCATCCTGTACGCGGAATCGTACGGTTCGATTCGCACGTTTTCGCTCAAACACAACGACGCGATGCAACCCAACCGCGACTTGGTCGCATTGGGCGTAGCGAACCTGTTGTCCGGTCTGCTGCACGGCACGCCGGTCGGCGCCGGCTACTCCGCCACCGCGGCAAACGAAGCCGGTGGCGCGCAGTCGCGTCTCGCGGGTCTGTGCGCGGCCGCCGTCGTGCTGGTCCTGCTGCTGCTGTTCCTGCCGTTCATCGAACGGATTCCGCAACCGGTGCTCGCGGCCATCGTGATCCACGCCGTCAGCAGGTCGCTGCGCCTGAGCGTGTTTCGCGACTACTTCCGCTGGCAGCGCGACCGTCTTGTCGTGGTGACGGCGGTGCTGGCGGTCCTGGCTTTTGGCGTGCTCGACGGATTGCTCGCGGCGATCGCCTTCAGCCTGGCGATGTTGCTGCGCGAATTGGCAAGTCCCCGGCTCGCCGTGCTGGGCCGCGTCGGTAAGCACGACTATGTCAGCATCTCGCGCTACCCGAACGCGGCCAGCGTGCCGGACCTGCTGGTCTTGCGCCCGGAAGAGCCGCTTTTCTTCGCCAATGCCGAACCGTTGCTGGCGATGGCGCGCCAACAGGTGCTTCAGCACGCCGACACGAACCCCGCCGTGCTCAGGTTCGTGGTGCTGAGCCTGGAAGAATCGCCGGACCTCGACAGCACCGCGCTCGAAGCGCTCGGCGAATTCTGCGCATGGCTCGCGGCGCGCACCGTCGGCCTGCGTCTTGCGCGACTCAAGGAACGCAGCCGCGACGCGCTGCTGCGCGCGAACCTCGAACAGGTGCCGCCCTCGGCCCTGGATTATTCGAGCGTCGATGACGCGGTCCGGGGAGAGCGCACCGGCGGCGGCCAAGGGTAGTCCGTCCAGGTAGCCCATCCATCGGCACTCCCCGCGGCGCGAAAGGATGCGATCATTGTCCGCTTGCGACCCTGGGAAAATCTTGCGATGAAACATTGGCTCGGAACAGTGGTATTCGCCGCGATCGCGATCGTGGCAACGGCGCACGCGCCCGCGGCGAAGGCCGAATCGGCGGACGATCGCTTCAAGGCGATCTATACGCAGGAATGGACTTGGCGCCGCGAGCAGTTTCCGGGACTCGACAGCGAGGATCGCGAAGCCAGCGCGCATGATGACCGCCTGCCGGCCGTCGATGCGAAAACGCAGGCGGCGCGGCTGAAGTACTGGACCGACGTGCTGCACCGGCTCGACGGCATCGCCGCCGCCGACCTGTCGGCCGACAACCGGGTCAACCTGGCCGTGTACCGCCCGCAGATCGAAAACCTCGCCGCGGAAATCCGCTTCCGCCTCTACGAGATGCCGTTCAACAGCGACTCGCAGTTCTGGTCCGACCTCGGCTTCATGGCGAACCGGCCGTTCAAGACCGCGCGCGACGCCCACAACTACATCGCGCGCCTGAACGACGTGCCGCGCTATTTCGACGAACAGATCGTCAACATGCGCGCCGGCATCAAGCGCGGCTTCACCGTGCCGCGCGCGGTGCTCGACGGGCGCGACGTATCGATTTCCACAATTGCAGAAGTCAAGAATGCCGAGGAAAGCGACTTCTACAAGCCGTTCAAGCAATTGCCGGCCGGCATTGCGGCCGACGAGCAGGCGCGTCTGCGCGCGGACTGCGCCAAGGCGATCCATGACCGCGTCGTGCCGGCGTTCGCAAAGCTGCTGAAGTTCTTTCGCGACGACTACATGCCACACGCGCGCAACACGCTCGCGGCCGAGGCGGTGCCCGACGGCACCGCCTGGTACCGCCAGCAGATCCGCCAATACACGACGCTCGACCTGGATCCGGAGGCGATCCACCAGATCGGCCTGAAGGAAGTTGCGCGCATCGACGCGCAAATGCAGGAGACGATGAAGGCAACCGGTTTCAATGGCGACTTCCCGGCGTTCCTCAAATTCCTGCGCAGCGATCCGCAGTTCGCCGCGAAGACGGCGGATGAACTGATGATGCGCGCGTCGTGGATCGCCAAGCGCGTCGACGGCAAGCTCGCGCAGTATTTTGGCCTGCTGCCGCGCGGGCGCTTCGGCATCGAACCGGTGCCGGCAGCGATCGCGCCGTTCTGGACGGCCGGCCGCGGCGGCGCACACACGTACTGGCTCAACACCTACGACCTGCCGTCGCGTTCGCTGTACAACCTCGTCGCGCTGACCTTGCACGAATCGGCGCCCGGGCATTCGTTCCAGGGCTCGCTGGTCGAGGAACAGAAGTCCGTGCCGGATTTCCGCCATGAATACATCTCGGCCTATGGCGAGGGTTGGGCGCTGTACTGCGAAAAGCTCGGCAAGGAAATGGGCATCTATCAGACGCCATACGACGATTTCGGACGCCTGACCTACGAGATGTGGCGTGCCGCGCGCCTGGTCATCGACACCGGCGTGCACCACAAGGGCTGGACGCGCGCGCAGGCGATCAGCTTCCTCGCCGACCATACGGCGTTGAGCCAGCATGAAGTCGAGACCGAAGTCGACCGCTACATTTCCTGGCCGGCGCAGGCGCTGTCGTACAAGCTCGGCGAGATCAAGATACTCGAGCTGCGCGCGCTCGCGGAGACGGAACTCGGCGACAAGTTCGATATCCGCGCGTTCCACGACGCGGTGCTCGGGATCGGCTCGGTGCCGCTGCCGGTGCTCGAGCAGCACATCAAGGCTTTCATCGCCGAGCAGAAGACGAAGACGGAAAAATCGTAGGGTGGGCCTCGGCCCACCGCTCTTCGCTTTTACGCCGAAGGAAAAACGCTGGGCCAAGGCCCACCCTACACGTCGCCAGCGCTTGCCCAGCCTTCACCCGTACCGCGATTGTATACAAAATCACTTTGCAGCACGTTGCCGGCGGGGATCGAATCCTGTTGCGCCAGCTCGAGATAAAGCGGCGTGAAATCAGGCTCGGTCGCATCCATCAGTTGCTGGAAACCGTCGATAACGAAATAGGTCTTCTGATAGGTGTCGATGCGGTAGCGCGTGCGCATGATGCGCGGCATGTCGAAGCCGATGCGATTCGGCGCGGCGGATTCGAGGCAATAGATCGACTCGCCCTTCGACGAGACAATGCCGGACCCGTAGATGCGCAGGCCATCGGCTTGCTTGATGAGGCCGAATTCGACCGTGTACCAGTATAGCCGCGTGAGGTTGACTAGCGCTTCGGCGCCGAGTCCGTGCGCCTTGACGCCGCCGCAGCCGTAGGCCTGCATGTAGTCGGCGAACACCGGATTGAGCAGTAGCGGCACGTGGCCGAACAGGTCGTGGAACAGGTCTGGCTCGGCGATGTAGTCGATCTGTTCGGGCTTGCGGATCCACCATGTGACCGGAAAGCGCCGGTTCGCCAAGTGGTCGAAGAATGTCAGTTCGGGCAGCAGGCCCTCGACGCCGATGATTTCCCACCCGGTCGTGCCCTTGAGCACGCGGTTGAGATCGTCGAACTTCGGAATCGCGTCCGGCGTCATGCCGAAGCGCTGCTGATTCTCGAGGAATTCGTCGCAGGCGCGACCGACCAGCAGCTGCTTCTGGCGCTCGAACAGTGTCGCCCAGGTTTCGTGATCCGAGCGCGCGTAGCTCGCCCACGGCTGGTCGACGACCGCCGTCGTATAAACCGGCACGGAGCCCTTGTC
>DASRTK010000032.1:0-8545 GCA_035655975.1 Rudaea sp.
CCTGCCACGGGCCGACCATCGGGTCGCGCGCGCACAAGCCGCCGACGGTGCGGTCGCCGATCGTGATCAGGAAAGATTTGCTGCCCACGGCCGGCAGGCGCAGCACGCGCGTGATCGCATCTTCCAGCCCGATGCCGTCCAGATCAGGCACGATGTCCAGGCGCTGCGGCTTGCGCTTGACGTTGCGCAGCATCTTCGGCGCTTTGCCGAAGAGGACGTCCATGGGCAGATCGATAGGAGGCAGGGGCGAGGGGCGAGGGGCGAGGGGCGAGGGAACAACTTGCTCCGCTTCTGCTCGCCCCTCGTCCCTCGTCCCTCGTCCCTCACTGACTGAATCGGAAACGATGAGGCGTTGCTCCTCGGTCACTTCGCCGACGACGGCAAACGGACAACGTTCACGCTCGCACAGCGCGCTGAAGCTGGCGACGTCTGACGCACGCAACCCGATAACGTAACGCTCCTGCGCCTCGTTGCACCAGATCTGCATCGGCGACAGTTGCGGATCGGCCGAAGGAATCTTGCGCAGTTCGATGCGGCCGCCGACGCGCGAGTCGTGCAGGATTTCCGGAATCGCATTCGACAGGCCGCCGGCGCCGACATCGTGAATGCTGACGATCGGGTTGGCGTCGCCGAGCGACCAGCAGCGGTCGATGACCTCCTGGCAGCGCCGCTCCATTTCCGCGTTGTCACGCTGGACCGAAGCGAAGTCGAGTTCCTCGCTGCTGTCACCGCTGGCCAGCGACGACGCGGCGCCGCCGCCGAGGCCGATCAGCATCGCCGGGCCGCCGAGCACGACGACCGCGTCGCCGGGCTGCAGAGTACGTTTTTCCACATGTGGACGGCGCAGGTTGGCCAGGCCGCCGGCGATCATGATCGGCTTGTCGTAGCCGCGGCGCACTTGCGGGTCGGCGGTTTCGGCCTCGAAGGTGCGGAAGTAGCCGCCGAGGCAGGGCCGGCCGAATTCATTGTTGAACGCCGCCGCGCCGATCGGCCCATCGCGCATGATTTCGAACGCGCTGGCCATGCGGGGAGGGAGCGGCCGCTCCTCCTCCCATGGCCGCGGCAACCCGGGGATGCGCAGGTACGACGTCGTGAAACCGGTCAGGCCGGCCTTCGGCTTGCCGCCGCGGCCGGTTGCGCCTTCGTCGCGAATCTCGCCGCCGGCGCCGGTCGAGGCGCCTGGAAACGGCGCGATCGCGGTCGGATGGTTGTGCGTTTCGACCTTGATTGCGAATTCGACCGGCTCCGCGACCGTGGAAAAGCGGCCGTCGGGCTGGGCAAAAAAGCGCGCAGCCTTGCTGCCTTCGATCACCGCCGCGTTGTCGGAGTACGCCGACAGCGTGAACTGCGGCGCAAGCGCATGGGTATTGCGGATCATCGCGAACAGCGAGCGCTCCTGTGCCTGGCCGTCGATCGTCCAGCTCGCGTTGAACACCTTGTGCCGGCAATGCTCGGAATTGGCTTGCGCGAACATCATCAGTTCGGCATCGCTCGGATCGCGGCCGAGTTCGGCGTAGCGCTCGGCCAGGTACTCGATCTCGTCGGGCGCAAGCGCCAGGCCGAGCTGGGCATTGGCGACGCGCAGCGCGCCGGCCGCTTCCGTGCCGAGGGCGATGCGCGCCAGCGGCCGTGGTGCGCCGGCGCTGAACAGCGCCTGGGCCTCGTCGAGCGAGGCGAGCACTGACTGTGTCATCGGATCATGCAGCGCGCGCGTGAGTTGCCGGCCAGCGTCGCTCTCGCGCACTGGCGGGTGGTCGATTGCGTACGCCATGCCGCGCTCCACGCGCTTCACGGCAAAACCGCAGCCGCGCAGGATATCGGTCGCCTTCGACGACCACGGCGAGATCGTGCCGAGACGCGGGACGACCCACAGCCGCGCGGGTCTGGCCACGCCCGGCGCAGCGCGCAGCACGGCGCGCAGCCGTGCCAGATCGAGCGCTTGTTCGGAACCGTCGGCGGTGACGAAGTAGACGTGCCAGGCCGCGCTGATCCGGCCGCCGGAATGCACGCGCTCGAGTTCACTGTTGAGCCGCTCGAGGCGAAACGGGGACAGGGCCGGTAGCCCGTCGAAAACGATCATGGCCGCAGCAGTTCGCGGTCGAGGAGGGGCGCGAATGATACCGGAAGCGGCGCGCAGCCGCGAGGACGTCCTGCGCGTAGGAACAGCCGCGAGCTACCCGGCGGAGCCGGTTTTTGACTTGGAGCGGCTAAAGAGCAGCACCTTCCACATCCCAGTTGCCGTCATTCCCGCGGCTCTCAACAGCGGAGCTGGTCAAGCGGGAATCCATTTTGATCTTGCACTCTCCACTTCTTTGAGCAGTGCAAACTGGATCCCCGCTTTCGCGGGGATGACGACATTTATTTGAATTGCGCAGCCGGCGTCGTGGCGCCAACTTCTTGCGGCTTACTTCGCCGTCGCGACGCTCTTCCCGGACGCCTTGGCCGCGAGGCGGTCGAGCTCCGCGGAAAGCTGATCGGGATTCATCACGACGCCGCCATTGACGTGCGTGCCATCCTCGGCGAGGACGGTCGGCGTTGCGTCGATGCCGATCGAAACAGACAGCGCCTTGGTTTCGGCAATCGGATTGTTCGAGCAAGTCTTGTCGCCCGGATCCTGTCCGCTCATCGCCGCCGTGTAGGCAGCCTTGCGATCGGCGGCGCACCAGACTGCCTGGGCTTTCTTTTCGGCGCCAGGATGAATGTCGAGCGGGAACAGCACGTAGTTCACGCGGATTCCCGCGGCGTTGTATGCGGCAATCTGTTTGTGGAACTGCTTGCAATAGGGACAGTCGACATCCGTGAACACGGTGATCGTGTGTTTCGGATTTTCCGGCGCGAACGTCAGCATCTTGTCCGTCGACAGTCCGCGCAGGGCGTCGGCGCGAACACTCGCCAGACGCGCTTCGGTCAGGCTCTTCTTGGCGGCGACGTCGTAGAGGTTGCCCTGCAGCAGATACTTGCCGTCGGCGCTGACATACACAACCTGGCCGCCGACGATGACCTCATAGAAATTCGGCAGGTCGGATTTCGTAACCCGGTCGATCTTAGCGTTCGGCAGCAATGAGGCAAACGCGTCGCGCACGGTCTTTTCGCCATCGGCCGCATGGGCCATGACTGCCAGAGCCATTGCCGCAGCGGCAAGCAGGAACTTGTTCAACATGATTCGATTCTCGTCGGGTCGGTAGCGGACAGGCTGTCAGAGTATCGCGAACCGGGCGAAGTTCCGCGCGCGGACTTCGCCAACGGCTTATTCGCCCAGGAGCTTGCCTTACTTGGCCGTCACGGCCTGGGCTTTCTGGGCGAGCTGGTCCAGGCGCTGCACCAGCTGGTCCGGCGTCATGTAGCCGCCAAGGTGTTCGCCATCGGCACTGAACACGGCCGGCGTGCCGTCCACGCCCATCGACTTGCCGATCTCGGTCAGCTCGGAGACCGGATTGGTGCAGGTCTTGTCGCCCGGAGTCTTGCCGTTCATCGCATCGGTGTAGGCCGTGTTGCGATCGGCCGAGCACCATACGGCCTCCGCTTTCTTGTCCGCACCCTTGTGCATCGCCAGCGGGAACAGCACGTAGTTCACCGCGATGCCGCGATTGTTGTACTCGGCGATCTGCTTGTGGAACTCGCGGCAGTACGGACAGTCGACGTCCGTGAACACGGTAACCCGGTATTTCGGTTTCGGCGGTGCGAACACGATCTGCTTGTCGAGAGGAATCTTGGCCATCGTGCTCTTGCGCAGCAAGGCCAGCGACTTCTCGCCAAGGTCCTGGCGCGACTCGATGTCGAACACGCTGCCGTGGATCAGATACCTGCCGTCGCTGCTGAAATACAGCACCTGGCCGTCGGCGACGACCTGGTAGAAACCCTCCAGTTTGGAACGCTCGATCAGGTTGATTTTCGCGTTCGGCAACACCTTCTTCACGGCATCGCGCACGGCCTTGTCCGCATCCTCGGCGGCGACCGCGTGAACCCCGACGACCGCGAGCAGGGCCGCACAAAACCAACGCTTCAACATGACGATTCCTCGAGTGGGGCGCAGAACCGCGGACGGGCAGTCACTGACCGGCGCGCTTCGCAATGCCCGACATTCTCGCACAGGGCGGCAAAGCACGGGTACCTGCCGTCGGTAATATGTCCGCGCCGGTCAATATTCAACTACTTGAAGATACTTGCAGAATCCGTCTCAAATGCAGCGACGTCTGCTGCCAGTCCGCCTCTCTCGGCCATCCCTGTCTCCGAGGCACTTGGGCTCCCGCCCATCGACGCGCCGGAACTGTTGTTTGAGACGCGTTTCAGGCACGCGGGTGGTGCTTGGCGTGGAGGCGCTTCAGGCCTTCGCGCGCGACCAGGGTGTAGATCTGCGTCGTCGACAGCGAGCTGTGACCGAGCAGCATCTGCAGCGCGCGCAGGTCGGCGCCGTGATTGAGCAGATGGGTCGCAAAGCAGTGGCGCAACACATGCGGAGAGATGCGCGACGCCTCCACGCCGGCCTTGCGCGCGTGTGTCTTGACCACGGTCCAGAACATCTGCCGCGTCATCGCTGCGCGGCGATTGGTGATGAACACCTCGGCGATCTGGCGTCCGCGCGCGAGCCCGGGCCGCGCATCGGCGTAATAGCGCTGCAGCCAGTGGTCAGCCTCCTCGCCGATCGGCACGAGGCGATCCTTGCCGCCCTTGCCGGTCACGCGCAACACGCCCTGGCGCAGGTTGATCTGGTCCACGCGCACGCCGATCAGTTCGCTCACGCGCAAACCCGTCGCGTAGATCAGCTCGAACATCGCCCGATCGCGCAGGCCCAGTGGCGTGTCGACGTCGGGCGCGCGAATCAACGCTTCGACTTCGCCTTCCGACAGGGCCTTCGGCAACGGCCGCGGCAGCTTCGGCGAATCGAGCAGCAAGGTCGGATCCTGGGCGATCGAGCCGACACGCAGCTGGATCCGGTAGAAATGCCGCAACGTGGACAGCAGCCGCGCGTTGCTGCGCGCGCTGTAGCCGCCATCGACCCGCTCGGCCAGATAGCCGAACAATTGCTGGCGCGAGCATCCGGTCAAGGTCGTGCCGGCGCGCGCGCACCAGCCCGCCAGCCCCTCGAGATCGCGGCGGTAGCTGGCCAGCGTATTGTCAGCCAGGCCATGCTCGGACCAGGCGAGTTCGCTGAATGAGTCGATCGCTGCGCGATCGGCAGGGCTGAGGTCGAGCACGGCGCGCCCACGCGATGGGTTAACGCGCATCGCGTGCGCCGCGCGAGGGTGAGACATGGATGTCGATCGGATCAGTCACCAGGATGGTTCTCCGCGAGGAACGTTGGTTCGGCAAAGCCAACGTATCCGCGCGTCCAAGAATGGCAGCTTCCGCTGCTGCTGCAAACAGCGCACTCAAACTTGCATGCGGCGGCACAAACCGCGAGGCTTGCCACCGTCCTCACGAATCGCTCGAGAATGAATCCGGCCGCCACTTCCTCCCAGACTGGTACGCCTGCAGGTCTCGCGTTGCGGCTTCTCGCCGCGCTCTATGACGCGTTGCCGGTCCTGGCGCTGTGGTTCGTCGCCGCGATCCTGGCCCTGGCGCTTACCGGAGGCACACTGGATGTGCATCGATTGCCGCACAAGATGCTTATGCAAACGCTGCTGCTCGTCTTCACCGCAACCTATTTCGTATTCTCGTGGCGGCGCGGCGGCCAGACGATCGGCATGCGCCCATGGCGGCTGCGCATCGTGAGCGCCGACGGTGGCCCCCTGGATACGCGCCAGGCCCTGCTGCGCTTCTTCGTGAGCCTGATCTCACTCGCTGCAGCGGGCCTCGGCTTCTGGTGGGCATGGTTCGATGCGCAAAATCGAACGTGGCACGATATAGCGGCGGGAACCGTGATGGTGCGGTTGAGTAAGGAGGGACTAGGAACTAGGGACTAGGGGCCAGCTAAGAGCCGGACGCGGTACGGCCCATCTTGCCTAACCCCTAGCCCCTAGCCCTTAGCCCCTGGGCCCTAGCCCCTCCTCACGCATACCGCCTGAAATACACCATCGCCGCGAGCGCGAGCAGCAGCGACGGCAACGCATTGGCCCAGGCCAGATTCATGTTGTACACGGCGCCCATGCTGACCACGGCGCTCTGGAAGAAGTAGTAGCTGATCGCCAGCGCCATGCCGACGAACAGGCGCTTGCCGAATCCACCGGTGCGCAGCGCGCCGAATGCAAATGGCACCGCGCAGAAGGCCAGCACCAGCACATTGAACGGATAGAAGATGCGGCCCCAGTAGGCGCGCTCGTAGCTGGACGCATCCTGGTGGTTGCGGCGCATGTAGTCGATGTTGCGCGACAGGTCGCTCGCCGCCAGATATTCCGGGTGGATCATCGACTTCGACAGCACGTCCGGATCGAGTTGAGAGTGCCACTTCGTCTGCGCCTGCGTTGTCGTTGTCGCGGACGTACCGGAAAACTCCGTGCGGCGCACGTCGTTGAGCGTCCACTGGCCTTCGACGTGACTGGCCGTCTTCGCCGTCGACAGCGCGGTGAGTTGTCCCGCCGGCGTGAATTCGAACACGCGCACGTCGCTGAGTTCGACCGCTGAGCCAGCCTGCGTGCCGCGCGTGCGGCCGTGCTTGGCGTTGATCACGGTCTCGCCGTCGCGCGCCCAGAGGCTGCCGCCCTTGCCGATCGTCACGTCCTTCGCCTTGGCCGTCAGGGCCAGCGCTTCGGCTTTTTGTTCGCCGCGCGGCGCGATCGTCTCGCCCATCAGCATGGTCAGGCCGGTCAGCACCGTCAGCGACAGGATCACCGAAATGCAGATACGGAACTTGGACAATCCTGCGGCGCGCAGCGCAGTCAATTCACCGCTCGTGGCGAGCATGCCCATGCCGAGCAGGCCGCCGATCAGAGCGGCATACCCGAACCATTGGTAGGCGCGGCGCGGCACGGTCAGCAGCGTGAACACGAGGGCCTTGGTCAGCGTGTAGTCGCCGGTGCCGACATCGTTGATCTCGCCGAGGAATATCTTGAACGCGTCGAGTCCGACCAGGAATCCCCAAGCCAGCAATACCGCGCCGAGCACCGAAATCGCGACGAGCTTGTCGACTTTCTTGAAGATCACCTTGCGCATCACGCTGTCCCGGTCCGCGCACGCGCCGCCTGGCGCGGACGCGGCAGGCGCTGGCTGCGCCAGAGCAGAAAGAGTGCAAGCAGAGCAGTCGGAACCTGAACCCACCAGAAGCCGATGCGCGGATCGAACGCACCTTGGCTGAGCTTGGAACGGCCGATTGCCAGGCAGTTGTAGTAGATGACCCATGACAGCAATGCGATCAGCAGCCGCGCGTAGCGCGGCTCGCGCGGCGAGGACTTCGCCAGCGGCAGGGCAAGCAGCACGAGGACGAGCACCGACAAAGGCGCCGCCAGCCGCCATTGGAATTCGGTGCGCTGCACAAGGTCGTTGCTCGCCAGCAGGTCCCTCGTCGGCGCACTGCGCTTGACCGAATCGGCGTTGGTGTCGGTTTCGGTGTCGGTCAACTTGACGTCGTTGCGCGCGTAGCGCATCAGCCGGTAGTTGTCCTGGCCGAGCACACCTTCGACGCGAAAACCGTCATTGAGTCCCAGATAGCGTTCGGCGCCGTTGGCATCGTGATACAGCTCGCCGTCGGCCGCGGTGATGACGTTGAGGTTGATATGGCCGGCCTCGGCGTCCGTGCGCTCGCTGGCCACGAACATCTTCTGGAACTTCGTTCCATCGGCGTTCATCGAATCGACATACATGACGCCGTCGTTGTTCGGCAGTTCGACGAAACGCCCCGGTTCGAGTCCGGCAACGATCAGCGAACGGCTCGCCTCTTCCTGCAGCGCCTGCGCCTGGCGCACGGCGGCCGGCGCGAGCCAAAACGAAATCAGCGCCATCGCGAACGTCATCGGCACGGCCAGAAGCAGCAGCGGCCGCACGAGCCCGGTCACTGGCAATCCGGAAGCGGCGAACACCGCCATCTCGCTCTCGCGATACAGCCGCCCGTATGCCAGCTGCACGGCGAGAAACAGCGCCATCGGCACCAGCAGGGTGAGCGAGTCGACCGTGCGCAGTCCGATCAGGGCCAGCAGCAAGTCAGCGGCCACCCGGCCACGTGCGATCTTGGCGAGCAGGTCGGCGACCGTCGCGCCGACCGTAACCAGCAACAGGATCGCCACCGCGGCGAGAAAACTCACCAGCAGTTCGCGAACGAGATAGCGGTCGACGATACGCAGCATGGACGGAAGGCTTGCAGTAAACTAGGCAATTCGCGGTCAAATAGCGGCGCCCATTGAACCCGGGGCTGCGTTCAAGGCTCCTTAAGTGTAGCGGCCTCGCGCCGTAACGACCTTCTTTTTTTGTGGAAACTCCATGACCATCAAGTTCAGTCTCAGTAGCGAGCCGGCGGAAAGCGCGGCCACTCCCTGTGTCGTCGTCGGCGTGTTCGAGGAGCGCCTGCTGTCCGCTGCGGCCGCGCGCATCGACGAGAAGTCCGGCGGCGCGATCAAGCGCCTGATGGAAGCCAGCGACGTCAACGGCAAGCCTGGCACTAGCCAGTTGCTGTTCG
>DASRTK010000033.1:0-10962 GCA_035655975.1 Rudaea sp.
GGCGACCAGCCCGAGCAGCAGCGCCATGCCGAGATACATCGCGGCGAGCTGCCGGCTGCTGGCGCCGAGCGATTTCATGATGCCGATCTCGCGTACCTGCCCGGCGAGCATCGCCGTGATCAGGTTGACGATCAGGAAACCACAGACCAGCAACGTCAGCAAGCCGAACGCACCCTGCGTCAGCATCAGCGAGTCCATCTGGGCGGCATGCATGTGCTGCCCCGGCACCGGAACGTCGACATTGCTCACCTTCAGGCCGGCGCGTTCGACCAGAGTCTTGACGTCGTAGGCGATGTGCCGCACGGCGACGCGGTCCGCGGTCGCGTCGCGCACGCGTATCTGCAGTTCGTTGAATGCCGACGGCGCGCCGAGTTTCTCCAGCGTCGCCGGCGTCACGAAGCCGTAGACGACGTGGTCCATCCAGCCCGGCGCAAGGCTGACGTCGCGCACGATGCCGGTCACGTCGATTGGCAACGGCGAGCCGCTGCCAATCGACAACATGATCGGCTGCCCGACCGAAGCGCCAGCGTACACGAGCGATGACCGTTCGATGATCATGTGGCTGTCGACCGGCGGCCATTCGCCGATTTCCGGGAGCAGCCGGTTGATGTCGGTTCTGGCGAAATCGTCGAGCGCATAGAGCAGGGCAGTGGCGCGCGCGCCGTTGACATGCGCCGCAGCCACGACCGTGCGGCGCAAGCGCGCTGCGGCAATGCCCGGCATCGCGCGCACGTCGGCAAGCAGTTGCGGCCCGACGCCTTCCACGACCAGGGTCGCTGAAACCGGTTCGCTCGAAATGTAGCTCGACTCGGTGACGTGTTGGACGAGCGCCCAGGCGTTCAGCAGCGCGCCGGCCGCGGTCATGCCGACGGCAATCGCCAGCATCACGAGCAGCGTGCGCGCCTTGTGCTGCCACGTGTCTCGAAGCATTTTCAGCCAGCGCGGAGCGAGCCGCCTGCCGGCTGTGGACGCCTTGTCAGACATGAGCGCTGCTCGTGTCGCTGACCACGCGGCCATCGACCAGGGTGACGGATCGCGCTGTCTGCTCGATCGCATTGCGGTCGTGTGTGACGAGAATGACCGTTTCGCCTTCGGCGACGCGATCGCGCAGGACCTGCAGCAGCGCCTGCGCACTGCGCGAGTCGAGATTCCCGGTCGGTTCGTCGGCGAGCAGGATCGGCGGCGCGTTGGCCAGGGCCCGCGCAACGGCGACGCGCTGCTGTTGACCGCCCGATAGCGCGCCGGGGAATTTGTCAGCCTGGTCGGCAATGCCGACGCGTTCGAGCAGTTCGAGCGCGCGTTTGCGGCGGTCGCCGCGTGGCCAGCGGTTGCAGAAATCCATCGGCAGCATGACGTTCTCGGCGGCGGTCAGCGTCGGCAGCAGCTGGAAGAACTGGAACACGATGCCGACCGCCGAACCACGCCACGCGGACAGTGCGCGTTCGGACAACCCGTGCACGGCCACGCCGTCGATGACGACCTCGCCGCTGCTCGGGCGATCGATGCCTGCCAGCAGGTTCAGCATCGTCGACTTGCCGCTGCCGGACTGGCCGACGATCGCAACGAATTCGCCGCGCCCGATTTCCACGTCGACGTCGGTCAAGGCGTGGAACGGACCGGCCGCGCCGGCGTAGGTCTTGCCGACTCCGCGCAATGCGATCAGCGGTGCGGAAGCGGTCTTGCGGGGAATGCTGGTTGTCGCAAGCACGATGGTGTTCCTCTTCGGCGCTGCAGGTGATTGCACTGTAAGCGTTCACGCGCCACCGCCGCGTACCGTTCAACTGCCTGCCACGGCGATTGGGCGAATCCAGGCGTTTCGCCGAGCAATGCGATGGCATGCTCGCATTGCACCCCACGTTGCCCTACGGGCTGGAGCAGACATGAATATTCTTCGCAGCACGATACTTGCGCTAATGATTGGCTGTGCGGGCTTCGCCAGCGCTCAGCAAGGCCCCACGGCGCCTCGGCCCGAAGCCAAACAGTTCGACTTCCTGATCGGCCAATGGGAGCTCGAAGTTCATCCGAAGGCCGACACCCTGATGGCGAAAATTCATGGGGCGCCGCAACTCACTGGAATATGGAAGGCGTGGCGCGCGTTCGATGGGTTCGGTGTCGACGACGAGATTCGCATCATCGACAAGTCCGGCAATCCGGTTGGCCTGAGTCATGCGATGCGTGCGTACTCGAGCTCGGAGAGCGGCTGGCTCGTCGTGAGCCTGGACGCGTATCGCGGGCGCATCGTCGAGTCGAAAGGGCAGTTGCAGGGCGGCGAGATGGTGCTCAGCGGCAAGGGAACCGATCCGGAAGGCAAGGCGGTGCTGACGCGCGCCCGCTACTCGCAGATCACGGCCGACAGTTTCCATCTGCAGAACGATCGTTCCGCGGATAACGGTGCGACCTGGGACGAGGCCGTGCTCGTGATCGACGCCAAGCGCGTCGGCGCGGCGGCGACGCGGTAGGGTGGGCCTTGGCCCACCACAAGCTGGCGCGCCATCGACGATGAGCAAAGGTCCAGGAGCGGTGGGCCAAGGCCCAAAGACGGTGGGCCAAGGCCCAAAGACGGTGGGCCAAGGCCCACCCTACGCGGCCGCTCTTCCATGGCTGAGGCGGAGCGTCTAAGGTTCACGGATGTCGCGCGCCTGGCTTTGGTTGCAGATCATCATCGGCTGGCTGCCGATCTGGGCGTTGTTCACGCTGATGATGGTCAGCGCCCACGATCTGCCGTTGTTGAGCGGCACGCTGTACGCGTCGCGCATGATGGCGGCAGCCGCCGTGCTCGGTGTGGCCGTCCATCGCTTCACGGCGCGGCTGCCGTGGCCGCATCCGATGCAAGTTCGGTTTGTGGTGACACATTTTTTTGCGGCTGCTCTTTACGCAGCAGCCTGGCTGCTGCTGATCAGCGCAATCGAGAGCGTGCTGCTTACGATCAGCCACGGGCGCCTGACCGGCGTTTTTGTCGTCGGGCCCGGCGTCGTGCCGTTCATGATTGTCGGCGTCTGGTTGTATGTGATCGTTGCCGGCGTGACCTACAGCAATCGTGCCGCGCAGCGCGCTGCGCAGATCGAAGCGTTGGCTGCGCGCTCGCAACTGGCGGCGCTGAGAGCCCAATTGCATCCGCACTTCCTGTTCAACGCGCTGCACACGGTCGTGCAGCTCATTCCGGTGGATCCGCGTGGCGCGGTACGCGCGGCCGAGCAACTGGCCGGCGCGTTGCGAACGGCGATCGAGGAAGAGCGCGACCTCGTACCGCTGACCGCGGAACTGGCTTTCGTGCGGCGTTACCTCGCGATTGAGTGCATCCGTTTCGGCGACCGCCTCGGCGTGCGCGAAGAGATCGACCCGGCCGCGCAATTCGCGCTGCTGCCGTCGTTCGCGCTGCAGACGCTGGTCGAGAACGCCGTGCGTCACGGCGCCGCTCCACGGGCCGAGACGACGACGCTGACGATCGCGGCTCACGTCAGCGACGGCACGCTGTGCCTGACCGTCACCGACGATGGCGCCGGCGCCGCCTCCACCCAGATCGAAAACGGCAGCGGCACGGGGCTTCGCCGCCTGCGAGAGCGGCTCAGGCATCTGTACGGCACGCGTGCGCAGCTCGAGATTGCCAGCGCGTCCGGCGAAGGATTGCGCGCGAAGCTGACGCTGCCATGTACGACAGCGCCGGACGCGACCGGAGTGCCGCATGATGAATGAGCGCGCGCGAGTGACGGCGTTGATCGTCGACGACGAGCCGGTCGCTCGCGCCGGCATGCGCCACATGCTCGCCGAAGTCGAATGGATCGACTGCATCGGTGAAGCAGCCACTGGGCCGGCCGCGGTCGAAGCGATCGATGCGCTGCGCCCGGAACTCGTCTTTCTCGATATCCAGATGCCGGGCATTTCCGGGATCGAAGTCCTGCGCCGCACGACGCACCAGCCGTTCGTCGTGTTCACGACGGCGTTCGCCGAACATGCCGTGACGGCTTTCGAACTCGGTGCAGTCGACTACCTGCTCAAGCCTTTCGGCGCCGAGCGCCTGCGCGCAAGCCTCGAGCGCGCCCGCGCCGCGTTGGGCGAGCCGTTGCCGGCGACTCTCGACCGGCTCGGGGAACTGCTCGGACAGGCAGTCATGACGCGCCTGTTCGTGCGCACGGGACGTTCGATCGTTCCGGTCGCCGTCGCCGACATCTCCTGGTTCGAAGCGGTCGGCGACTACGTCAATGCGCACACGCGCGATGCGCAGCACCTGGTCCATCTTTCGCTGAACCGGCTCGAGGCACGCCTGGACGGCCAGCGCTTCGCGCGCATCCATCGCACGTACATCGTCAATCTCGATCACGTAGCGGCGTTCCAGCGCCAACCCGATGGCCGGCTTGTAGCCCGGCTCGATGATGGCGCAAGCCTGCCGGTCAGCCGCACCAAGGCGCACGAATTTCGCGCCATTTCGCGTTGACCTGCGGCCAGCGATGGCACGAGCTGCGCCAACGCGACAACGACGGCGCCGGTGTCTGCCGGCTCAGCCCAGCTGCGACCTTGGTCGTCGCTCTTGGCGGGCAGGAATGTGACGCCTGCCTGTGCGCAGCGAAAGCGCCGTGCTAAGAAATGTGCTGGGCGCCATGGCGTTGGCGCACCGGCAGCGTGACTATGAACATCGTGCCGGCGCCAACTTCGCTGCGCACGTCGATTTCGCCGCTGTGCTTGCGCACGATGCCATACGAGATCGAAAGTCCCAGCCCGGTACCCTTGCCGATCGGCTTGGTCGTGAAAAACGGCTCGAACACCCGCGCCAGATGCTCCGGCGCGATGCCCTTGCCGGTATCGGAAATTTCCACGTAGACGAAGCCGCCGCTGGCGCGGGTCTCGATCGTAATCGTCCCGCGTTGGTCGATCGCATGCCCGGCATTTACCAGAATATTCATGAACACCTGGTTGAGCTGATACGGCAGGCATTCGATCGCCGGAATATCGCCATAGTGCTTGACCAATTCGACCTTGTACTTGAGCTCGTTCCAGACGATGTTGATCGTGCTGTCGATGCCGGCGTGCAGATCGGCGAGCGTCCAGGATTCGGTATGACCTGCGCGCGAGAACTCGCGCAGGTCCTGGATGATCTTGCGCACCCGTGATATTCCTTCCTGCGATTCGGCCAGCAGCGTCGGCAGATCCTTGGCGAGAAAATCGAAGTCGATCTCATGTCGCACCTGCTCGACTTGCGCCAGCAGTTCCGGCTGCGCCGTGCGCAATTGGCGCAGCGCCGAGTCCTGCACGTTGAGCAGCCGGAACAGGTTCAAGACGTAGTCGCTGAGCGTGACGAGATTGGATTGGACGTAGCCGATTGGATTGTTGATCTCGTGAGCCACGCCGGCGGCGAGCTGGCCGATCGTGGACAGCCGATCGGTCTGCAACAACTGGCGCTGCACTTCTTCCAGGCGCGCGCGCGCGACTTCCGAATACGCTTGCGGATCGAACAGGCTGTCCCTAAGTCCGGCGCCGCTGGTCCTGATCAGCACGCAGGCGATCATGCCGTTGCCGGGATCGCTTGCCGCGTGAATGATCAGTGCGCGATAGCTGCGTTCCTCGCCGGATCTCTTTTTCAGCGGCAGCGTGAGTGTCTTGTGGTCGCCGTGAAGGACCGTTGCGGACGGACCTGCCGGCATCGACGGGCGCAACTCCGCCTGCAGGCTGCGCGACGCATCGTCGCTTTTCAGCCAGGCATCGAGTTCTGCGGCAGCCGCGTTGAGCCAAGCCGATTCGTCGGCCGTGACAACCAGCACCGGATCGGTCACGCAGTCGAGTAGCCTGGCGACGGCGATGCCGGGGGGCAGCATGCGCTGCGAGTCGTTGGCGGCTTCCCCGGTCACGTCTTTGTCGCTGGCTGGGTTCACAGAGCTTGCCTGATCAACCTTGAAACGCTCCTAGGCCTTATACCGGGGCGCCGGACTTCCTGGACTCGTGTGGACGGCGGGCGATGCGGAATGCGTCGCGGATCTGCAAGCGCAGTTCTTCGTCGTTCCACGGTTTGGTCAGGAACTTGTAGATCGCGCCCTCGTTGATTGCAGCGGTCACCGCTGCGAGGTCGGTGTAGCCGCTCAATACCATGCGCACCGTATCCGGATACATTTCCTTGACCTTGCTCAGCAGTTCGGTGCCGCTGGTGCCGGGCATGCGCTGGTCGGAGATGACCACTTGCACGTCGTTGCGGCCGAGTACGTCGAGTGCGTCGTCCGCGCCGGTTGCCGTGAGAATGCGGTAGCCGTCGCGCCTGAGCATGCGGATCAGCGCGCTGAGGATGTTCTCCTCGTCGTCCACGAGCAGCAGGGTCGGCTGCTGTTCGGGAGCCTGCTCGATGCCTTCGTGGGCCAGGTAGCGATGGCGGAGGATCTCCAGGGCCTGTTGTGCCGAGATCGGCTTGCAGAAATAGTAACCCTGGAAGAAATCGCAGTCGTTGCGGCGCAGATAGCCGACCTGTGCGGCGTTTTCGACGCCCTCGGCGAGGACGGTCATGCCGAGTTGATGGCCGAGCGTGATTATCGCGCGGCACACGCCGGCGGCGCCGGCGTCCGTGCTGATGTCGCGCACGAAGCTCTGATCGATCTTGAGCGTGTTGATCGGGAATCGGCGCAGGTAGTTGAGGCTCGAATAGCCGGTTCCGAAATCATCGAGCGAGAGCTTCACGCCGAGTGCCTTGAGCGCGCGCATCGTTCCGGTCACACGCTCGACGTTGCCGGTCATCATGCTCTCGGTCAGTTCCAACCCGATGTAACTTGCCGGCAAGCGCCAGCGCACGAGTGCCTTGCGCATGTCCTCGACGAAGGCGTGCCGATGCATTTGTGTCGGCGAGACGTTTATCGATATGGAGAAGTCTTCGATGCCGGCGTCGATCCACGCGCGTGCCTGCCGGCAGGCGGACTCCAGTACGAAGCTGGCGATTTCGTCCATCATCCCGAGGTCTTCGGCGACCTGGAGGAAGCGCTTGGGTGTCAGGAAGCCGAATTCCGGGCTTTGCCAGCGCAGCAGCGCCTCGAAGCCGGAAATGCGCCAGTCCTGGCCGCTGATCTGCGGCTGGTAATGCAGCAGGAACTCGCCGTTGCGCAGTGCATCGCCGAGGCGCAAGCCAAGCGTGAACCGATCCTCCAGTTCCTGCTTGTGCTCGTTGGCAAACGCGATCACGGTATTGCGGCCTTCGTGCTTGGCGCGCAGCATCGCCGACTCGGCCTGGCGCAGCAGCTCTTGGGGACTCGATCCGTTGTCCGGGAAGCAACTGACGCCGATGCTGCAGGAAACGAACAGACGCCGGCCATCGAAGTGGATCGGCTCCTCGATGCGCGCGCGCATCGATTCGCCGAACTCGACCTGGTCCTGTGCCAGGACCGGATCCTGCAGCACGATTGCAAATTCGTCGGCGGCGACGTGGGCGACTCGTCCGTTCGCGCCGATCAAGTCGCTCAGCCGTTGCGCCGTTGTGAGCAGTACGTGATCGCCGACCTCGCGGCCCTGGGTCTCGTTGATCGAGTGGAACCGGTCCAGGTCGAGATAGAACACGATGACCCGGCCGTCGTTGGCGGCGGCGTTGACGCAAGCCTCGTGCAGGTATTCCTCGATCAGGACGAACCGCGGCAGCCCGGTGACCATGTCGTGCGTGACGCTGTGCGCCAGTTCGGCCTGCGCGCGGCGCTGGGAGGTAACATCCTCGCCAATACTCGCCACACCGGTGACTTCGCCCGATGCCGAACGCAACAGCGTGTGATTGAGATGGACCAGGCGGCGTTCGCCGCTGCGAGTCAGGATCTCCCTTTCCATGTGCTGGGCGCTGCGGTCGCCGCCGAGAAGAAGCCGGTAACGGTCCCGCCGCACCTCGCGTTCGTCCTCGGGCGGGAAACGATCGAACCACAGCTGGTTGAGCAACTCCTCGCGCTTCCAGCCGGTCACTTGCACGAAATAGTCGTTGCAGTAGGTGATGCGGCCATCGCGGTCCAGCATCACCGATATCAGCTCGACGTTGTCGAGCAGTTCGCGGAAGCGCCGGTCGCTTTCGCGCACTTCTTCCGCCGCGCGTTTAACGCCCTCATAGAGGACGAGGTTGCCGTAGGCCAGCGCGAACTGCGCCGTCATCGTCACCGCAAAGCGCTCGTCCTCCTCGCTGAATGCTTCGCCGCCCAAGTGCTGTGCGAAATAGATCCAGCCCGACAACGGCGTCGCCGAGCGCACCGGAAACGGAACAATGAGCAGCGAATCGACCGCGGGGTGAAAACCCTCCAGGCCGGGCAGTGTCGTGGCGTCGCCGGACTCGGCGCTGGCGCGATGCGACACACCGGTCGTGAGGACTTTGCCGAATACGCCGATGGCCGGGTCGATCGCGGTAATCCGCGCCTGCACGTCTTCGCTCAGTCCGCGCGTGGCGACATACTTGAGTCGACGGCCGTCGGAGTCGAGGATTCCGAGCGCGCTGTACTGACAGTTCATGATGTCCTGGGCGCTGCGGCAGAAGAGCGTCAACAGGGCCTGTGGATCGCGTTCGGAAGAAAGCGCGATGTCGACTTCCAGCAGCGCGGCCAGCCGCAGGCTGAATGCCTGGAACGAAAGACCTCCGTCGATGCTGTTGCCGGAGCCCCCGGAATCGATCCGTTCGCGCAAGCTGAGTTGCAGTTCCGTCAGCTTGCGAAGATACGCTGGCAACGCCGCGCCAATAGCGTCGGGGATCCGCGCAGCGGCGTCCGCATCGGCAAACGGCAGCAAGGCAGGGCCGACCATGGCTTCGATGGCCTGCAGGATTTCCTCCGCACCCGCCGGCCGCGACAACACCGCGGTGACGCCGCAGGCCTGCGCCAACCGGCGTGCTTCGGGCACACGGTGCGTCGCGGTAAAGAAAACGACGGGCAGGTCGGCCGTTTCGCGATTGGCACGCAGAAGCAGGACGAAGTCGTGGCCACTCATCGTCGGCATCATGACGTCGGTGATCACCAGGTCGGGGCGCTGCGCGCGCACGCTTTCCAGCGCATCCGCGCCATCGCTCGCCTGCTGCACCACATGCCCGGCGTACCCGAGCAGCGTGCTCAGGAACTCGCGGTTGCTGGCGCGATCGTCAACTACGAGGATGTTGGCCATCGGCAGCCGGTCCTGGTCCAATCGACGCGCGCGACTTCGCCGATCGCTGCCAGATGTTCGAGCGAACGAGCGAAAATCTTGCGCCGGAAAACAGGTGCGCCCCCTTGCTGGCGATCATTTCAGTGTCCGGTGTGTTGGTGACGGCCCATGTACAGCGAATGCCGCCGGCCGAAGTCTGCTTTCAATGGCGAGTCCCTCCGTCGAGCAATCCCGAGTCGAGCAACATGCCCCCAGGCACGTGTGTCGATGCTATGCCTGTTTGCCAGCACGCAGCAATAGCGCGACGCTGCCATCCATGACGACAACTTCGCCGCCGGTCGTCGTCGTCCTGATCTCTGGTTTCGGCGATCCATCCCGTCGATGGATATCGTTGGCACAAGCGCAGTCTCCGTCGGTGGCGCATCGGCTCTGCGCCAAGGCGACGGAACAACCGATGATGCGCAGCGGCGCGGGCGTAGCAGTGCGCTCGTGGACGAGTGCACCAGCGCTCGAGTCGCGTTGGCCGCTGCTGGCGCCAGCCGCGTTCGATCCGCACGACGTCGCCTCGAAGACGCAGGCAGGCCCCCATTGCGGTCCGACGCCATTCTCCTCAAACGGTCCAGGCGTGACGATTTCATCTGCCGTCGTCCTGCAGCAACCCATTGATTTGTAAGCAAGGCGCTTCCGGGATATAATGGAAAGCTGGCCGCGGTCACAACACCGTTGCCTGACACCTCGCTAAGGATCAAAGGTCATGGATTTTGAATGGCTCAACGAATCGCCTCCGTCTGACTGGACCCAGGACGGCCACAAGCTGATGAAGCAGGTTTTTCCGCTGTCCGTCTTCAAGAAGAAGAGTGCGATCGTCGACGACCCGGCCGACACCTGGAAATCGAAGCTCGACCGCTGGGGAAATGCCCAGCCGCGCAAGTACCGTCACTTTGCCAGTCCGCCGGTCGAACGCACGCCGATGGTCATTATCGTCTGCAACAAGCCCTGATCCGCGGCAAGCCCGATCCACGACAAGCCGGTGTGCCGGCTTCGATCATCCGACTCAAGCCGCCATCCGATGCTCGTAATACGGCCGCTCGCGATCGTCGAGTATCGCCTGCATCGCCGCGAGATTCGATGAGGCAGGACTAAGCCACGCCTCCACGTTTTCCGCCTTGATCGGAATGATGCAGCGATCGTGGCCGGCGGCGGCGACTTCGGCCGGTGGCTCGTCGGTGATCGCGGCGAACGAAAGCAGTTCCGGTTCGCCGGGTGCCTGCCACTTCGACCACAGGCAGGCGATCAGCATGTCTTGCGTCGGCCGCGGCCGGAATTCGAGGATGACGTTTTCTTCCTTCTCGCCCGGCGCGAGTTCGCGTCCTTCGAGGCGATGCCGCGAAACGTTCTCGAAGAATGCATTCGCGATCATGATGCCGTGCGTCGCGCCGAACTGCTCCTTCCAGAATCCGCCGAGGCTGTCGCGGCGCGCGTTATAGGTGCCGGGAAACTTCGTATCGTAAAACGCCGGCTTGGCGGCGAGGCGGCACTGGTAGCGCATCGGCTTGACGACGCGCTTTCCGTTCTCGACGATCATCACCGGCGCGTACCAGCCCGGGAAGATGCGCGAGTCCTCATCGTTCAACTCGGTGCGGCGCAGGTCGGACAGCTTGCCGAGCGCCCAGGCGATCTTGTCGGTCGCGATGCGCTTACTCTCCAGCGCCGCCTTCGTCGCCTTCGTCTGCAGCGTTCGTTCCGCATCGGCCAGCCGCTTCTTCTGCTTGAAGACTTCCTGCTCGAGTTTCGACGCCTGCAGTTTGTCGAATTCATCGATCAGTGCCTTGATCCTGCGCTCTGCGTCATTCTGCGGGTCCGAAAACGCGGCATCCATTGCCTTGGCGACCTTGATCC
>DASRTK010000034.1:0-5838 GCA_035655975.1 Rudaea sp.
CGATAGCGCTTGTGCGCCGCATCGTGCACGTAGGCATGACAGCCGCTGGATCCGGCATCGCGCGCGCCGCCATCTGCGATCGTCAGTTTTCCGGATCCTGCTGCGTCGATCAGCGCCTTGTTTTCGGCGAGCGCCGCGGCATCGATTTGGACCGTGCGCCTGGCGTCACTGAACTTGTCCTGCAGATCGGCCTCGGAAAAATACTTCGCACTGCCTTCCGCCACCGGCATGATCAACCATGCCTTGCCGCGGCGGCCATAGCTGAAAACCTTGCCGTCGGTGTCGATGAGTTTGCCGGACAGCGTGAATCCCCACGCAGAGTTCATCGCGAAGCAATCGAACACCGGCACCAGCGCTTGCGCAGGGCCAGCGGGTTCCGCGTCGTCCGCTCGCGTAGCGGCGGCCACTGCAAGCGCAGCGGCGATCGTCACGCCGATGATCGGACGCAAAACTTTCACGCGGCGCCCTTGCGTTCGATCAGGTCCCAGCGATTGCCATAAAAGTCTTCGAACACGACAACCGTGCCATAGGTTTCGTAGCGAGGCTCTTCGACAAAGTTCACGCCGTGGGCCAGGAGGGACTGGTAGTCGCGCTGGAAATCATCGGTGTGCAGAAACAGGAAGACCCGCCCGCCGGTCTGGTTGCCG
Organism: Rudaea sp.; assembly: GCA_035655975.1. GTDB lineage: Bacteria > Pseudomonadota > Gammaproteobacteria > Xanthomonadales > Rhodanobacteraceae > Rudaea. The sequence continues at coordinate 648 of DASRTK010000034.1, forward strand.
ATACGGCTTTGCTGTTCCGGATTGGCCGCGCGCGCAAGCAGCAGCGATGTGCCGCGACTTCCGCGTGGTGCGACCACTACCCAGCGTTTGCCCGGACCTCGCGTCTCGTCCTCGAGCAGTTCGAAGCCGAGCACCTGCGTGTAGTACGCGATCGCTTCGTCGTAATCGCGCACGACGAGCGCGATATGGGCAAGGGTCTGCTGCATGTCAGTGCTTCGCCTTGGCGTTGGTCTCGCCGATGTCCTCGAAGCGCGCATTCTGCAGCGCGTAGGATTTCCAGTCGCGATAGTCGAAGTGCCACCATTCGTACTGGAAAACGCTGAAGCCTTCGGCCTCCATGTGCCGGCGAAGCAGTTCGCGCAACCGGCGCGGTTCTTCGGGGCCGCCGGCGTAGGTCGGATACGCGCGTTGCGACATCTCGTCGTACAGGCTCGGCATCTCGACCGGCTGGCCATCGGCCAGCGTGTACAAGGTCAGGTCGACCGCGCAGCCGCGATTGTGTCGCGATCCGCTGGCCGGGTCGGCGACGAACTCGTGCTTGTCGACCGGCGTGGCGTCCCAGAAGATCTTGGTCACGTACCACGGCCGATAGGCATCGTGCACGAGCAATCCGTAGCCTTCATGGGCGAGGGACTTCTGCACGCGCGCCAGCGCCAGCGCCGCCGGACGCTGCATGAAGGCGCGCGCCTGGCTGTACAACGGAGTGCCGAGAAAATTGCGCGTCGTCGCATAGCGGATGTCGAGCTTGATCGTCGGATCGAGCGTGGTCAGTTCGACGAGGTCGGACGCGCGGAAATCGCCGTGTTCGACCGGCGGCGTCGATGCAAGCGCGATCGCCTGCAACTCGGCCACGGGGCGAACGGGGTCGATGTGGAAGAACCGCGGGGCATCGGCCGCTTTGTCCTGGGCTCGCACGAAGGCGGGCGCGAGCGCGAGAAGCGCGATGACGACGATCAGCGGCGTGCGAAGTTTCATGCATTGTTCCAAGGTGCGGTGAGGGCGGGGCGCGGCGATACGCCGGCTATTATTGCCCGGATTTGCGCATCTGCAATCGCGCCAGCAGCGTAATGGCCGTGTCAAGAGAGGCGCGTTCGCCGCGATCGAGGCCCGCGAGCAGCTGTGCCAGCGCCTTTACGCGGCGCGACCGGCCTTGCTGCATGAGGCGTACGCCGGCAGCGGTCGCTGCAATATTGAATTTGCGCCGATCATCCGCGTCCGCCTGCCGCTGCGCCAGCCCCGCGCGCTCGAGTGCATCGACGATGCGCGTCATCGTCGGCGCCTTGACCTGTTCCACCTCCGCCAGCGCCGACAGGGTTCGCGCACCGCCGAACACAAGTACCGACAACACCGACGCCTGCGCGGGCGGCAGGCCCATTGCCGCATCCTCGCGTCGGGCTCGGCGCAGCAGGTGAATCGCCACGCTGTGCAACCGATCGGCCAGGCCGAGGGTGGAATCCGGATCTTGACGTGCTTTCGACATTTTGTTAGCTTATACTAACTATTAGCCAAGGCTAATCGTATCGCGTTTTCGCCGGCAATGAAAGGAGCCGCCATGAACCTGATCAACGGTATTGCACAGATTGCACTCAGCGTTACGGAGCTGCCGCGGGCAACGGCCTTCTATCGCGACACACTCGGCTTGAAACTGCTGTTCGAGGTGCCGGGAATGAGCTTTTTCGACATCGGTGGCGTCCGCCTGATGCTCAGCGCACAGGGCGGAAAGCCGGGTGGGCGCGACACGATTTTCTACTTGAAGGTGGCCGATGCCGAGCAGGCCCACGCCGATCTGAGCGGAAAGGGCGTGCACTTCGAGCAGCTGCCGCACGTCATCGGGCGCACGCCCACAAGCGAAGTCATGCTCGCGTTCTGCACGGATCCGGACGGCAACCTGCTCGGTCTGATGAGCGATCGGCCGCTGACAGCATGATCCGGCGCCCCCGGGCGGTTGCATCTCGGGACGGCCAGAGGCTGTTTCCGGTTTCGCGGGCAGCAGTTCACGGTATTCCTCCCAAATCCGTGCAGCGAGTGATCTGAGTCAAGGCGCAAATGTGCGTTCGCGTGCAACCTGTCGATCGTCGGCCGTCGCGGCTGATTGTGAAGCCAGGCACCCATGTCGTACTACATCTCCAGCAATGCCTTGGCGCAGATCGGGTCCTGACCGCATGCATCCTTTCCCGCATACCTACGTTGCCTCTGCCGCCGCGAGGAACGTGGGGCTGGTGACGGTCACCTCGCCGCAGGTTCCCGATCTTGAAACGGCTGCGCCGCCAGAATTCGACGGTCCCGGCGGCGTCTGGTCGCCGGAAAACCTGCTGTGCGCCTCGCTAGCCGACTGCTTCATACTGACTTTCCGTTCGATCAGCCGTGCGGCGCGGTTTGAATGGACGCGCGTCGAATGCCGTGTCGAAGGCGTGCTCGATCGGGTCGAGCGCGTTTCGCAATTCGTGCGATACACGACCTTTGCCAGGCTCACCGTGCGAAACGGCAGCGATCTGGAGAAGGCGCGTGACTTGCTTGATCGGGCCGAGCGCGGGTGCCTGATCACGAACTCGCTGCGCGGCAGCCATGCGCTCGACGCCGAGGTAATCGTCTCGGACGAATAGCCTGGCTGTGCTGTGCACGCGTCGCCGCGTCTATAATCCGCGCTCGAAAGCAGCGGGGATCAAGCCTTGACTCGCACGTCGCGTTGCCATCGTCTGCGCCTCTCTGGCCGCACGCTCTTGCGCGGTGCTGCGCGCGATGTGCTGATGATCTGTCCCTTCATCCTCGTATCGGTGATCCTGGCCGGCTGCGCGTCGCTGCCGCCCGCGCACGCCGACGACTACCTTGCGCGGGTCGAATTGCTCGCGCTGCTGCAGACCCTGAATGCCGATCTGCTCAGCCATGACAGCGCCACGCTGACGCTCGAACGCTGGTGCGCCGATCATCGTCTGGCCGATCCGCCGCGAATCGTCGCGCGCCGCGTTCGCGACGCTTCCAAACCGGTTCCAGACGACCTTCGCACCCTGTTGAAGATCGACGCCGGAGAACCAATCGGTTACCGGCACGTGCAGCTGATGTGCGGCACGCATGTCTTCTCCGAAGCCGACAACTGGTACGTGCCGGGCCGCCTGACCGCAGACATGAATCAGCGCCTGGATGACACCGACGAGCCGTTCGGGAAGGTCGTACAGCCGCTGCATTTCCAGCGGCGTACGCTCTCGGCCGAACTGCTGTGGTCGCCATTGCCGCAGGGTTGGGAAATGCGCGGAGCACAAGCGGCCGCGGCAATCGATCGGAGTGTCGTGCGCGTCCCCGACGCCGTGCTGCGCCACCGCGCCGTCCTGGTCGACGCGGCGCAGCGGCCTTTCAGTACGGTTGTGGAGACGTATACAAATCAGCTTTTCGAATTCGGTTCCTGGCAGTAAGCCTGTCGCTTGGCTGAATACTTGGCCGCAGAATCATGCAGCCAGGGCCCTTGCAAGTTGCAACCTTTCGCATGGGCCAGCCTTGCATACGGCGCGACGCTATGCGGCTGATATAGCTGTAAGTCAGTGAATTCCGGGATCTTGTCGGTTGGCACGCAAGTTGTCTAGACCTCTTGCTTCAACCCCAACGACCCATTCAAGGAGAATCGCTAATGCGTACCTTCCGCAAGCTCACTGTCGGCGTCATGCTGGCAATCGGTTTTGCTGTCGCAGCGCCGTCGATGGCGGACACGACCGTGACCGTCGAAAAGACCGGCAAGCACCACTACGTCTACTACGCCGACCACCAGATCTACTTTGCGCCGGAATCCAAGACCTACTACTGGCAGACCGATGGACGCTGGCAGTCCGGTGTCGCTCTGCCTGCCGAAGACCGTGCCTATGTTTCGGCCGGCGGCGTCGAGCTCGATCTGGACACGGACCGTCCGTACGACCGTCATGAGTGGGTGCTCAAGCACTACAAGGACAAGCACGACGACGACGACCACGAACATCACTGATCGTTCGCGCCTGTAGTTCGTCAGCCGGATTACTGCGGCGGCGGTGCTGACATCGCGCCGCCGCCGTTATCTCCTGATCGGCAAGCCAAGATTTTTGTTACTTGCCCTTGTGGCAGGTTTCCTCGTCGGTCTTGATCCACTGCTTGTCGTCGCCCTGCATCTCGCCGGCATGCGTGACCTGGTTGGTTCCCTTCTTCGTGAAGGTGTCGCGGGCGCCGTACTGCTTGCCTCCGCCATTGCCGGTTCCCTCGAACTTCATCGTGTCGCCGCTCCAGCCGCTGCCGCTCTGCGTGCAGTAGCTGCCAAACGTGTCGACGCAGTTTTCGACGAAAGTCTTCTTCGCCGCGTCAAAACCCATGTAGACGCCAGCGTGATACGGCATCGGGTTCGCTGCGGTCTTGTTCTCGTCGTAAGAGACATGCATCCACATGCCGCCGACTGCTTTGGCGCCACGCACCGTCGCGGTCGTCGCATGCTCCGGGCCCATGGGGTTGGCGAATGTCTTGCCGGTGCAGTTCCAGGTGCCTTCGAAGAAGGCGAGCTGCGCGAGTTCCGGTGGCGGACCCGCGGGCGGAGGCGCGTCCTTCGCCAGTAACGGTGCGGACATCAGGGCGAGTGCGGCGATAGTTCCGGCGAACGGCTGCTTGACCATAGATCCTCCTGAAGGAATCTTGCGCGAGGTCGCGGATATGCCGAAGCGGTCGACCCCTGTCCCGCCGGCAGTGCTGTGCGGGTCGCACGCCATCGGTGCGCTACGCGCAACTACATTACGCCCGAGCCGTCGCGCAAGCCAGCAAGAGCCGTGCTGCAAAGCAAAAGAAAATGGAGGCGCCTTGCATCGAGGCAGAGCGGGGGCTTGGATTTCGCAGCCGATTGCTCGGCAGACGAGCAAGAACCTAAAACTTTCGTCATTCCCGCGTCTTTCAACAGCGGAGCTGGTCAAGCGGGAATCCATGTTGCTCTCCGGGATAATGCCTGGGCAAGATCACAATGGATTCCCGCTTCCGCGGGAATGACGGCAGGATAGGGCGTTAGTTCCTCCTGATCTGTCAACCGCTCTGAGCCCCCACAATTCGAAGCATATAACGCTGCCAGCGGATCCTTACATCATCGCCGCGAGCTTCGTGCCCTGCGCAATCGCGCGTTTGGCATCGAGTTCCGCGGCAACATCGGCACCGCCGATCAGGTGCACGTCAACATTCGCAGCCTTGAGGCCTTCGTACA
>DASRTK010000035.1:0-4086 GCA_035655975.1 Rudaea sp.
TCGAGTTGGTACGGCGCGACGATCGCGCGCGTCGGGCAGATGTCGATGCAGCGCACGCAGGTTCCACAATGTTCTGTCGCGGGCGCGTCGACCGGCAACGGAAGATCGGTATAGAGTTCGCCCAGGAAGAACCAGGAGCCAGCCGTGCTGCTGAGCAGATTCGTGTGCTTGCCGATCCAGCCGAGTCCGGCGTTGCGAGCGAGCGCTTTTTCCAGCACCGGCGCCGAGTCGACGAAGGCGCGATAGCCGAATGGACCAACGTGCCCGGCGATCCGGTCGGCGAGCCGCTGCAGGCGGTTGCGCAGCAGCTTGTGATAGTCGCGCCCGAGTGCGTAGCGCGACACGTAGCCCAGTTCGGGCTGATCAAGAACGACCCAGGCATCGCGCGCGCCGGGAGGGTCGTAATCCATGCGCACTGAAATGACGCGCACGGTGCCGGCCAGCAGTTCGTGCGGGCGGCTGCGCTTCACGCCGTGCCGAGACATGTAACCCATCTTGCCGTGGCGTTCGGCGGCCAGCCAGTTCAACAGGTGCGCTTCGTCTGCAGCCAGATCGATCGAACTGATGCCAACCTGCTGGAATCCGCAGTCGGCGCCCCAGCGCCGGATATCGGCGGCAAGCTGGTTGTAGTCGACATCGACGGGATCGCGCGCAGGCACGGCGTTTCGCGGAAGCGGTGAGTTGCGCCAGTATAATCGCGGCATGGACAACACGGCGTTGTATACGGTCGACCAGGTTCGCGCGTTCGATCGCGCGGCGATCGATGCGCACGGCATCGCCGGCTACGAACTGATGCAGCGCGCCGCGGCCGCGGCGTTTGCCCATCTGCGCATGAGGTGGCCGCAGGCCCGGCGGATCGTCGTGTTGTGCGGAAGCGGAAACAATGGCGGCGACGGTTACGTGCTCGCACGGCTCGCGCTGGCGGCCGGATTCGACGTCAGCGTGATCGCGGCGGAACCAGTGCGTGCCGGCGGCGATGCGGCGCGCGCGCACGCCGGCTGGATCGAAGCCGCTGGCCGCATCCTGGATGCCAACGCTGCTTTGCCTGATGCCGACGTCTACGTCGATGCGCTGTTCGGAACAGGACTGACGCGCGCGCCGCAGGGCGTTACGCAGGATCTGATCGAACGGGTCAACGGCGCGAAGCGTCCCGTGCTGGCGCTCGACGTGCCGTCGGGTGTCGATGCCGACAGCGGCAACGTTCCTGGTAGCGCAGTCCAGGCGGCCGCGACGATAACGTTCGTCGCGCGCAAGCGCGGCATGTTTACTGGCGCGGCGCGTGATCACTGCGGCGAGATCGTGCTCGACGATCTGGCAATTCCCGCCGCCGTGTTTGCCGGCGTGCGCGCGGATTCGGGGCTGCTCGAAGCCGGTGCAGTCGCGGCGTCACTGCCGCGGCGTGCGCCGAATGCGCACAAAGGTAATTTTGGACATGTCCTGGCGATCGGCGGCGATCTGGGGTTCGGCGGCGCGATCCGCCTCGCCGGTGAGGCCGCGTTGCGCGCCGGCGCGGGACTCGTCAGCGTGGCGACGCGAGCGGAGCATGTCGGGGCATTGAACGCGGCGCGTCCCGAACTCATGGCTAGCGGCGTTGGCGGTCCGCAGGAACTCGAGGTGCTCCTGCAGCGCGCCAGCGTGATCGCGCTCGGTCCGGGCCTCGGCCAGCGCGCCTGGGGTCATGCGTTGTGGCATACGGCGATCGCGGCCGGCAAGTCCATCGTGCTCGATGCCGACGCGTTGAATCTCCTGGCGCGCTATCCGCTCTCGCTGCCGGCCAATTCCGTGCTCACTCCGCATCCCGGCGAGGCCGCGAGGCTGCTCGAATGCGATACGCAGAGGATCGCTGCCGATCGTTTCGCTGCCGTGCGCGAGATTGCGCGGCGCCACCAATGCGTGTGCGTGCTCAAGGGTGCGGGCACTATCGTGGCCTCGCCGCATGGTGAACTCGCCGTCTGCCCGTGGGGCAATCCGGGCATGGCCAGTGGCGGCATGGGCGATGTGCTGACGGGTGTCATCGCCGGGTTGCTCGCGCAGGGGCTCGACTCCTATAACGCTGCCTGCATCGGCGTTGCGTTGCACGCGCGGGCCGGCGATGTCGCCGCGCGCGCGGGCGAGGCTGGACTGCTCGCCAGCGATCTGTTCGAACCGCTGCGTGCCTTGCGCAACCGCGTGGCCGAAAAATGATTTACGGCGACTTGCTGAAGTTCGAGCGCATCGATGAGCCGGATCTGGCGGGACTGGCGGCGCGCTTGGCACCGATGCTCTCCACCGGAGGCGTCGTCTTTCTGATCGGCGATCTCGGCGCAGGCAAGACAACGTTTGCGCGCGCGCTGTTGGTGGCGCTCGGCGTGGAGACGCGTATCAAGAGTCCAACTTACAGCCTGATCGAGTCGTACGCGGTCGGCGACCTGACGATCCATCACCTCGACTTGTATCGCATAGCCGATGCCGGCGAACTTGAATGGCTCGGCTTGGCCGACCTGACGGCAGGGTCGTACCTGCTGCTGGTCGAGTGGCCCGAGCATGCGCGCACCGGACTCCCGCAGCCGGATCTGATCCTGCGTCTGGCGCACGCGCCGGAGTCCCGCGATGTCGTGCTGGAGGCTTCTACTCCCCTCGCGGCCACCTGGGTGGAACGAGTGCGCCATCTGGGCCGCCCGGCCGCGGGCAGAGTGTCAACTTAGTGACGATTCCTCAATTGATATCAAGGATGTTCAGCTAGCTAAAGGATTTATAAAGAAAAACTACTTGAAATTTTCCTTGGTCTGCGCTTGAATGGGTGCTATGAGGGGAATTGTCGCCCAATGGTTGTTGCGGATGCTCGGGACCGGAGCGCTGTTCGCGGCCTCTTCGGCGTCCTTTGCGACCGAAATCAAGAACCTGCAACTGTCCACCACGGCCGAAGGCACGCGCGCCGTCTTCGAGTTGAACGGCCCGCTCGATTACAAGCTGTTCGAGATCGCCAACCCGGACCGCATCGTCCTGGACATTCGCGCATCGAGCTTCGCCGAAGGTTTCGCCACCCCGGTCGGCCGCGGCTTGCTGAAATCGGTGCGCACGGGCAAGCAGGGCAAGGACGTCCGCGTCGTTTTCGACCTTGCCGGCGGCGTGCGGCCGAAGAGTTTCCTGTTGCTGCCCGGCAGCCCCTCGCGGTCATCCAAGGCGTCCGAGGCAATGCCCGGCGGCCCCTCTCGGCCATCCATGGCCTCCGGGGCACTTGGGCTCCTGCCCGGCGATAAAGCGTCGTATCGACTCGTCGTCGACCTGTTTCCGCGCGGAAAGTCTAAATCGGAAATCGTCAAGCAGGCGTCGCCGCCGATGGAGAAGCCGCGCGATGTCGTGATCGCAATCGACGCCGGCCATGGAGGTGACGATCCGGGCGCGACCGGCGCCGCCGGAACGCACGAGAAGGAAATCACGCTGGCGGTTTCGCGCGAACTCAAGCATCTGATCGACCGCCAGCCCGGCATGAGCGCGGTGCTCACGCGCGACTCGGACTTCTTCATTCCGCTCAAGCAGCGCTACCAGAAAGCGCGCGAGGCGAAGGCCGACCTGTTCGTGTCCGTGCATGCCGATGCGTACAGCAGCGGCGACGCACGCGGTTCGTCGGTGTGGATGCTCTCGGCGCGCGGAGCGACGAACGAGGCCGCCCGCTGGCTGGAAGACCGCGAGAATCGCGCCGATCTGGTCGGCGGTGTATCGCTCGACAACAAGGACAACACGCTCGCGGCCGTGCTGCTCGACCTGTCGCAGGGCGCGACGCTGGAAGCCAGCGGCGCCGTCGCCAACCAGGTGTTGCAGGCGCTGACCAAGGTCGGCCCGACCCATCGTGGATTTGTGGAAAAAGCAAATTTTGTCGTCCTGCGCTCGCCGGATGTGCCTTCGATCCTGGTCGAGACCGCATTCATCACGAATCCGGCCGAGGAAAAGCGCCTGAAGAGCCCTGAGCAGCGCGAGAAGATCGCCAAGGCGATCCTCGATGGCGTGCATGCCTATTTCGTCGCAGCGCCGCCACCCGGCACCCTGTTCGCGGCGAACGCGCGCAAGGGCAAGACGGAACAAATCGCCTCGCGCAAGAAGGCGCCG
>DASRTK010000036.1:0-6359 GCA_035655975.1 Rudaea sp.
GACACGCAGTGCTTCTACGGCCTGCGTCGCGTGATCACGGCGACGGTCACGCGCAAGTTCTGAAGGCACGCAACGTGAAACTCGCGGCAGCCCTGCTGACAATCCTCTGGGCTGCCGCGCCGTTTTCGAACACGCTCGCCAAGGACAAGGACGACGATCACAAGCACCACGAGCATGGCCCGAAAGCGCCGTTGCCGTGGAAAGGCGATCCGTTCCCGAGCACGTACGCGCCGCTGCCGCGCGCGGACACGCTGATTGTCGATGCGACCGTCCTCGATGGCGCCGGCCGGCGCTTCGAGCACGCCAGCGTGCTGCTGCGCGACGGCAAGGTCGCGGCGATCGGCACGCAACTTCCGGCGCCGAGTGGCACGAAAACGATCGACGCGCACGGCCGCTGGGTCACGCCCGGCATCATCGACGTGCATTCGCACGACGGCGACTTCGCGCTGCCGTTCACCTCGCTCGACCTGGCAGCCGGCGACACGAACGAGTCGACCGATCCGAACACCGCGAACGTCTGGGCCGAACATTCGATCACGGTGCAGGATCCATCGTTTGCGCGCGCACTCGCCGGCGGGGTCACGACGCTGCAGATCCTGCCCGGCTCGAGCAACCTGATCGGCGGCCGCAGCGTCGTGCTCAAGAACGTGCCGGCGACGACAGTGCAGGCGATGAAGTTTCCGGGAGCCGCCTACGGCATGAAGATGGCGTGCGGCGAGAATCCGAAGAACACCTACGGTTCGAAGGGGCGCTTCCCGTCGACGCGCATGGGCAATGTCGCCGGCGTGCGCGCGGCGTTCGCCGACGCGGCGGTGTACCGGCAGAAGTGGCTCGACTACGAGGCGGGCAGGGAAGACAAGCGGCCGGACGACGATTTGAAAAAGGACACGTTGGCCGGCGCGATCGACGGCGACATTCGTGTGCAGTGGCATTGCTACCGCGCCGATGACATGGCGACGTTGTTCGACGTTGCGAAGGAGGCCGGTTTCCACATTGCCGCATTCCATCACGCGGTCGAGGCCTACAAGATTCCGCAACTGTTCGTGCGCAACAACACCTGTGCCGTCGTCTGGTCGGACTGGTGGGGCTACAAGATGGAAGCGCTCGACGGCATTCGCGAGAACGCGGCGTTCGTCGACGCGGGCGGCGCTTGCGTGACCTTGCACTCGGACTCGCCGTGGCTTGGCCAGCGCCTTGCCATCGAGGCCGGCAAGGCCTATGCCGCGGGCCGGCGCGCGGGACTCGAAATTGCCGAAGAGCACGCGATCGCATGGGTCACATCGAACCCGGCCAAAGTGCTCGGGCTGGACGCAGCAATCGGTTCGCTGGAACCGGGCAAGAATGCCGACGCGGTGATCTGGTCCGGCGATCCTTTCAGCGTCTACACGCACGCCGACCAGGTGTTCGTCGACGGCGCGCTCGTTTACGACCGCACCGATCCGGCGCGCCGCCCGCGCGCGGATTTCGAACTCGGCCAACCGGCCATGCCCGCTCCTCCGGCAAAGACGGGCGGGCATGATGGTTGAGGGTTGGAAAATGAAGAGCGTTTTTGGACGCGGATCAGCGCGGATCAACGCGGGTAAGAGCGGATAAGAGAATGAGAGCGCATAAATCGGAAGATGAATACTTGTCTCAAGAAGCTGCGTTCATCAGAGTCCAGATCGCTGTTGCATCGCGGCTGAACGACAAGCCGAATACTTGGACGCGGATCGGCGCTGATCGGAGCGGAAGATGAATGCTCTGTTCTTTATCCGCGTTTATCCGCGTTCATCCGCGTTCATCCGCGTTCAAAATTTGCTTTGCCTGGTTCTGCTCGCGATCGCGATGAATTCGGCGGCCGCCGAAACCGTGGCGATCGTGCATGCGAAGGCGTGGACACTGACTGATGGGACGAGCGGTCCCCTCGACGATGCCACGATCGTGATCCACGATGGCCGTTTCGAATCGGTGCAGGCGAAGGCCGCGGTGCCGGCCGGCGCGCGGGTTATCGACGCGCGTGGACGAGTCGTCACTCCGGGTCTGATGAACGCGAACACGCATCTCGGTCTCGTCGAGGTTTCCTCGCTGGATGAGACTCGCGACTACGGTGTCGACAGTGGCCCGCTCGGGGCCGCATTCGACGTGCAGTACGGCCTGAACACGAACTCGGTGTTGCTGCCCAGCGTGCTCGCCGACGGCCTGACGCGTGCCGTGACGAGTCCGGCATCGGCGTCCGACGCAGCGCTGCTCGGCATCGGTGCGGTCCTGCACATCACGCCCGGCGTCGAACTTGTCGATCGCGCCCAGGCGGCGCTGTACGCTGGCGTCGGCGGTGGCGCGGCAAAGAAAGGCGGCGGATCGCGCAGCGCGCAGTGGCAGTTGCTGCGCAACGCGTTCGAGGAGGGCAACGCCTATGCGCCGAAGGCCGCCGGCGCGCCGCGCGATCAGTTGCAGAACTCGGTCAACGTCGCGGCTTTGCACGCGGCGCTCAACAAACGCATGCCCTTGGTCCTGCAGGTGTCGCGCGAATCGGACATCCGCCAGGCCGTGCGCCTTGCCGACGACTACCACCTGCCTTTGATCGTGCTCGGTGGCGCCGAAGCGTGGCGCTGCGCCGACTTGCTGGCTGCGCACAAAGCCGCGGTCGTCATCGATCCGGAAGCGGACCTGCCGTTCAATTTCGACGAGCTCGGCGCACGCGCCAACAGCGCGGCAATCCTCCAGCACGCCGGTGTCACGATCGCGTTCACGGTTTCGGGCAATACGATCCATCTGAGTCACAACGCGGGCGAAGCGGTGCGCGAAGCCGCAGGTTTGGCCATCGCGAACGGATTGCCTTATGCAGAAGCATTGAAGGCGCTGACCGTAAATCCGGCGCGCATCTTCGGCATCGGCGACCACTACGGCAGCATGGCGCGCGGTCTCGACGCCGACCTCGTGATCTGGGATGGCGATCCGCTCGAGCCTTCCGCGGCAGCGGATCTGGTGTTCGTCAGGGGCGTCGAGGCGTCGCGCGTCACGCGCCAGACACTGTTGCGCGATCGCTACGCGCCGAAAAATGCCGGCGACGCGTGGCCGCCGGCTTATCGCGACTGACAGGCACCGCGATCGATATGTCGAAGAGCCGCTCTGCTTTTTCTTCTCCCGCCGGGAGAAGGTGGCGCGAAGCGCCGGATGAGGGTTCTACCGAGCATCTGCGCGTAGCCGATCCCGGACCCTCGTCCGCTCGCCGGCACCTTCTCCCGGTGGGAGAAGGATTCTTCTTCAAGCGCTTCGTCTTCGTTCTCGCGCTTGGCGTTGCTTCCGCGCTCTCAACTTACGCGCCGGCTCAAGCTCAAGCGCCGGGCAATCCGGGAAACGGCCCGCCGCAGTCAACGCTCCCGCTCGTCCCCACGCGCCACATCCGCTTCGACACCGACGAGGGCACGTGGATTTCACTCGACGTGTCGCCCGACGGGCGCAGCATCGCGTTCGAATTGCTCGGTGACTTGTATACATTGCCGATCGGCGGCGGCGAGGCGCGCGCGCTCACGCGCGGTCTTGCCTTCGATTCGCAGCCGCGCTATTCCCCGGACGGCAAGCACCTTGTCTACCTCAGCGACCGCACCGGCAACGAGAATGTGTGGATAGCGGATGCCGAAGGCGGCCATGCGCGCCAGATCTCCACGCTCGACGACAACGCTGTGCTGACCTCGCCGGCATGGTCGGCCGATGGCCGTTCGATCTATGTCTCGGAATTTCGTCCCGACCTGACCGCATACGAGCTGTGGCGCTACACAGTCGACGGCGACGGTCACGGCGAGCGCGTCACGCGCGGCAAGACTTCCGACAACCAACCAAAGGATCAGCGCTTCAGCGCACTCGGCGCGATCGCCACGCGCGATGCAAAGTCGCTGTGGTTTGCTGGCCGCTACGGCACGTTCGACGAAGACATGACCATGCCGATGTGGAACATCGAGCGCCGGAATCTGGCGACGAACCAGGACGAGACGATCGTCACGAACCAGGGCAGTGCGATGCGGCCGGCGCTTTCGCCCGACGGCAAGTCGCTCGTCTATGCGGCGCGTTTCCGCGGCAAGACCGGCCTGCGCGTGCGCGATCTCGTCAGCGGCGCCGACCGGCAATTGATCTACCCGGTGCAGCACGACGACCAGGAAGGTTCGCCGTCGCGCGATCTGATGCCGGGCTATGCGTTCACGCCGGATGGCCGCGCGCTGATCGCCGCCTTCGAAGGAAGGATCCATCGCGTCGAACTTGCCGATGGCAAGGCCAGCGTCATTCCATTCCACGCACAGGTCGACCTCGACATCGGTCCGTCGCTCCGGCGCTCGTTCAAGGATGACACCGGGCCGGTGAAAGCACGTCTGATCCAGGCGCCGATTGCCTCGCCGGATGGCAAGCGCATCGCGTTTTCCGCGCTCGGCCGTGTGTATACAATGGAACTGGTGAAAGACGCGCGGCCGCAGCCGGTCACGGATGTCGGCGTTGCCGCGTTTCAGCCGTCATGGTCGCCCGATGGAAAATCCATCGTCTACGTGAGCTGGACAGCCGCCGCGGGAGGACAGATCTGGCGCATCGAGCGCAACGGCGGCACGCCCAGGGCGCTGACCAAGTCTGGCGCCTACTACACGAGCCCGGTCTTCACGCCGGATGGCAAATTCATCATCGCGCTGCGTTCGAGCAACGTCGAGCGCATGCACACCTACATGGAATATGGGCCGTTGCGCCAGGCGGAGCTTGTCATGCTGCCGTTGGGCAGCAGTCGCGAGCGCGTGCTGGCAAGTGGGCATATCGGCGGCGTGCCGCAGTTCACGACCGATCGCACGACGGTCGCCATGATGTTCGACGACGGCCTGAATGCGGTGAAGTTGGACGGCTCGGGCCGGCGCAAGCTCGTTGCGGTAACCGGCCCCGGATTCTATTTCCAGGAAGGCCGTGTCCCGGTCGATGACCTTCGCATCAGCCCCGATGGTCAATGGCTGCTCGCGCAGATCGTCGAACAGCTCCACTTGCTGCGCATGCCGGCCGGCGATGCGCCGACGCTCGATCTCGACGCGCCCTCGGTCGACCACCGCAAACTCACGAGTGTCGGCGCTGACTTTTTTGGATGGGCCGACGGTGGCAGAACGATCACTTGGGCAGTCGGCTCCACGTTCCATCGCCTGCCGCTGGATAGCGTCGCGCTCGCTCCTGCCGGTGTTGCGGGAACCGGCGCCCGGCCGCTGGATGGACAGGATGGAGTCGAAGCGTTCCCGGCGATTGTCGAAGTGCCGCGCGATATGCCACACGGAACGCTGCTGCTGCGCGGCGCCACCGCGATCACGATGCGCGGCGACGAAGTCATCGCCGATGCCGATGTCCTGATCCGCGACAATCGCATTGCTGCGGTCGGCAAGCGCGGCGAGGTCGATGTTCCGCGCGAGGCCGAAATACGCGACGCCGCGGGCAGGTTTATCGTGCCGGGTTTCATCGACACGCACGATCACTGGGCCGAGATTCGCCGCGGCGTGCTCGACCGGCAGAACTGGAGCTTTCTTGCGGATCTGGCCTACGGCAAGACCGCGGGCCTGGATCCGTCGTCGCTGAGCATCGACATGTTCGCGTACCAGGACCTGCTCGACGCCGGGATCTCGCTCGGGCCGCGCGTGTTCACGACCGGGCCGGCGATCTTCTCCTACAACGAGTTCACGAGCCTGCAGCAGGTCAAGGACGTGCTGTCGCGCTACACCGATCACTTTCGCACCGGCAATCTCAAGGAGTACCGCACCGGCAACCGGCGCGTGCGCCAGTGGGTCGCGATGGCGGCGCAGGAACTCGGCATGCAACCGACGACCGAGGGCGCGCTCGACATGAAGCTCGACCTGACCCAGATCATGGATGGTTTTCCGGGCAGCGAGCACGCGCTGACCGCCGCGCCGCTGTACAAGGACGTCATCACCCTGCTCGCGCAGACGCGTGTGAGTTACACGCTCACGCTGCAAATCTCGCATGGCGGACCGCCTGCGCAAAACTATTTCATCGAACGCGACCAGCCGCAGGACGACGTGAAGCTGCAACACTTTTCCCCGCCCCTGCTGGCCGAGAAGAAATTTTCGCGCCGGCACTGGTACGCGCCCGATGAATACTTCTATGCGGCGATCGCGCAAGGCGCCGCTCAAGTGCAGCGCGCCGGCGGTCTGCTCGGCGTCGGCGCGCACGGCGAAGTGCCGGGATTCGGGTTGCATTGGGAAATGCAGGCTTATGCGGCCGGCGGCATGACGCCGCACGAAGTGTTGCGTGCCGCGACGATCGGCTCGGCCGAGACGATCGGGCGCCAGGACGAGATCGGCAGCCTCGCGCCCGGCAAATATGCCGACCTCGTGATCCTCGAAAAAAATCCG
>DASRTK010000037.1:0-28868 GCA_035655975.1 Rudaea sp.
GGGCCTTGGCCCACCGCTCTTGCTCTACGTCAAAAGAAAAACGGTGGGCCAAGGCCCACCCTACTGCGTTGAAAAGAAGAACGGTGGGCCCAGGCCCACCCTACGGCGCGGGCGCGGCGCTGCGGTCCGCGAGAATGGCCTGCCAGTTGATGATCGTGTTCCAGACCATGCGGAAATCGCCACGATTGAGGTCGCGATACAGCGGGTTGAAATTGAATGCGACGACGTGGCCGCGGCCGACCGGCGAATCGAAAATCGCCGGGCGGCCGATCAGGTTGCTCTCGCCCCACGCTTGTCCGCTGACGACAAATGGTTCGCCTTCGGGCCCACCCCATTGCAGCACGACGCTGCGCGGGTCCTTCGGTCCGTCGAGGCAACTCGTGCAATAGGCCATGCGCAACCAGCGCCGCGGCGTCGAATACAATGCGAAGTTGCCGCGAAATACCTGGCTCGTTTTCGGATAGCCATAGGCGATTGGGTGATCCGGACGCGCAAAGGTCACGCGCACTTCGGTGCCCGGCGTTCGCGTCACCGACTCGCGCGATGCCGCCGCAGCATCGGCGCCGCCGCCACCGGAACTGCGCGGCACGCCGCCCGAATCGCGACGCACGCCGCGCACGATGCCGCCCTCGATCGGCAGCATGCTTCCGTTGCCGAGCGTCACCATCAAGCCGCCTTGCTCGATGAATTCCTGAATGCGCTCGAGCCCGGCCCAGCCGATGCCGCCGGTGATGTCGTCCGATTCGGCCGGCGTGCCGAGGCTCGGCGTTTTCGCTGTTTTCTTGAACGGCATCGGACCCCAAACCTTCGGAATGCCCTGGATCTGTTCGGCCAGTTCGAGGTCGACGTGTCCGTACAGCAACACGTCGACTTTGCCGCGCAGGTTGCCGGCGCGAATGTCCTCGTCCCTGACATAGGTGTACGGAATCTTGCGCTGGTCGAGCGAATAGCGGATCCAGCCGATCGAATCGGTATCGGCCCACGGCACCCACACGCCGAGACGCGGCGCGGAAGCCGAATGCTGCTTGACGTCCGGCAGCGCAGAAGCGCTGGCGAAATGCAGGCCGAGATGGCCGGCCACTTCGTGCAACGCGTCGGCGAGGCCGCCCTGCGCGGGCAAGATCCAGGATCCTTCCGGATATGTCGCGTCGCCGAGCACGAACGAACGCTCGGCAACATTCACGTTGAACTTCGCCAGGCGATAGCGCGCTTCGAGCAAGCCCTCCTGTCCGGAATCCTTCAACACGAACACCGGGCCGCTGCCGACGACTTCTCCGTGGGACTGGGGCGCCTCTTTCAGCAACGTCATTGGCGCGTTGCGGATCGAGATATCAGCCGTGGGCGTCGCCCGCAGATGAAAATAAGCGGGAAACTCCCACGACAGGTCGTCGTAGGGTTCGCCGCCATCCTTCGGATAATCCTGGGCCGTCAGCAGGTCGACGGCGTAATTGCGATACGGCTGATCGAGCCGCACGATATAGGTCCCGGCCGGAAACGATCCCTCGGCAACGGTAACGGACGCCTCGCTGCGGCTGACCTCGATGTGCTGGGCCTGCAACTTCGCGATCATCTGCGCCACGCGCGTCGGGTCGCCCTGATCCGCCGGAATCAGGAATGCGTACGGCGCCTGTTCGATGCCCTTGCGCAAGCTGCGCAGGCTCTTGGCGTAGAAATTCCTCAGCAGCATTTGCGCATTCGCCGCCACGTAGTCGAGCGCTGCGAGCGCGCCGGTCTCGTTGTAGTTGACGTTGTCACGCGCCGACCAGGAAAACTTTCCCGTCGGCGCTGGATCGACGCGATACCACTCGCGCGAGGTCGAGTCCGCGGATAGCGATTGCACCAGCGTCTCGGCGGTGCTGTTGCCGAAGGTCTCATAACCGCGGCCGATCGCGTTGTGATTCATCGCGACCGAGTCGGCGTACATGTGACCGAAACCGTCGCCGAAATTCCAGGTGCTGACGCCGGGCATGCCCATGCCGGTCAGCGTCTCGACTTCGTGGAAGCTCAACGCCTGGAATTCGGTGAACGTTATCGGATCGATATTCGGATTGTACGGTCCGGTTCCGTTCCAGGTCATGAGCAGAGGAACGCTTTCATGCAGGTCGTGGACGACGACCGGATGCCACTCGAAGAACATGCGGCTGGCTGCCTTGGTCGCCTCGTGCGTCAACTGGTGCGCATCGCGATTGATGTCGACGAACGCGTACTTCGACCAGTACGGCGGCGACTGGCGCGGCAACGTCGCACGATCGGTCTTGCCCTTGAGGTAACGATAGAACCACTCGACCTGCTTGTCGCGGCCGTCGGGATTGGCGACCGGGTTGATCAGCACGACCGTGTTTTCGCGGATGCGCCGGATCATCGGCTGGTCGGAAACGGCAAGCCGATAGGCCAGTTCCAGGACCGATTCGGTCGAACCGGTTTCGTCGGAATGCAACGCGGCATTGAAGTAATAGAAAGGACGCGCACTGGCGATCACGCTCTCGGCCGCCGCGGCATCGAGCGTGCGCGGATCGGCAAGCGATGCGGACGCCGCTTTCAGGGCGTCGAGAGCTTCAATGCCCTTCTGGTCGGCAATCGCGATCAGGATGATGTCGCGGCCCTCTTCGGAGCGACCGATCGTGAACACTTTCACGCGCGGCGACGACGCTGCGAGCACGCGCGCATACGCGTACGCCTGCGACGAATTTACCAGTTCACCCGGTGCGCCGGCGATGCGGCCGTAGAACGTCTTCGGCGACGGCACTGTCGAAGATGCCGGAATGTACGAAACCCACGGCGACGAGAAGCGTGGTTCGGTCGTTGCCTTCGCGATGTCCTCGATCGAGCCGGGTTCGGCGACGTCGGGAGCGATGGTTTGCGTATGTGCCGCGTGCACCGCGCCGAGCGCGAGAATAGTCGCCGTCAGGATTCTGGTCAGCATGAACGTCCGCCCCTTGTCTTTTTCATGGCCGTCATTCCCGCGCAAGCGGGAATCCATTTTCCCTTTGGACAATAGAACAAGATCAACATGGATTCCCGCTTCCGCGGGAATGACGGCAAATTGATACTGATCGAGTCAGTCGCAAGCGAGTCTAGCGCAGCAGGTCGCCAGCGGAGCAGCTGAATGCAATCAACGCCACCCGCCCTCGCCGATGAACGCAGCCCAGTAGTACGGATGAGTCGATTCGTGCGCCGACCTGCGCGCCGCAATCGTCGTGCGCATTGCCTGCGCCATGGCGTCCGGGACGTTACGCTGTTCGGCGAAGCGCGCACGATAAAGCGTTTGCATCAGGTCCGCCGTCGTTGCGTCGTCGGCCTCCCACAAACTCATGACGACCGTACGCGCGCCGGCCAGGCGCAGGGCCCGGCGCATGCCGAACACGCCCTCGTTGTGGCCAATCGGCCCGAGACCGGAATCGCACGCCGAGAGCACGACCCATTCGGCGTGCGACAGGTCCGCCGCGCTGATCTCGCCGGCGCTGAGTACGCCGATCGGCGCATGTCCGCCGCTGACGTCGGCACCGGCAAATGCCAGGCCCGACAACGGCTGCGCCACCGGTCCCGGTCCGACCTGCGAACGATCCAGCGTCATGCCACGCGCATTGGCGCTTCCACAGCTTTCGTCGAAGCTGAACCCATGGGTGGCGATGTGCACGATGTCGACGCCGCCGAGTGCGGCCAGCACATTCTCTTTCGTGGCCTGGCTGCCATCGATGACCTGGATCTTGCCCTTGGCGCCGAGCGTGCCATGCAGCAGGTCGCGCAGCCCGTCGAGTTCACGCGCCGCTCCGGGAATCTCCGGAAAACCATGCTCGGCCACGCTCGTGCAAAGCTGTCGCGCCGCAACCGCGGTAGCTTTTTCCACTTTTTTCCCTGGTGGTGTCGAATTTCGGGATGGCGCGTCGAACTCCGGCGCGCCGGCAAGCAGCGCCTTGACCACGTGCGGCGGCGCCGCCGGCATCAGCAAATCGCTTTCGTGCGCAAGCGTGTGCACGCGCAGGCCGGACTCGATCCAGTAGCGATCGCTCCCCGGGCCTGGCAGCGCAGCGAAGCTGATGCGGAACAAGTCGCCGAACGGGATCACGAACAGCGTCGACTTCGCCAGACCGTCGATGCGTCCGAACAGGTCGCGGCGTAAATTTTCGCCGCGATCGTGCAACTGTTTCGCATCGGATTGCGGGTCGCGCAAACCCCCATACCAGGCGCGTGTCTGCGCGGTCAGCGCATCGATGCGACCGATGCGCAACAGGTTTGGCGCCGAATGCGGACGCAGGACGAACGCATACAGATCCTCGGCCGCCTGCGGCGCGCCGGCATTGACGACACGCGCGGCATCGTTGGCGACGCCTTCGCTGAAAGCGACCAGCACGCCATCGCCTGGCAGCGCCCGCGCCAGGTCGCCGATCGGCGTTGCAACGGCCACGAGATCGGCCTGCTCGTAGCCGAGCTTCGCCCACAGGGCTCTTTCTGCTGCTTCGGCCGCGCCCTGCAGCTCAGCCATGCGCGCAGCGTTCGTCTTGCTGCTGAGCCAGGCATCACCGAGCGCGGAATTCGCCGCGCGCCAGTCCCGATAAAGCTGCGCGAGTCCGGGATCGGCGCTGGCGCGCGCCATCGCCAGGCGCCGCGCCTCGGCGCGGCCGATCAATCCGCGTTCGATCATGACCAGCCGCCAGGCGGTGGCGATTTCATCAGCCTTGCCGTGCGCAGCGGCGATCGTAACGGCCAGCGCCGTAGCCGGCACGAGCAGGTTGTCGAACGCAACGCTCTGTTGCTCGGAAAAACCGGTCGCCAGCGCGCCGAGCAGGCTTTGCTGGCGCTCGGCCGTCTGCACTGCGAGGCGAAATGCTTCGGCGTCGTTGCCCAAGCCCCAATCGGACAAGGCCAGGCCAAAGTTGAGCACATTCAAATGCGAGTGATTCGGCGCCGACGCCTTGCCGCGCAGCTCGACCGCGCGCGCGAAGTACTGCTGCGCGTCGGTGAAGCGCCTGAGCGCCAGCGCCGATGACCCGAGGCCTTCGAGCGCGAAGCTCAGCCCCGGGCTGTCCTTGCCTTCGGCCTGTTCGCGCAACGGCAGCGCCTGATTGAAGTTGGCGATCGCCTGCTCGTAGCGGCGCAGGCGAAATTCAGTGTTGCCGATGTTGGTCAGGACAATCGCGCGCGTGCGGTTGTCCTTGACCAGTTCCAGTGCGTTGCGATAGTGCTCGAGCGCGGCGTCCTCGTCGCCCATCTCCTGCAGGAGGTTCGCGTAGTTGTTGTGGAAAATGATGCGGTCGCGCACGCCCGCATCGGTCAGCGTGCGCAGGATCGAGTCGGCGACCGCGTAGTGCTCGCGCGCCAGTCCGTAGTTGCCGGTCGTCTGCAGGTGCGCGCCGAGCAACGCCTCTGCCTGCGCCGTATGCAGGTCGCGCTCGCCGAAATGCGCGCGAGTCGCCTTGAGCGATCCTTCGCGCAATTCGCGCGCTTCGGCGAAGCGCTCGATCGTCTCGAGCACCGCGGCACGCTGATCGTCGGAACGGACGCGCGCCAGGCTGTTTTCTCCAAAGGTCTCCACCGCGATGTGCGCGGCCGCCTCGGCGAGACGGACTGCATCCTCAGGGCGACCGCTGCTGGCGGCGATCTGGGACAACAGCAGATCAAGACCTACCTCGTTGCGCCGCGCGCGCACGCCACTGTGGTTGTGCCATGCATCGACAGCGATCTTGGCCTCGGTGACGGCTGCATCCGGTTTGCCGAGCATCACCGCGGCCTTCGCGGCCCAGCCGTGCATTTCCATGTTGAACGTCGCCGGCGCCGCGATGTCCTTCTCCAGGTTTTTCTGCGCGATTTCGAGCAGCAAGGCGCCGTTGCCCGCGCTCGCCGCATCGGCAGCCGCATGTGTCGCGAGCAGTGCTGCACGCAGCGGCGCGTCGGGCAGTGAATCGATTGTTTCGCGCAGCGCGGCGCTGCTCGCCGCCCATTCGCCGCTTTCGACGACCGCATCGAGGCGCGCCTGCAAGGCGGCGACGCGGGCCGGATCGCCAACCGGGGTGCGTTCGAGCAGGTCTGCGCTCAGGTGCAGTGCCACCGCGAAGTCACCGACGCCAATGGCGAGCTCGATCTTGTCGACGGGCGACGGCGCAGTCTGGCCGGCTGCGTGCGCCAATGCGACCGCTCCCGACAGCAGCACCACGCTGAGCGCGCGGAGGACCGAAAAATGAATCACGGCCACGACACCCCTGATTGAAGCCCCGATCGAATCGGCTCTGCGCGGCATTCAACTGCTGCGGAGTCGGCGCGTTCCTTTCGCGCACCAGCCGGCAATGGGCCGCCAGATGCCCTGCCGATGATAATGCCATACAGCTATGGCAACGCGCGGGGCGTCACAGTTCAGCGCATTCGCCTGCGCGACGGGCGGTCAATGCTCGGCGTGAGGAAACACGAAACGCCATTGGCGCAGCTGGCCGTCGCGTCCATCGCGGTTGAGGCGCTGGAGGATCTCGCGCAGCGGGGCGCTGGCGATGTCGGTTTCCTCCGGCGCCGAGGTCAGCCCAAGGGCGCCGCGCGCCGTGCCGGCCTTGGCGCCGGCCCGCTGCCAGTCGGCGATCGCGCGTTCGAGTTCCGGTTGCGCAGTCGTCGCCGCGACGATCACGAACTCTTCGCGTTCGGCGTGGCTGCTGACGGTCCATGCGACCGATTCGCCGGACTGCTTCCCGGGCAGCCGGTACGACGCATTCGCAGCAAGCGGATTGGCCGGTTCGACATCGGCCAGCGGAAACAGCACTCCAGTCGAGCCGGAGCCGTCATCGTCGAAAATGTATACAAATGCCGGCTGGCTGCTGCGGAACTGCAGCACCAGCCGGTCGCCCATGGCGATGCTGGCGCCATCGACCAACGCTGCGCCGCCGTGCGCACCGACGCGCTGGAACTCGACCTGCGTCTGCCAGCCGCCGACGCCGCCGCGCCACGCGACGATACCGGCCAGCAACGCGACTACCGCGGCCACGGCCGACAGCAGGCCCCACGAGTTCGATGTATTGCGCGCCGCGCGCGGCGCAAGCGCCGTTGCGAACGCCAGGGCACTGGCGTGGCGCCGCGCCGGGTTCGGGTCGATGGCCTGTTCGATCGAGCGTACCAAGTCGGCCGGAACGCCGTTCTTCACGCTGGTCAGGCGCACGCGCTGATTGCGTTCCTGCGCGGCGAGCAGCCCGTCGAGGTCCGAAGCGGCGTACGGATAGGCATCGCTGAGCAGATGGAACAGCAGCACGCCGAGCGCGTACAGATCGCTGGCCGGCGACGGCGCCGCGCCACGCAGAACTTCCGGCGCGAGGTAGCGCAACGTCCCCGACACGACGCTGGCGTCGGCATGTTCGAACTCGCGGGCAGCGCCGAAGTCCATCAGCACGATGCGGCCGGAAACTTCGCGCATGACATTTTCGGCCTTGACGTCGCCGTGCACGAGGCCATGGCGGTGCACCGCTGCCAGCGCGTGGCACAAGTCCAGGCCGATGCCGCGTACTTCGTCTGCCGGGAACGGGCCATGCGCGGCGAGCAGGTCCGCCAACGGCGAACCGCGCACGAGTTCGGTCCACAGTCCGGCGCGACCGTCGTGCACGGCGGCGCCGTAAACGCTGACGATGTTGGCCTGGCGCACGCGCGCGAGCCGGCGCGCCTCTTCGAGGAATTGGTGCGACAGCGTGTCCGAATCGACCTTGCGCAGTTTCAATGCAACCTGCAGGTCGAGCAGCGGATCGTACGCCCGCCAGACGTCGCCTTGCGTGCCGGTACCGAGCGGCTCGAGCACCTGCAGGTTGCCGAAGCGGAACTTGTTCGATGACGGCGTCTTGGGCGCGATCGCGCTGACCTGCAGATGGCGGAAGCCCTGCGCGAGTTGCTCGATTTCGCGCAGGCCGCTGAGCGAGGCCGCGTCGGTCTCGTCGACGACGTCGCGCCAATTGACCGGCTGCTCGTCGGCAATGCGCGCGGCGACCTGTTCGAGGTCGCTGGGTGGCAGGTCCGGGCGATTGGTTTCACGTTGCATGGGATCGGGCTCCTGCGCGCGTCCGGATCAATGGGTACATGGACCTAAACGCCGCCGCGAAGTCCAAGCGAACAATGTGGGACATTTCCAGAAGGATCAAAAGGCGAAGGCACAATGGACACGAAGCAAGAGGAGGCGAAGCAAGAGCATCGGAAAAGAGAAACTTACGGAATCTCTAATAAGTCGTCATTCCCGCGAAAGCGGGACTCCATTTTGCTTTTGTATCAATGGAATAAGATCAAGTTGGATTCCCGCTTTCGCGGGAATGACGGCACTTTCCAATATTTCAGAAAGCGCTCTTCCTTCGTGATCTTCGTGCCTTCGTAACAGTCTTTTTTATCTTCCGCTCACGTGCCTTCGCCGCCCAGCTCTTTCGAAAGCAGTACGATCGCCCGCGCGACCATGACGCGCACGGCGTCCGGCGTGCTGTCGACTTCGGCTGCAATCTCCGGATAGCTCATGCCGAATTCCATGCGCATGACGATCAACTCCTGCTGGCGCTTGGGCAATGCCGCGAGCGCGCGCTCGTAGGCGCGCACGCGCTCGTGCCCGAGCATCTGCTCGACCAGCGGTGGGGTCTCCAGATCGGGCAATTCGGTATCGATTTCAGATCCGGGTGGACGGCGTTGCTGCCGGCGCAACTCGTCGCGCACCTGGTTCAGCAGGATCTGGCGCAGATAAGCCAGGAAGCTGCCGGTATGGCGCGCGTCGAACTCGTCGATGTTGTTCAGCGCGCGCATCAGAGTTACCTGGACCAGATCGTCGGTGTCGGACAGGTCGCGGGCCGAGGCCGGCAGCCGGCCGTGAGCCCAGCGCCGCAAGGCCGGCAAGTAGCGCTTGAGCAGCGTATCGCGGGCCACGGAGTCACCGGCCCGTATCCGCCGGATCAGCGCAACGGTCGGTTCCGGAATCGTCTTGCCGTAGTCCAGGGAGTCGTTCACGCCGGTTTTTTTGCTGGCCCCGAAGATGCACAGCATAGCGCCCGGCTGACGGGTCGGATAGCCGCTCCCGGGGTGCCGACATGCCTTCCAGTAGGCTCGATGAACCACTCCGCGCTACTATCCGCCAAGGGAGATTCGGTTGCGAAACGAGCAGCCGAAAGCGTCGGGGGTGCGCGGCGATGTCTACGGTTCCGGATTTCACGCAACTGCTTGTCGCGTCGCGCGGCGGAGACCAGGCCGCGTGGTCGAAACTCGTGCTGATGATCTATGCCGACCTGCGCCGCCTGGCGCGCCGCCGCGGCAACGGCGGAGCGATCCCGACGACACTCGGCACGACTGGCCTGGTCCACGAATGCTATCTTCGCCTGGCCGGCTCGCCGCGCGAGCAGATCGAGGATCGCGGACACTTCTTCAACCTGGCCAGCCGCATCATGCGCCAGATCCTGTGCGACTACGCGCGCCGCAGCTTGCGCGTGAAGCGCGGCGCCGGCCAGGAACACCATGATGTCGACGACGTCGACGCAGCCGACCATGCCGAGGTGGAAAACCTCGTCGTCCTCGACGATCTGCTCACGCAGCTCGACGCGCAGAATGCGGCGTGGGCGAGGGTTTTCGAATGCCGTTTCTTCGCCGGCCTGAGCGAAGAGGAAACGGCCGAGGCCATGAACCTTCCGCTGCGCACGGCGCAGCGCAACTGGGCTGAGGCACGCGAGTGGCTGGCGCAGCGCATGCGCTAGGCAACCCAACAAAGTTTCAAATGTGTCGTCATTCCCGCGGAAGCGGGAATCCATTTGCACTTGTACAACAGAATGGAAATCAAACTGGATTCCCGCTTTCGCGGGAATGACGAACAAAAGCATTTTGTACAGGTCCCACGCTCTACGAGACAACGAAGACCAGATCGATGCCCGCAGGTGACAAACGCGATTTCCTCGTTCCCGGCGGCGGCCTCGGCAGCCGCCTGCTGTCGCGTGCCGTCGGCGAGGTCGAGAACACTGAGCCGATAGCGGATTGGCGCGCGCGCAATAGCGAAGACAGTTCGCTGATCGGCACCCGCATCGGTCCTTATCAGATCTTGAGCCTGCTCGGCTCCGGCGGCATGGGCTCGGTGTACCTTGCCGACCACACCGACGCCTCGATCAGCCGCCGCGTCGCGCTCAAGGTCGTGCGTGATACCGCCTACGGACGCAGTGCGCGCGAGCGTTTTGCGCGCGAACGCCGCATCCTGGCCAGCCTCGCCCACCCGCACATCGCCGCGCTCTACGACAGCGGCGAAACCGATGGCGGCGCTTTGTATTACACGATGGAGTACGTCGAAGGCGAGCGCATCACGACTTGGTGCCGCGAGCGTGTGCCGACGGTCTCCGGGCGCATCGCGATCCTGCGCGACGTTGCTGGCGCGCTGGCCTGCGCTCATCGCAGCCTGATCATCCATCGCGACATCAAGCCGTCGAACGTGCTCGTCAGCTCCGACGGACACGTCAAGCTGCTCGACTTCGGCATTGCCAAGTCGCTGGTCGAATCGACCGATCCGGGACTCACGCAGAACAGCACCGGACCGATGACGCCGCAGTACGCGGCGCCGGAACAGTTCCACGGCAGCACGCTGACGGTTGCGACCGACGTCTACCAATTCGGCGTGCTGATGTTCCATGTGCTGACCGGCCGTCTGCCGCTGCGCGCCGACCCGCGCGATCCGGTTGCCTGGGCGCACGCGGTTGCCGAGGAAGAACCGCTGAGCCTGACCCGGGCACTGCATCTGACAACGACCCAGGAATCCCCGGGCGGTGACGAAGGCGGCGCGTGGGCTAGCGGGACGAGACTGGCCGGCGTCCGCCACGCGCTCGGCGGCGACCTCGAAGCGATCGCCGCCAAGGCCCTGGCCAAGGATCCGGCGCAGCGCTATATCTCGATGGAAGCGCTCAGCGCCGACCTTGGTGCCTACCTCGAGGGGCGCCCGGTCCAGGCGCGGCGCGCCGGAACGTTCTATCGACTGCGCCGGTTCGTCATGCGCAACCGCGCGGCATCACTCGTCGCAGTCATCGCCGTCGTTGCGATCGCGATCGAGACCTGGCTCGCGGTCAACCATCTGCGCATCGAGCGCGATCGCGCGACCGCCGCGTCGACGACGGCGCGCGCGACGACCGACTTCCTCGTCGGCCTGTTCGCGGTCGCGGATCCCGGCGAGAACCGCGGCGAACGCCTGACCGCAAACCAGATCTTGGAGCGTGGCGCGCAGCAGCTGCAGGCGCATCCGAGCGAGGATCCGAGCGTCGATGCGGCCGTCGCAGCCGAGATCGGCCGCGTGTACACGGGGCTCGGCGAAGGCAAGCGCGCGGACGCGGTGCTGACCGCGACGATCGATCGCATGGCCCAGACCGCGGTCGCACCGGCGCTGCTGGTGCGTCTGTTCGCACTGCGCGGCTGGGTCAATTACCTGGCCGCCGACTATCCGGCGGCAACCAGGGACTACGCAAAAGCGCGCGAACTGATCCCGTCGATCGCCGATCCGGCCGAACGCGACCTGCAAGCCGGCGGTGTGGCCCAGCGCGAGTCGACACTCGCGCGCCGAACCGGAAACATTGACAAGGCCTCGACGCTGATCCACCAGGCGATCGACACACTGACGAAAATCCGTGGTGCGGATAATCCAGCGATGGGGCCAGCCTGGAACGAACTCGGCATCCTCGAGCGTGACCGCGGCAATCACGAGGCCGCGATCGCCGCGTTCGAGCACGCTCTGGTCTTGTATCGCAAAGCCTACGGCGAAATCGACACGCGCACACTCGGCACGGAAAGCAATCTCGCCGAGGTGCTCGTGGTGAATGATCGCGATGAGGAGGCCGAGCCTCTGCTCGTCAACTGCGTCGAACAGGCACGCAAGCTGCAGGATGGCCCGAGCCGGGTGCTGGCTGGTGCGCTCGACATGCTGTCCGAAGTGCGCGTCGATACGAAGCGATTTGCCGAAGGCGCCGCGTTGGCGGCCGAAGCCGAAGCGATGTACACGGCAATGCTCGGCGCACGCCACAACTACCGCGCGTTCGCGCTCGTGCACCTGGGCAGAGCGCGACTCGGCCTGAAGGACGGACCCGGCGCGCGGGCCGCGTTCACCGAGGCGCTCGACCTGCGCCGCGAAGCCTTCGGCAACGAGCACAAGGATACGGCCAACTCGCTGTGGAATCTCGGCAACGCCGAAGTCGAGCTCGGCGATCCGGCTGCGGGCGAGAAGTACCTGCGCGAGTCGCTGGCGATTCGTACGCGCGTCCTTCCGGCCGGGCACGTTGCGATTCCGCGCACGCGTGTGGACCTGATCAAGGCACTCATCGCCCTGCGCCACGATGAGGAAGCCGGTGGGGAAGCGACGAAAGCGCAAGCGGAATTTCTCGCTGCGCACGACACGACGCCGACCGATCGCAAGACGCTCGGCGACTTGACTGCAACGCTTGCGAGCCGGTCGCAGCAGACCGGCGCAATAGAGGTTCGCCAAACCAGGCCGTAGCGACCATCGCCGCCGCCCGACTCTGCCTCGGAGTAAACGGACGTTGCGGTACCATGCGGCCTTGCCCTCCACGTCCGTCGATCTGTCCGCATGCGTAAACGCCACTTGTTTCTCAAACGCCTGTTGTCGCTGTTCCTCGTGCTGTTGATCGCGGTCCCGCTCGCAGCCTGGCTGCTGACGCGCGCGAGCCTGCCGCAGCTGACTGGCGAATTTGCCGCGCCCGGCCTCAAGGCCAAGGTGACGATCGAGCGCGACACGCTCGGTACGGCCACGATCCGCGCCGACAGCCGCAGCGATGCCGCGTGGGCGCTGGGTTTCGTGCATGCGCAAGAACGTTATTTCGAGATGGACCTGATGCGCCGCGCCGCGGCCGGCGAATTGTCGGAACTGGTTGGCCCGGCAGCGCTACCGATGGACAAACAGCGGCGCCCGTTCAGAATGCGTTCGCGCGCCGCGCAGGCACTCGGAGCAGCCTCGCCCGAGGAAACTTCCGCGATGACGGCCTATGCCGCGGGAGTCAACGCCGGTCTGAACTCGCTCGGCTCGCGGCCGTGGGAATACTGGCTGCTGCGCGTCGCGCCGGCACCGTGGACTGCCGAGGACAGCGTGCTGGTCATCGATGCGATGTTCTTCGATTTGCATGACACGACCAACGCGCGCGAGCTGGGCTTCGCGAAGATCCGCAGCGCGCTGCCGGAGTCGGTATACAAATTCATTTCCGCCAGCGGCGGCCCGTGGGACGCGCCGTTGCTCGGCCCGGCGATGGGTTATCCGGCGCTGCCGCCACCCGCCGACATCAACCTGTCGAATGTCGACCAGAAATTGCTGCACGTCCCGGCGGACAAAACAGAAAAGCCAGTGCCGGGAAGCAACAGCTTCGCCATCAATGGCGCCCTGACCACCACGCAGTCCGCGCTCGTCGCCAACGACATGCACCTGAATCTGCGCGTGCCTAACATATGGTTCCGCGCGCGCCTGATGTACCCGAACCTGCGTCGTGCCGGCGAGACCATCGACCTGATTGGCGTCACGCTGCCCGGCGTCCCGACTCTCGTCGCCGGCAGCAACCGGCACGTCGCCTGGGCGTTCACGAACAGCTATGGCGACTGGATGGATTGGGTACGCGTCGATCTTGATGCCAGCGACAAGACGACGTACAAGAACAAGTCGGGGATGCATCCGCTGGTGATTACGCACGAAACGATCAAGGTTCACG
The DNA here is from genome assembly GCA_035655975.1 of Rudaea sp. Taxonomy (GTDB): domain Bacteria; phylum Pseudomonadota; class Gammaproteobacteria; order Xanthomonadales; family Rhodanobacteraceae; genus Rudaea. The sequence goes on from DASRTK010000037.1 coordinate 13,656, forward strand.
GCGGCGCCGACGAAACCATCGACGTGCGCGACACCGAGTGGGGGCCGATCCTCGCCGAGGATACCGATGGGACGCCGCTGGCGCTGGCATGGACCGCTTTGCTGCCCGGTGCGCTCAATCTGGAACTGGCCAAGCTTGATGTCGCCGAAACCGTCGACGAAGCGATCGCGACGGCGAACACCGCCGGCATCGCGCCTCAGAACTTTGTCGTCGGTGACCACGCCGGCAATATCGGCTGGACGATTGCCGGAAAGATTCCACGCCGCGAAGGTGGCTACGACCCGCTGCTGCCGTCGGACTGGAGCCAGGCTGGCGTGGGCTGGAATGGCTGGCTCACGCCGCAGGAATATCCGCATCTGCCGAACCCGCCCGGCCAGCGCCTGTGGACGGCAAACGCGCGCACCCTGGACTTCGAAAGCGTCGATTTCAGGAATCTCGGCGACGGCGGCTTCGATCTTGGCGCGCGTACACGGCAAATCCGCGACGACCTCAAAGCCAAGGACCATTTTTCGCCGGACGATGCTCTGGCAATCCAACTCGATGATCGCGCGCTGTTCATGCGCAATTGGCACGAACTGCTGGTCAAGACGCTGGTCAACGCCGGCGACGAGCCCGCGCTGGCGGACATGAAGAAATACGCGGCCGACTGGAACGAACGTGCCGATCCGGCGTCGGTCGGCTATCGCCTCGCCCGCACATTCCGGACCGAAGTTACCGACACGATACTCGATGGCTTTGCCGCCGCCGTGCGGGCGAAGTACGCCGACTTCAAGATGCCGCATCTGGGGCAGGCCGAGGTGCTGGTAGACGCCATCTTGGCGCAACGCCCGGCGAATCTGCTGCCTACGGGTTACTCGACTTGGGACGACCTCCTGCAGAAATGTGCCGAACGGGTAGCGAAGAAACTCGGCGACATGCCGGGCGGAATCGCCGCGCGCACGTGGGGTGAAACGAACACCGCGAAGATCAAGCACCCGCTGAGCGGCGCCCTGCCGGGACTCGACCGGCTTCTGGACATGCCCGCCGACAAACTGGCCGGTGACAGCAACATGCCGCACGTCTCTGCATCGGGCTTCGGCGCTTCGGAGCGCTTCGCCGTCGAACCAGGCCACGAAGAGTACGGCTACTTCCACATGCCGGCCGGCCAGAGCGACAACCCCCTGTCACCGTTCTACGGCGCCGGGCACGCCGACTGGGTCAAGGGCCGCGCCACGCCGTTCCTGCCGGGTGAGGCAAAGTATACTTTGACCTTGCGACCATGACCGGCCCGGCGGGGGTAGCGGCGGTATCCGGCAACCCTCGCCTTGTCCCCGCCGGATTTGCCGTACGCCGGCTCGGTCCGCTGGTCTTCATCGCGTTCTCGATTTCCGGCTGCGCGGGCCTGATCTATCAATCGATCTGGGCGCAGTACCTGGGCTTGTTTCTCGGCCACGCCGCTTATGCACAGAGCCTGGTGCTGGCCATCTTCATGGGCGGCATGGCGGCCGGCGCCTGGCGGGCAAGCATGCGGACTCCGCGCAGGCGCAACCTGCTGCGCGCGTACGCCTGGATCGAGCTGTGCATCGGCATTGCCGCGCTCGTGTTCCACCCGCTATACGCGGCAGCGACTCAATTCGCCTACGAAAGCGCGTTACCGGCGCTTGGTGGAGGGAGCGCGTCTTCACTGTTCAAATGGGGACTCTCGGCTGCGTTGATCCTGCCGCAGTCGATTCTGCTCGGCGCCACGTTCCCGCTCATGAGCAATGCGCTGATGCGTCGATTGCCCTACGGCAACGGCGCGATCCTGAGTGGCCTGTATTTCACCAACAGTCTTGGCGCGGCATTCGGCGCCTTGCTCGCGACGTTCGTGCTGCTGCCGGCTGTCGGCCTGCCCGGCGCAATGGCCGTCGGGGCCATTCTCAACTTCGCAGTTGCGGCGATCGCGTTCGCGCTGGCGCGTGACGACGAGCCCGCGCAAACGGCCGGGACCGCCGACCTGCGTGCCGCCTTGCCGGTCTCAGTGCTGCTGTGGAGCGCAGCATTCGTCACCGGCGCGACCTCGTTCGCCTACGAGATCGGCTGGGTGCGCATGTTGAGCCTGGTTTTCGGTTCGACCGTGCACGCGTTCGAACTCATGCTGGCAGCGTTTATTGGCGGCCTTGCCTGCGGCGGGTTGTGGATTCGCCGCCGACTCGACGGCTACGGGCGGCTGCTCACCGTCGGCGGCTACGTCCAGGTGCTGATGGGCATTGCAGCGCTCGCGAGTCTCGTGCTCTACGACCACGCGTTCGACTGGGTTGCATGGTGCGTTCGTGTTTTTCCGAGGACCGCGCAAGGCTACACGCTGTTCAACCTGGCAACCGCGGCCAGCGCCATGCTGATCATGGCGCCAACGGCATTCTTTGCCGGCATGACCTTGCCGATTTTCACTCTGCAACTGATCCGCCGCGGCGGCGGCGAAGCGAGCGTCGGCCGCATCTATGCGGCCAATACCGTCGGCGCGATCGTCGGGATTTTCGCGACCGTGCATCTGCTGGTCCCGACGCTTGGCCTGAAGGTGACGATGATCGTTGCCGCTGCCGGCGATCTGGCTCTCGGCATCTTTCTGCTGAACCGTGCCGCAGCATCGACGCGCAAGCCTGTTTACGCCGCGTTGCTGACGTGTGTGGTCGCCGTCGCTGCCGCCGCGTCTTTCGCGCGCTTCGACCCGATGGCGATGGCCGCGGGCGTCTACCGCAGCGGCATGGCGCGACTGGACAGTTCCTCCGCTTCGGTCGTCTTCTATCGCGACGGCAAGACCGCCAGCATCGCCTCGACCCAGCTGCGCGACGGCAGCATCATGATCGCGACGAACGGCAAGGTCGATGCATCGATCCAGATGCGCTCCGATGCACCGCCGTCGGTTGATGAGGTGACGATGACGATGTCGGCGATCCTGCCGCTGGCGACGCATCCGGCGCCCCACTCCGCCGCCGTCATCGGCTTCGGTTCGGGCCTGACGACACAGATACTGCTCGGCGACCCGCGACTGCACCGCGTCGACACGATCGAGATCGAGCCGACGATGGTCGAGGGAGCAAGAGTCTTTGCGGCGCGCGTGAAGCGCGCATTCGACGATCCTCGATCAGCCCTGATCTTCGACGACGCGAAGGCGTACTTCGCCGCCAGCCAGTCGCGTTACGACATCATCGTTTCCGAACCTTCGAACCCCTGGGTGTCCGGCGTCGCCAGCCTGTTCAGCCAGGAGTTCTACCGGTTCATCCCGCGCCATCTGACGCCCGATGGCGTGTTCGTACAGTGGATCCAGGATTACGGCATCAATGACGAACTGGTCGCTGCGATCGGCAATACGCTTGCCGGTTCGTTTGCGGATTTTCGCGTCTACCTGACCAGCGATTTCGACTTGCTGCTCATCGCCAGGCCGACTGGATCACTCGACTCGCTGCATGACGATGCACTGAGCGAGCCGGCGCTCGCCGACGAGTTGCGGCGCGTTGGACTGGCCGGTCGCGCCGACTTCTCGATTCGCCAGGTCGGCGACCGCCAGAGCCTGCTGCCGTTGTTCGACCAATTGTCGCGCCGATCGAATTCGGATTTCTACCCGATCCTGTCGCTGGAAGCGCCGCGAGCCCGGTTCATCAACAGCCGCGCACTTGCACTGCTTGGACTGAACACTGCCGATATCCCGGTCCGCGAGGTGCTTGCCGGCCTGCAGCCGCCGGCACCCGAACAACTCTCGCCGGGCAACGGCTTCACGCCGGCAGAGTTGACACGCCAGGCCACGGAGATCGCTGCGGCGCTGAGCGAAACCGAACCGCTCGCCGGCAATCACGACCCGAGCATATTCGGCGCCACGCAATCCATCCGCTCCGACTTCACCAACTGCGACAGCGGTGGAGCCGCGGCTCAGCAAGTCGATGTCCTGATCGCACTCGCCGGGCGCACGATACCGTTTCTCGACGCCGATCATTTGCAAGGAATCTGGTCCGATCCGCGCTGGATCACCTGCAGCGAGCAACCGGGATCGCTCCGCTCACAACTCGTCCTGCTGTCCGCTCTTGGCAGCCGCGACTTTGCGCTGGCCGGATCGACGGCAGTGATGTTGCTGCAGAAAAGCCGGCAAGACCTTTCGCCGATGGCGCAGGATTGGCTGCTGCGCGTCGCGATGCTTTCGGCGATTGCGGGCCATCGCTACGAAGAAGTCGCGAGACTCGATGCAGACGAAGGCGGAACTATTGCGCGCCTCGATGCGACTGGGGTGCAACGGGACTATCTCGTTGCGTTTGCGCACGCGCAATTGCACCCTCGCGACACCACTGCGTCCCGGCTCGCCAGCCGGAATCATCGCTGAAAGTCGATAGCGCAGCCAAGGCCGGCACTGCGCACTTTCAGCCAGAGGGCGGGAGGCACGTAGCGCTCCCGCCCCGGGTGTTCACGGATTTTCGTCGAGCACTTCCATCAGCAGGGCGAGCGCATCGTCGGTGTCGGTGCGCGTAGCCGTGTTGGTCGCATAGCACGGGATATCGCCGGCGCTCGTGACACCGACCAGGTAAGTAGTGGATCCGATCTGCAGCAGACTCGGTCCGCCCGAATCCCCGTTGCAGGCGCCATCCTGTCCCTGGTGAAGCCGCTGGCTCTCGTGAATGAAGCGCTTGTCGAGCGCAAAGAACCCGAGCGTGCCGATGCGCCGCTCGCCGCTGAACGTGCTGACCCATTTGCCATGCGCCGGCGTCGGTTTCTCCACGATGCCATAGCCGAGCACGCTGAAGGTGGAATCGCGCAGGTATCCGCTCGCTTTGAGTTCATCGAGCAGGCCCATCGTCGGCAAGGTCGGAAATGCGGCCGGGTCGACGCTGACCGGCGTGGAAAGCACGACCGCAGAGACATCATGGTCATAGCCGCCCAGGACTTTCGGATCATAGGCCGGGTTCAGCACGATCTGGCCGAAAGGCGCATTTGTCGTCAGCGTACTGATCTGCAGCCAGCCGCCGCTGTCCTGTTGCAGCGTGGCGTCGTTCGTCACCGCCAATTGCCATCCGGCCTGCTGAAGGCGAACGGCAAATTCCAGGCAATGGCTGGCGGTCGCCACGACCTTGTCGGATAACAGCATGCCTGAGCAGAATGGTCGTGCCCAATATCCGTCGGATCGCAACAACGCGACCGCGGCGGGGTGACCGTTGCCGTCGGGCGGCGTCGTGCTCGTCATCGCTTGTGACGCGCCGGATGAACAGGCAAGCCCGAGCAGCGCGACAATGGCTGTCGCGAGGTTATGTCGCATCGTCATTTCCCCTGTGCTTCTTCGCGGACCCCGGTGTCGGCGCAGAGTTGCGAGGCCGGTTCGGGTGGACGGACCTCCATGGTCGCTATTGAACCGGCTCCCTGCCCTCGTCGATTCTGACACACCTTGCATGATTGCGCGCAGAAGACGGACGACCGTTCGAGCGCGCGTCCTAAGTGTAACGGGTTTGACACATGCGCATCGTTACGGACTCGCCAGCAACACTGCAACCGCTCACGCAATCAGCAAGCATTGAGCAGGATGAGTTGAGCGCAGCGATACGCATCGCTATCCACTGAGCAACAACTCCGCGATGCGTTGGTGCAGGCCCGGCAAGAGTTCGAGTTCGTCGAGCGCGACCGACTCATCGACCTTGTGGATCGACGCATTGACCGGACCGAGTTCGACGACTTCGGCACCGAGCGGCGCAATGAAGCGCGCATCGGAAGTGCCACCGCCGGTGTCGGCTTGCGGCGCGATGCCGCAGACCTCGAGCACGGCAACCTTCACGGCGCGGCGTAGCGGACCATCGTGCGTGAGGAACGGCTCGCCGGACAGATCCCACTCCAGGGTGAAGTCGAGTCCGTGCTTGCGCAGCAGCGCTTCGGTGCGCACCCGCAGGTCGTCCGCCGAACTTGCCGTGCAGTAGCGGAAGTTGAAGCGCACCTCGAGTTCGCCGGGCACGACATTCAGTGCACCGGTGCCGGCGTGGACATTCGATATCTGGAACGACGTCGGCGGGAACTCGGCATTGCCTTCATCCCAGCGCGTCGCCGCGAGTTCGGCCAGCGCCGGCGCCGCGAGATGGATCGGGTTGCGGACCTTGTCCGGATAGGCGACGTGGCCCTGGACACCGCGCACGCGCAAGTGTCCCGACAGCGATCCGCGACGGCCAACGCGCACGATGTCGCCGAGACGCTCGCGCGACGACGGCTCGCCGGTCACACAGTAGTCGATGCGCTGGCCGCGGCGGCGGAATTCCTCGACCACGCGCTTGACGCCGTCGCGATTGACCGGACCTTCCTCGTCGCTCGTCAGCAGCAGCGCGATCGTGCCTGCGTGTTGCGGATTCGCGGCGACGAAGGCTCCCAGCGCAAGCGTCATCGCCGCAACGCCGCTCTTCATGTCGGCCGCGCCGCGGCCGTATAGACGGCCATCGCGAATCGTCGGTTCGAATGGCGGACTCGCCCACTCCGTTTCCGGCCCGCTCGGCACGACATCGGTATGCCCGAGGAACACGAGCACCGGATCCCCGCTGCCGTGCGTGGCCCACAGATTGTCGACTTCGCCAAAGCGCAAATGCTCGATCGTGAATCCGGCCCGCTCCAGACGCGCCGCGATCAGGCCTTGGCAGCCGGCATCGTTCGGGGTCAGCGAACGGCAGCGGATGAGGGCGCTGGTCAGGTCGAGGATCGGTGACATTGCTAGGGGCTAGGGGCTAGGGACTAGGGACTAGGGACTAGGGAGGAGCATCCCAGATTCGTCATTCCGGCGAAAGCCGGAATCCAGTGACGTGCTCTTCCCGCCACGCGCACAACGCAGAACCCTTCTGCCTCTGGAAATCCATGACAAATAAATGTCCACCAGCAAAGGCACTGGATTCCGGCTTTCGCCGGAATGACGAGCGTTTGGCATCAACTCTTCGCGGCAAAGAGTCGCGAGAACAGCTTGTCGGTGAAGCCGAGACTCACTCCTCCATCCGCTGTCACAACGACCGGCCGCCGCACCAGCGCCGGATATTCCTTGATCAACAGCAGCCATTCCGGATCCGATGCCGGCGATTTGCGCGCGGCCGGCAGGTTGCGCCAGGTCATGCCCGTGCGGTTGACCAGTTTGTCCCAGCCACCGACGGCCGTTGCCCACACTTTCAAAGTCGGCGCGTCGACGCGCTGTTCGCGATAGTCACTGAACAGGTAGTCGACCTTGTGGCGGTCGAGCCACTTGCGCGCCTTTTGGCACGTGCTGCATTTTTCGAGACCGTATACTTTTGCAATTGTCACAAGCTACCTCACCACGAATACTGTTTTCCCTTCTCCCACCGGGAGAAGGTGCCCCGAAGGGGCGGATGAGGGTCCGGGCTCGTATCACCGCATGACGTTACCCGACCCTCACCCCAACCCCTCTCCCGGAGGGAGAGGGGCTTAAAAGCATCGCCGACCCTGCGTCCTTCCAATCCCTAGTCCCTAGGCCCTAGCCCCTAGCCCCTATCCCCTCAGCAACTCATTGATCGACGTCTTCGAGCGCGTCTTGGCGTCGACGCGCTTGACGATCACGGCGGCATATAGATTGTGGCTGCCGTCCTTCGCTGGCAGGCTGCCGGATACGACGACGCTGCCGGCCGGCACGCGGCCGTAGTGGATCTTGCGCGTGGCCCGGTCGTAAATGCGCGTCGACTGGCCGATGAACACGCCCATGCCGATCACGCTGCCTTTTTCCACTACGACACCTTCGACGACTTCGGAGCGCGCGCCGATGAAGCACCCGTCTTCGACGATCGTCGGCGCGGCCTGCAGCGGTTCGAGCACGCCGCCGATGCCGGCGCCACCGGAAACGTGCACGTTGCGGCCGACCTGCGCGCACGAGCCGACCGTGGCCCAGGTGTCGATCATCGTGCCGGCGCCGACGTAGGCGCCGATGTTGACGAAGCTCGGCATGAGCACGACGTCCTTGCCGATGTGCGCGCCGCGACGCACGATCGCGCCCGGAACGACACGCGCGCGCAGCATGTTGAACTTGAAATCGTCGAAGCCGTCGAAGCGCAGCGGCACCTTGTCGTAATACGGCGAAGGATCCGAACCGATCACGCGATTTTCGTTGATGCGGAAATACAGCAGCACGGCTTTCTTCAGCCACAGGTTGACGCGCCAGCCTTTGCCGTTCGGCTCGGCCACGCGGCGCTTGCCGCTTTCCAGCAACGTCAGCGCATCCTCGATCGCCGGGCGCAGATGCTTGTCGATGCGCGTGCGCGTCAGCGCGGCGCGCTTCTCCCAGGCCAGGTCGATGGTGTGTTCAAGCGATGACATAGCGGCCCTCCAGCGGTCCGGCAATGGTTTCGTCCACGCAACGCGCGAGAGCCTCGCCCAGCGCCTGCCGTTCCGGCGGAGCCAATGCGTGGTTCGATTCGTCGGTGATCAGGAAAAAATCTTCGACGCGCTCGCCGAACGTGGCGATGCGCGCATCATGCACGCGAATGCCGCGGGCGCGAAACACCTGGGCAACGCCGGCCAGCAACCCCGGCCGATCGGCGCAGACCAGCGCCAGGCGCGTGCCGCCGGCGTCGTCGTGGAATTCGATGCGCGTGGCGATCGGAAAATGTTTCAGTGCGCGCGCCGGCGGCCGGCGTATCGGCACGATCGCGTCGGGCGATTGCTCCAAAGCCTGGGTCAGCGCGCGCTGCAGGCGCCCGACTTGTCCGACGTCGTGCAGTGCGCGCCCCTGCGCATCGAGCACCGAGAACGTGTCCAGGCTCATGCGGCTGCGCGACGTGACGACGCGCGCGTCCTGCACCGACAGGCTCAGGCGATCGAGCACCGCGGTGATCGCCGCGAACAGCCCGTCGCGATCGGGCGCGTAGACGAAGACCTCGGTGCCGCCACGCGGTCCTTCGCCTTCGACCAGAACCAGCGGCGCCGCCGACCTGTCGCCGGCAATGCCGCGTGTCTGCCAGGCGATTTGCTCCGGGGTGAAACGCAGGAAATACTCCTCCGGGAAGTCGGCCCAGACGCGCGTCGTCTCGGCTTCGTCCAGGTGCTCGCGCAATAGCGCGCGCGCCCGCGCCTGGACGTCGGCAGCCCTTTCGGCGGCGTGCGGCGGACGCTCGAGTCCGGAACGCAGCACGTAACGCGCGCTGACGTACAGGTCCGCCAGCAGCCTGTCCTTCCAGGAATTCCACAATTTCGCACTCGTGCCGGCAATGTCGGCAACCGTGAGCAAATAGAGATAATCCAGTTGTTCCCACTCGGTGACGCTGACAGCGAAACGATGCACGACGTCGGGGTTGGTGATGTCCTGGCGCTGGGCCGTCACGCTCATCAGCAGATGCCAGCGGACGAGCCAGGCGACGAGATCGGTATCCGCGCGCGACAGGTCGAGGCGCGCGCAGAACTCCCGCGCTTCGGCCTCGCCAAGTTCCGAATGATCGCCACCGCGGCCCTTGGCGATGTCGTGGAACATCGCGGCGAGCAGCAGCAGTTCGGGTTTGGCCAGTCGCGACCACAGTTCATGGCCGAGCGCGAATTCGCTGCTCGTTTCGGGCTCCGCGAAGCGCGCAACGTTGCGCAGCACGCGCATCGTGTGCTCGTCGACCGTGTACGCATGGAACAGGTCGTACTGCATGCGGCCCACGACGCGCCCGAATGCCGGCAGGTAGCGCGCCAGCACTCCGTAGTGATTCATGCGCGCGATCGCGTCCACGGCCGGCGCGCCCTTGCGCAACAACCGCGCGAACGCGGTGTTGACCTCGTCGTCGAAAGGCAGGTCGGCCCCGACCCGATCGAGCGCTTCGTGAATGCGGCGCACGAGGTCGGCGCGCAGGCCGCGGACCTCGGGGTGCTCGATCCAGACCCGGAACAGGTCGATCAGCGCCGCCGGACGCTTGATCAGCAGATCCGGCGGATCGCAGTCGAGACGGCCGTCGATGCTGACGAAATCCACATTGAGTCGCAGCGGCTTGTGCTCCGTACCGCCATCCAGCGCTTCGTCGCAACGCTGCAGGAACTGTTCGCTGAGCCGTTCGATGACGATCGCCGCGCGGTAGTAGTCCTGCATGAACTGCTCGACGCCGAGGTTCTTTGCATGCTCGTCGCTGAATCCGAACTGGCGCGCGAGTTCGCGCTGGTAATCGAACAACAGGCGCTCCTCGGCCCGGCCGGCGGCCAGGTGCAACGCGAAGCGAATCCGCTCGACCAGCGCCTGCGCCTTTTCCAGGCTCTCGGCTTCGTTCGCGGATATCAGATTCTGGCTGGCCAGCGCGGCAAACGTCGGCGCGCCGAACAGACGCCGTCCCAGCCACAAGATCGTCTGCACGTCGCGCAGGCCGCCGGGGCCATCCTTGAGGTTCGGCTCGAGGTTGTACGCGGTGTCGCCGAAGCGTGCGTGCCGATTCAATCGATCGGTCTGCTTCGCCGCCAGATACGTTGCTCGCGACCACACCGCCGTGTCGCCGAGGATTGCCGCCAGCCCGGCATCCAGCGCCTCGGCGCCGGCGATCCGGCGCGCATCGAGCAGGCTGGTATAAATTGTCGCATCCTGCGCGGCCAGGTCGCGGCATTCTCCCAGCGTGCGCAATGCGTGGCCGGGCTTCAGGCCAAGATCCCAGAGCAGCGTGAAGAACGATTCGAGCGCGCGCACAGTCGAACCGCGCGGCGCTGGTTCGCACAGCACGAGCAGATCGACGTCGGAATACGGAAACATCGCGCCGCGGCCGAAGCCACCGACTGCGTACAGCGCGATCGTGGTCGATTCGCCGATGCACGCGGTCCAGACATGCGCAACGATGTGCTCGATTGCCCGACCGCGCGCGCGCGCCAGTTCGCAGGCCGAGGCGCCGTCGCGGTAGGCGTCGGCGATGCGCCGGTCGGTATCGCCGAGCAACTGGCGCAGCGCGAGGCGCGCGGCCTCGGAAACGCCGGAGCGCGGAACCGTCGGCGCCAGCCGCGGGAGGTCGACGATGGGCGCAAACGGCGTATCGGCAACCTTTCTCATTGGCCGGACTTTCTCAGGCCGCCACGGGCCAAGGCGTGAGAATCTCGAAGCCTTTGTCGGTCACCGCAATCGTGTGCTCCCACTGCGCCGACAGCGAGTGGTCCTTCGTCACGACGGTCCAGCCATCCGGCAGCAGGCGCGTCTGCGGCTTGCCGGCGTTGACCATCGGCTCGATCGTGAACGTCATGCCTTCGCGCAACTGCAATCCGCTGCCGCGCTGGCCGTAGTGCAGCACTTGCGGATCTTCGTGGTACACCGTGCCGATGCCGTGGCCGCAGTATTCGCGCACGACGGAAAACCCGTTGCCTTCGACATGCCGCTGGATCGCGGAACCGATGTCGCCGAGCGTCGCGCCGGGACGCACCTCTTCGATGCCGAGCATCATCGCTTCGAACGTCACCGTGCACAGGCGCTGCGCGCGCACGTCAGGCTTGCCGACGTAGTACATGCGGCTCGTATCGCCGTGCCAGCCGTCCTTGATCACGGTCACGTCGATGTTGACGATGTCGCCGTCCTTGAGGATCTTGCTGTGGCTCGGGATGCCGTGGCAGATCACATGATTGACCGACGTGCATATCGTCTTCGGAAAGCCCTTGTAGCCGACGTTGGCCGGAATCGCCTGCTGCACCTTGAGGATGTGCTCGCGGCAGATGTCATCGAGTTCCTCGGTCGTGACGCCGGGCTTGACGTGCGGCTTGACGACTTCGAGCACCTCGGCGGCCAGGCGGCCGGCGATGCGCATCTGCTCGATCTGTTCAGGGGTTTTGATGCTGACTGCCATTACCTTCGATTGGGGTCCTTGCCCGCTGGAAAACCGCTACGCTGCGTAGTGTAGCGAAGGTGTGGCTGGTGCGCTGCACAAACAAGGGTATTCGACGACGTTCAAGCGGCTCGATTCCGGCCCGAAGCGGCCGCACACCGACAAATGGTTGCCGCCCGAAGGCGGCCATCGACTATCACGAACGGGTCTATTCATTACGCAAGCAACTCTTCCCGAGCCTCGCGCGCTCACAGCCGCGGCGGGTGGTTGAGCAATTCGTCGTAGTGCGGGTCGTCCTTGAGCAGCAGTCGCATCGGATCCGACAGAAACATGAAGTCTCCTATCGGTGCGCCGAATGGTACGCGCAACAGACGCGTGACTTCGGCGTAACCCTCCTCGCTGCGACCGGCGCGGACGAGGATGACGCTGCGGATGAACGAATGCTGCGGCCCGTTGGTCGCGTCGCGCGACTCCGGTTGCTCGGCCTGCAGCGCCTCGATGGTCGCCAACGCGGCGGCATGTTGACCCAACATCGACTGGGCCAGGGCGAGGTTCTCCACATCGACCCGGCCCGGTTCGCTCTTCATCCATTCATCCGCATAGCGTTCGGCCGCATGGAAGCTCTTCTCGGCACTGCTCGCGTTCCCCGCCGCGTGATGCAGAAAGCCGATCCGCATGGCGCGCTCCATGGGATTCGGATTCGTGGCAATTCCTTCCCACAACCGGACTGCGTCCAGGTAGCGCCCTTCCGCCTGGGCGATTTCGGCTTCCATCAACTTCTGCCATGCCGGGACAATCTGTTTGCCGTGGTCGCGCCACGCCACGCGCAGCGGTTCGACGGTGTGCTGCAGGTAGCTTTCGATGCGTGCACGTGCCACATACGGTTCGCCCTCGCTCGGGAACCGTTTGGCCATCAGCTGCATGTGCTCGATGGCCTCGGGAAAGCGTCGCAGTCCGAGCAATGTCAGGTAGGCCGACCCGGCATAGGCCTGGTTGAGCGGGTCGAGGTCGCGCGCGCGTATCTGGTGTTCGAGCGCTTCATCGAAACGGGCGCCGCGACGCAAGGCGAAGCCCAGGGCCGAGTGGGCCGTCGCGGAGTTCGGCCGCAACTGCACGACCGAAGCGAGGTCGACCAACGCCCCGTCGAGGTCGTCGGCGACATACATCAAGTAAAGGCCGCGCGCCAGTCGTGCCTCGGGCAGTTGCGCGTCGATGGCCATGGCGCGCTCGAAAGCCTGCTTGGCGGCTGCCCCATCCACGGCAGCCCGAGTCGCGAAGAACGTCCAGGTGTGCGCCTGCGACAGCAGTGCCTGCGCGTCCGCGTAGTCGGGGTCGAACGCCACTGCCTCTTCGAGCAGCCGTCTGGATTCGGCCACGCCCGTCTCGTCTTCTGGGGTTTCATTGCGGAACACGGCCAGCGCGCGCAAGTATTGGTCATAGGCATCGCCATTGTTGGTCGCCACACGGTCCAGCTCGCCGCGTTCGGCACGGCTCAGCGTGGCGGACAGCGCCCCGGCAACCTGGCGCGCCACCGCGCTCTGAAGTTCGAGCACATGCGTCATGTCGCGGTCGTAGTTCGCCGCGAACAGATGACGATCGTCGTGCGCGTCGATCAGCTGAACCGTGAGCCGCAAGGTGTTGCCATCGCGGCGGATCGAGCCTTCGAGGATTGTCCCTACGCCGAGCCGCTGGCCGATCTCGCGCACGTTGCGCGTATTGCCGCGGTACTCCATCACCGACGTGCGCGAGATCACCTTGAACTCGCTCAGGCGCGCCAATGCGTTGAGCACCTCCTCCTGCAGGCCATCGCCCAGGTAGCTATCCTCGCCGCGGCCACTCAGGTTCTCGAACGGGAGCACTGCCACCGACTTGCGGTCGGCGACGGGAACGTTTGTCGCGGACACGCTGGCGCCCTCGGGCGTGCTCGTAGCGACCGGCACGCCACGCGGGGTACCGTTCCATATGCCGACGGCGATGACGCTGGCAATCACGGCGACCGAAATGACCATGGCCGCAAACCGTCCTTTGTGCCTGGACGTTACTGCTGCGCGTGACTCGCCCGGCACGGCCGATGCCGAAACGGCGCCCGCGAGCAGCTGCGCCACGTGCTCCCCGAACGCTGGGGGAGTCTGGCCGTGTTCCAGACGCGTCCACTGCCGTTCGCGGAAGCGGTCGGGAACACGCGCCGACGCCTCGGGCGTGTCGTCGATAACGACCGGCAACAGGAACGGCCGGTCGTCGGCCATCAGGTGCGACCGTTCGACAGCGAGCTTCCATTCGAGCCGGAAGTAGCCTTCGCTGCGTGCGTCGGTGTTCGCCGAAATGATCGGCACGATCAGAGCGCATTCCTTTATCTGTTTGCGGATGGATGCGTCCCACGCGTCTCCGCCGCGCAGTTCGCTCTGGTCGAACCACACTTCGAGTCCCGCTTCACGCAGCGCATCGCTGACGCGCTTGGCGGCCTGCGCGTCCTGCGACGCATAGCTGAGGAAGACTGCACGGGCGGGCTGACTCATCGGTTCAGCTGCGGCAGCTGGAACCCGGCGACCCGCCACGCTGGCTCGAACGGCATGTACCCTGCACCGCGCACGGAGACCGACAGCCCGAACATTTGCATGCCTCGATTGTAGCTTGAGCAACCCGCGAATATCGCCCTGGCGCAGTTGCAGCCAGTGGTGGCGACGGATTCCGGAAACAGCGGCGGGTCAGCCGTGAGATTGCACGTAACCCGCGGAATCGGATATAATTTCGCAGTTCCCCCGTTGGGGAACAAATCCGCACACGTCTCGATACCGTTGTCGGGGTGCTTCTGGCTGACGCTACGCCGTCCGCATGGAGGTCGCCAACGATGGGGACGTGGAGGTCTCAACCCCGGGCTTTGCCGCGCGAAACCAAGGTTCGCGGCCGCCCTTTTTTGGAGTTTCACATGCCTCAAGTCACCATGCGCCAGATGCTCGAAGCTGGCGTGCATTTCGGTCATCAGACCCGCTACTGGAATCCCCGCATGGCGCCGTACATCTTCGGCGCGCGCGGCAAGATCCACATCATCAACCTGGAAAAGACCCTGCCGCTGTTCACCGACGCGATGAATTTCCTGTCGGGCCTGGCGCAGAAGCGCGGTTCGGTGCTGTTCGTCGGCACGAAGCGCTCGGCGCGCGACTCGGTCAAGGAAGAAGCAGTCCGCTGCGGCATGCCGTACGTTTCGGCGCGCTGGCTCGGCGGCATGCTGACGAATTTCCGCACGGTCAAGGCGTCGATCACGCGCCTGAAGGAAATCGAACAGATGTCGACCGACGGCAGCTTCGACAAGCTGGTCAAGCACGAAGTGCTCGGCCTGGTGCGTGAGAAGGAAAAGCTCGACAAGTCGCTCGGCGGCATCAAGAACATGAACGGCCTGCCGGACGCGCTGTTCGTCATCGACATCGGTCATGAAGACATCGCGGTCAAGGAAGCCAGGAAGCTCGGCATCCCGGTCATCGCGGTCGTCGATACG
>DASRTK010000038.1:0-6009 GCA_035655975.1 Rudaea sp.
GAATCCAGCGTCTCTGCTTTTTCCTGTTGCTTGAAACTCTGCCCTGGAAAGAGCAAGGGCAAGGAACTGGATTCCGGCTTTCGCCGGAATGACGAGCATCTGGGAAACGACGAGCAACTGGGAACGACGAGCGACTGCTAACGACGAGCAACGGGGAACAACGAAGCAACTGGGAACGAAGAGCCAGCACGGCTCACCCCAGCGCGAACGGCGCCGGATAATGTCTTCCCGCGCGCAACGGACAAAAGCACGGGGCATCGCGATAGAAGCTCGCGACCGTGTTGCCAGGATGCCAGCCGGGAATTCCGGACAAGGGCAACGGGCGTAACTCCTGCGGATCGTTGAGCAGGTCCCCACGCCGGATCGCGGCCGCGAGTTCGGTTACCGGCCGACCCGCTTCCGCGGATGAATCGTTTGAATCGCCGTCGGCGGCTCCCGTTCGCGGCATCGTTACGACCAACGCCTTGCCGACCAGCAGCTGACCGGGTTTCAGCGCGTGCTCCAGCAGCGCGTGGCCGAACACGAGCACGGCGACGCGGCCATCGCTCCACGCTTCACGGTCGCGCCAGAACAGCCCGTGCCAGTCGTGCGCGTCCCACAACGTGAGCAACGCAGGATCGCGCACCAGCACGACGACACCCGCTTCGTCGAAGTGGGTCAGTGCGCATTGCGAACGCGTACGCCGCTTCGGACCTGCGACGGCAATCTCGGCGACCTGGCGCGCATTCAACGCAGCCTTCAATGCGGGATAGCGCAGCCAGACCAGCGCATTGAGCAGGTCGTGCCAGTTGCCTCCGCGCGTTGCGATCTCTCCGCGCTCGGCGATGCGCTGTTCGTAGTGCAGGCCATCGGCGAGCAGCGCCGGTGTCTGTTCGACGAAACGTCGCTGATCTGCAGACGCTGTGTCTGCCAGTTCAGTACGATGGACGGCTGAGTTCAACGCGTCGACGCGCGGCCAATCGGCCGTTTGGATGAATGGCGCAAATTCACGCCACTGCGACAGCGGCGGCCGCGTGAATACAACCGGATCGACCTTGTCACGCGCGGGTGCGACGAAACGCATGATGTATCCGAACTAGCCCTCTCCCCCGACGCAGTCGGGGGAGAGGGTTGGGTGAGGGGGCGGCGCGCGAAAACCCGGACGCTTCAGCAGCATGAACGCTTCCCCCTCACCCTACCCTCTCCCCCATCGCAAGCGATGGGGGAGAGGAAAGAAAAAGAAACAGCTTGGCAGCCAGATAGCGCGTACCCCGACACGAGGCCCTGGGCGACACGTGGCCTTGGCCCACGCGCGGCCCTAGGCGACGGATGGCCCTGGGCGACACGTGGCTGTGGCTGACGCACGTGGCCCTTGCCGACAGGAGTCTTTAGCCTGCAAGCGCGCCTACGAGATCGTGCTCCTCCGCCGCCGTGACGCGCACGCGGACGATCTGGCCCGACTTGAGTTTCTGCCCGTCGGCAATGCGCAACAGGCCGTCGATCTCGGGCGCGTCGGCGGCGGTGCGCGCGACAGCGCCACTGGCATCGGCGTGATCGACCAATGCATCGACGACGCTTCCAACCTTGCGCTGGAGCTTCGCCCCGCTGATCTTCGCTTGCGTGGCCATGAAGCGTTCGAGTCGCTCCTGCTTGACCTCTTCCGGAATTGCCCCCGGCAAATCGTTCGCCCGCGCGCCGTCGACCGGCGAATAGGCAAATGCACCGACGCGATCGAGCTGCGCTTCGCCGAGGAAGTCGAGCAGTTCCTCGAACTCCGCGTCGGACTCACCCGGAAACCCGACGATAAACGTGCTGCGGATCGTCAGATCGGGACAGACCTCGCGCCATGCGCGCACGCGCTCGAGCGTCTTGGCGCTCGCGGCGGGCCGCTTCATGAGTTTGAGAATGCGCGGGCTCGCATGCTGGAATGGAATGTCGAGGTACGGCAGCAGCCTGCCTTCCGCCATCAGCGGAATGACCTCATCCACATGTGGATAAGGATACACATAGTGCAGGCGCACCCAGGCGCCGAGTTCGGCCAGGCCTTCGCACAGCTGCGTCATGCGCGTGCGGTATTCCCTGCCGCGCCAGGTGCGCTCGGTGTACTTCAGATCGACGCCATAGGCGCTGGTGTCCTGCGAGATGACGAGCAACTCCCGCACGCCGCTCCTGACGAGCTTTTCGGCCTCGATCAGCACTTCGTCGATCGGCCGCGAGACCAGGTCGCCGCGCATCGACGGGATGATGCAAAAGGTGCAACGGTGGTTGCAGCCCTCGGAAATCTTCAGGTACGCGTAGTGCTTCGGCGTCAGCTTGATGCCGATATCATTCGCGTCCGCGCCTTTGCGCGAACGGCCTCGCGGTACGATGTCGAGAAACGGATCGTGCTTCGGCGGCAGCTGCGTGTGCACCGCGCTCATCACGCTCGCGTAATCCTGCGGGCCGGTGATTGCCAGCACGCCCGGATGTGCCTCGCGGATCACGTCGGCGCGCTTGCCGAGGCAGCCGGTGACGATAACCTTGCCGTTCTCGGCCAGCGCCTCGCCGATCGCATCGAGCGATTCCTGCACGGCAGCGTCGATGAACCCGCAGGTGTTGACGACGACGACGTCGGCCGCGCCGTAGCTCGGCACGATGTCGTAGCCCTCGACACGCAGTTGCGTAAGGATGCGTTCGGAGTCGACGAGTGCCTTCGGGCAGCCGAGGCTGACGAAACCGACTTTGGGATTCTTGCGGGACATGGACCTGGAGCGCGCGAAAACGCAATTGTACCCGCAGCGGCGCCACGGGTCGCCCGTTGCGTGGCGCCCCGGGCATCCGGGACGCCCTCGCGCGCCGTCACTCCGTTTGGGGATGCGAAGCGCCGGTTCTTCGACGTCACCAGCATGCAGGCGACATCTTTCCTCGACGCACGTCGCAAAAGCCCGCTTTCATGCGCTTTGGCGGATTTCACAACCGGGCGAGTTTCGCCATACTGCGCCGCTGACAGCCGCCGGCGTCAACGCGCGGCTCGACCCGATCCGCAAACCAGGAGCCGTATGAAGAACGTTCTTTACCCGCTATCGATCGCCATCGCGCTGAGCGCTGCCCCCGCCAGTTCCTACTCCGCACCAGCGCCGTCGAACGACGCCTTGGCGGCGCGGGTCAATCGCGTGCTCGCACAGACGCCGCTGATCGACGGCCACAACGATTTGCCTTGGCAGATCAGGGAATGCTTCGTGAACGTCGACGGCGTGGACTTGCGCTCGAGCACGGCGAACCTGCCCAAGCCGGCCAAGCCACCCGAAGGGTGCGAGTGGGGGCCGCTCATGACGGACATCCCGCGCCTGCACGCCGGTCACGTCGGGGGGCAATTCTGGTCGGTCTGGATACCGTCGGCGTTGACGGGACCGGCAGCAATCCAGACCACGCTCGAACAGATCGACGTCGTGCACGCGATGACGGCGCGTTACCCGAACGACCTGCAGATGGCCTATACCGCCGATGACATCGTGCGCATCCACAAGGCCGGCAAGATCGCCTCGCTGATCGGCATCGAAGGCGGCCACCAGATCGGCAACTCGTTGCCGGCGCTGCGCCAGATGTACGCGCTCGGCGCACGCTACATGACGCTGACGCACACGCTGAACAACGACTGGGCCGATTCGGCGACGGCAAACCCGCTGCACCATGGACTCACGGCGTTCGGCCGCGCCCTGGTGCATGAGATGAACCGCCTCGGCATGCTGATCGATCTGAGCCATGTCTCCGCCGAGACGATGAAAGCCGCGCTTGCCGCATCCCAGTCGCCCGTGATGTTCTCGCATTCCGGCGCGTTCGCGATTGCCGGACATCCGCGCGATGTGCCGGACGACGTCCTCGAACTGGTCAAGCAGAACCACGGCATCGTCATGGTGAATTTCTATCCGGGCTATGTTTCCGCGGAGCGGGCCCGCTGGGATTCCGACCACGCTGCCGAGCAGGCCCGGTTCAACTCGCCGCCGTACAACGGCATCTACATCGGCCAGCCGGAACGCGCGAAGGCCGCAATCGAGGAGTGGGAGAAGACCCATCCGGCCCCGGTCGTGACCATCGCGATGGTCGCCGACCATTTTGAACATATCCGCAAGATCGCCGGCGTGGATTGCATCGGCATCGGTTCCGACTTCGACGGCATTCCTGTCACTCCGGTGGGCCTGGAAGGCGTCGACAAGTATCCGGCGCTGTTCGAGGAACTCGCGCGGCGCGGCTGGAGCGACGCCGATCTGGCGAAAGTCGCCGGCGGCAATATGCTGCGCGTGATGCGCGAGGCAGAAACGGTTGCGAAACGCTTGCAGGCGAATGAAGGTCCTTCGCATGCGACGATTGCTGCGCTCGATGGTGCGGCGGCGAAGTAGCAGGATTGCCCGGTTGATCAGCGGGAAGCAGCGATGAATGGCAGCAAGGTCGTCGTGGTTACTGGCGCGAGCAGCGGCTTCGGCCGGTTGATCGTCGAGACACTGGCTCGCAACGGCTATCGCGTCTTCGCCACGATGCGCGACGCGCGAACACGCAATGCCCGCGCCGCTGGTGAAATCGAAGCGCTCGCGCAGCGCGAAGGACTCGCCCTGCATGCGCTGGAAATCGACGTGACCGACGAGGACTCGGTGCTGCGCGGAATCGATGCCGTGATCGCGCGCTACGGACGCGTCGACGTGCTCGTGAACAACGCCGGCAGCCTGATCGTCGATCTCGCCGAGACCGTCACGACCGGGCAGGCACAGCGGCTGTTCGACACGAATTTCTTCGGGGTGCTGCGCATGAATCGCGCGATTCTCCCGCAGATGAAGCGTCAGGGAAGCGGCCTGCTGCTGCATGTCAGCAGCGGCGCCGGGCGCCTGGCAATTCCCGCGCTGGGCTTGTACTGCGCGAGCAAGTTCGCGCTCGAGGCGCTGGCCGAAGTCTATCGTTACGAACTGGCTGCTCTGGGCATCGACTCGGTCGTGATCGAACCGGGCGCGTATCCCACGCCGATCATGGTCGATTTTGTGCCGGGCGAGGATTCCGCGCGCAGGAACGGTTACGGTGAAGTCGCTGGCATCCCGGAGAAAGTGGGCGCGAATCTGGCGGGCTCGAAGGCAAACCCGCAGGAAATTGCCGACAGCGTCATGCGAATCATCGAAACGCCCCCGGGCAAACGGCAGTTGCGATATCGCGTTTCGGGAGGCGACTCCAGCGTCTCCAGAATCAACAGCGTGACGGACGAAGTGCAAACACAACTCATCGAATCATTCGGCTTGACGGCAACGACGACGTTCAAGGTGCACTGAACAGGAAACTGCCTGCGCCGCCAATACGGAGCAAGGGCCAGTTCGCCGAGCAACCAGAATGCGCGCGATTCTCTTCGCGCTGGCTCACTGAACGTGGGCATGTACTCCTGTTGCCTCCGGTTGACAGGCCGTGCGAGCGGACTAACCTGCAGGTGAGGACGATTGGAGCAATCGCATGGGTCAGCAGATCAATCTCAACACTTCCGGCATGCAATGCATCGGCGCCTATCTGGCCAAGCCTGCAGGCGCGTCCAGGGGCGGCATCGTCGTCATTCAGGAAATCTTCGGCGTCAACGCGCACATGCGCTCGGTCGCCGACGGTTTCGCGGGGCTCGGCTACACGGCGATCGCCCCGGCGTTTTTCGACCACGTCGAAAGCGCTGTCGAACTCGACTATGGCGACGAGGAATTCAAGCGCGGTCGCGCGCTGGTCGCTCAGATCGGTTTCGACCGCGCCATCGAAGACGTCGCCAGCGCAGCCGAGTCGATCAAGTCGGCCGGCCCCATCGGCGTCGTCGGTTATTGCTGGGGCGGCTCGGTCGCCCTGCTCGCGGCAACGCGCCTGGCACTGCCGGCCGTAAGCTACTACGGCGCGCGCAATGTGGCGTTCCTCGGCGAAAAGTTGCGGGCGCCGGTGCAGTTTCACTTCGGCGAAAGGGACACGAGCATTCCGTCCGAGGCTGTACAGAAACATCGCGAGGCGTATCCGGACATGGACGTCTTCACCTATCCCGGCGGACAC
>DASRTK010000039.1:0-4839 GCA_035655975.1 Rudaea sp.
TCCCAGAACAGCTGACCGAGCTTCGGCGACTGCTGCGCGTTCGCGACGATCGTGCGGTGCACGGCCACGGCCGCCTCGCTCGTGATCAAGGCAAAGAACGCGCGCGCGATCGTCAACAGCTGCTTGCGGATCGGACCTTTCAGGTCGGCGTTGAAGATTTCCGCCGGCATCTGCTCCTGGCAGACGCATTCGACGGCCGCGACGAACAGGCGCTCCTTGTCGCGATAGTGGCTGTACACGGTGAGCTTGGAAACGCCGGCCAGGCCGGCGATCGCGTCCATGCTGGTGCCGTCGAATCCTTGCGTCGTGAACAGTTGCTTGGCGGCCTGCAGGATTGCGGCGCGCTTTTCCAGGTCCTTGGGGCGGCCCGGTCCGCAGGTTTTGGCAATGGCGATGGACATCATGATGGCTTGGAGGACATAGGTAGAAAGTAATACTGGACAGTATAGTTTAGTATTGATACTATACCACAGCGTTCAGTAAATAGCATGATCTGGGTCAAGAGGATTGTAACAATGTCAGCCTCCGTTCACATGATGAAGCTCACTGCCGCCGCGCTGCTCGTGACGGCCGCTTTCAACCTGTCTGGCTGCAACAGCCAGGCCGCCGCGCCGGAAGCTCCGCGCTCGGCCCTGGTCGCGCATCCGCAGGGTGCCGATACGTTGCATGCCGAGGTCTATTCCGGCGACGTGCACGCACGCTACGAGAGCCAGCTCGGCTTCCGCGTAGCCGGCAAGATCCGCGCGCGCCTGGTCGATGTCGGCGCGCACGTTCAGGCTGGACAGGCACTGGCGGAGCTCGACCCGCTCGACCTCAACCTGCAGGTCGCCAGTGCTCAGGCAACCTTGGGTTCGGCGCAGGCCAATCGCGACCTGGCGCAGGCCGAGCGCAATCGCTATCACGCGCTGCTCGACAAGCACTTCATCAGCCAGACCCAATTCGATACGCAGGAAAACACGCTGAAGGCCGCGCAGGCGCAGGTCGCGCAAGCGCAGGCGACGCTCGCAGTCGCGCGCAACCAGTCCGAATACACGACATTGCGTGCCGATCATGCCGGCATCATCACCGCGATCAATGCGGAAACCGGGCAGGTCGTCGCCTCCGGCCAGTCGGTCGCCGCGCTGGCGCGCGACGGCGCGATCGAGGTCGAAATTGCCGTGCCCGAGAACCGCGTTGCCGACTATCGTGTCGACACTCCGGCCATGCTCGAAAGCTGGGCCGATGCCGGCACACGCCTGAGCGGTCACGTGCGCGAGATCGCGCCGGAAGCCGACCGCGTCACGCGCACTTACCGCGTGCGCGTGAGCCTCGATGATGCAGCTCCCGCGCTGAAGTTCGGTCAAACCGCGCGTGTGTATTTTGCTTCGTCGGAACAGGCGCAGCAGCAGATGATCCCGCTGTCCGCGCTGTACGAGCACACCGGCCAGGCTGCCGTGTGGATCGTGGATCCGCATACGCATCAGGTGCGCCTGACGCCGGTCGACGTGGCCTCCTATCGCGAGCAGGGTGTGGTCGTGAGTTCAGGAATAGATTCGAAGCAATGGATCGTGACCGCCGGCGTGCACAAGCTGCGCGACGGCCAGACCATCGCTCCCGTCGATGCGGCCAACCGTCCGGTAAATCTGTAATTATATACTTTTACGCTGCGCGCGCCGCCCGCCCGGCCCCCTCCCCGGTTTGACGGGCGGCGCAGCGCGGCAATTCAGGAAGGCTCGCTGTAACGTGCATACCGTGCAGTTCAATCTCCTTCAACTCATGAGCCGATCGCAACCCGGAGCGTCGCTCCCACGTTCCGGCAATCCGCTCAACAGGTACATCCCATGCTTGCGCCCCAACTCTTGCTCATCTCGCAATCCATCGAATCCCCCACCTACGACGAAGACTTCTCTCGCTGGATCGGGACCCATCCCGATAGTGGTTCGGCCGAAGTGAGCGGCGGCGTGCGCTGGCTGCTGCGCCTCGAAGGTCTCGCTGTCGCTGCCGCCGCGGCGATCATGTACGACAAGTCGGGGTTCGGCTGGGGCACGTTCGCCCTGTTCTTCCTCGCGCCCGATATTTCGTTTCTCGGCTATCTGGCTGGAAATCGCTTCGGCGCCATCGCCTACAATGCGGCACACTCGTACGTCAGCGCCCTCGCCTGCTTTTCCGCCGGTCTGGCGCTCGCCTCGCCCGGGCTCGAAGTCGCCGGGCTGATCTGGTGCGCGCATATCGGCTTTGATCGCGCCCTGGGTTTTGGGCTCAAGTACGCTGCCGGATTCAACTTCACCCATCTCGGACGCATAGGCCGCGACCAACGCGCCGCCGTCACGACTGCCTCGGGAAACCCGGTATGAGCGGTTTCAATCTTTCCGCCTGGGCGCTGCGCAATCAGGCCCTGCTGCGCTACTTCATCGTCGTGCTCGGCGTGCTCGGCGTGTGGTCGTACGTCGGTCTTGGCCAGTCCGAGGATCCGCCATTCACGTTCAAGGTCATGGTCGTGCAGACGCAGTGGCCGGGAGCCACCGCCGGCGAGATCACCGAGCAGGTCACCGAGAAGATCGAGAAGAAACTGCAGGAAATCCCGGAGCTCGACTACCTGCGCAGCTACTCGCGCCCGGGCGAATCGCAGGTGTTCGTCGTCGTCAAGGACTCGATTCCGGCAACCAGCGTGCCCGATGTCTTCTACCAGGTACGCAAGAAGATCGCCGACATCCGCTACACGCTGCCGGCCGGCGTGCTCGGCCCGTTCTTCAATGACGAGTTCGGCGACACGTTCGGCAACATCTACGCGCTGACCGGCGACGGCTACAGCGATGCCCAACTGCGCGACTATGCCGAGCGGCTCAAGCTCGAACTGCTGCGCGTGCCGAACGTCGCCAAGGTCAGCCTGATCGGGCTGCAGGACGAAAAAATATACATCGAGGTGTCGAACGCCAAGCTGGCCACGCTCGGCGTGAGCTTCGACCAGGTGCAGCAGACCCTGCAGGCGCAGAATGCAATCACGCCGGCCGGCAGTTTCGAGACCGACAGCGACCGCATCTACCTGCGCCCGAGCGGCGCGTTCGATTCGGTCGACGCGATCCGCAACATTTCGATCCGCGCGAACGGCCATCTGTTCCGGCTCGGCGATGTCGCCGAGATCCGCCGTGGCTTCTCCGATCCACCGCAACCGCGCATGCGCTACGACGGCAAGAACGCGCTCGGCCTGGCCGTGTCCATGCGCGCCGGCGGCGACATCCTGCAGCTCGGCAAGGATCTCGACACGGCCGGCGCACGCCTGCAGAAGACGCTGCCGGTCGGCCTGGAACTCGACCGCGTCGCCGATCAGCCACGCGCGGTCGAGCGGTCGGTCGGCGAGTTCGTCGACACGCTCGCGATCGCCGTGGCGATCGTGCTGCTGGTCAGCTTCTTCTCGCTTGGCCTGCGCACCGGACTCGTCGTCGCGCTATCGATTCCGCTCGTGCTGGCCATGACGTTCGCGGCGATGAAGTACTTCGGCATCGATCTGCACAAGATTTCGCTCGGCGCATTGGTACTGGCGCTCGGCCTGCTCGTCGACGACGCGATCATCGCCGTCGAGATGATGGCGATCAAGATGGAACAGGGTCTTTCGCGCGCCGAGGCGGCGGCGTTCGCTTACACATCGACCGCGTTTCCGATGCTGACCGGCACGCTGGTGACCGCGGCCGGCTTCCTGCCGATTGCGACGGCGAAATCCGGCACCGGCGAATATACGCGCTCGATATTCGAAGTCGTCGCGCTGGCGCTGCTGATTTCCTGGCTCGCTGCCGTCGTCCTGATACCGTACCTGGGCTACAAGCTGCTGCCCGAGCGCGGCGCGGCGCCAAGCCGCTTCGAGAGCTGGCTGCGGGTTGCGCGCAAGCGCCTGGTCGCACGCCTGCCGGCATCGATGCGCGGCGAAAACCGTCGCGTCAAGGATGGCGACGAGCACGACCCCTACGCCACGCCGTTCTATCGCCGATTTCGCGCGCTCGTCGACTGGTGCGTCGGCCATCGCCGCAGCGTCATCGCGGCAACCGTGCTTCTGTTCGTGCTGTCGATCGTCGGCTTCGGCTTCGTCCAGCAGCAGTTCTTCCCGGATTCGACCCGGCCCGAACTGATGGTCGACCTGAAACTGACCGAAGGCGCCTCGCTGAACGCTACCGAGGCCCAGGTCAAGAAGCTCGAGGCCTGGCTGGCCAAGCGTCCGGAGCTCGAGAACTATGTCAGCTACGTCGGCTCCGGCGCGCCGCGCTTCTACCTGCCGCTCGACCAGCAACTGCCGCAGGCCAGCTTCGCCGAGTTCGTGCTGCTGACCAAGGGCCGGCGCGAACGCGAAGCGCTGCGCGCCGACCTGATCGCGCTGTTCGAGCACGACTTCACCGAATTGCGCGCGCGCGTGCTGCGCCTTGAAAACGGGCCGCCGGTCGGCTATCCGGTGCAGTTCCGCATCTCCGGCGCCGATATCCCGACCGTGCGCGAACTCGCGCGCAAGGCTGCCGAGGTCGTGCGGCAAAATCCCAATGTGCGCAATGTGAACCTCGACTGGGAGGAGCCGAGCAAGGTCGTGCGCCTGTCGATCGACCAGGAGCGCGCGCGCGTGCTCGGCGTCAGCTCGCAGGACCTGGCGAATTTCCTGCAAAGCTCGCTGTCCGGCGTGCCGGTCACGTACTACCGCGAGCGCGACCAGCTGATCGAAGTGTCGCTGCGCGGCCCCGGCGACGAGCGCGCGCGCCTGTCGCTGCTGGAAAGCCTCGCCGTGCCGACGCCGTCGGGCCAGAGCGTGCCGCTCAAGCAGATTGCTACCGTCAGCTACGGTTTCGAGGAAGGCATCATCTGGCGCCGCAACCGTTTGCCGAC
>DASRTK010000040.1:0-6132 GCA_035655975.1 Rudaea sp.
GAGCTGGCGGCCCCAGACGAATTCGCCGGTCGCGGCACGCAGCGCAACGACCGAATTGGCCCAGTGATCGTCGCCGGGGCGCTCGCCGCCAAAAAAATCGGGACTCGCCGATCCGGTCGGAATGAAGACGAGGCCGCGTTCGGCATCGACCGAAATTGGCGCCCACGCATTTGCCGCGCCGGTCCAGCGCGCCTGCTGTGCCTCGATGTCGGCGAAGTCCGGATTGGCCGCGTCGGCTGGAATCGTTGCCGTACGCGGGACCGGGTCCCAATGCCATACCTGTTTGCCGCTGCGCAGGTCGAACGCGCGCACGACACCGAGTTCGAGGTCGGTGCCGCGATTGTCGCCGATCGCAGAGCCGACGATCGCGACGTCGCCGGCGATCGCCGGCGGCGAGGTCACGTTGTAGTCGGCGCGGCTGCGCAGCCGTACACCTTTCCACAATGCAACTTCGCCGTTGTCGCCGAAATCCGCACAGGACTTGCCGGTGCGCGCGTCCAGCGCAAGCAGGCGCGCGTCGATCGTCGCGAAGACGATGCGTTCGGCGCAGGCGCCACCGGCAGACGCCTGCGCGTCACGCCAGTAGCTGACGCCACGCGACGTCATCTCGGAGTAGTAACGGCCCGGATCGACCTGTGCGTCGAAACGCCAGCGCTCCACGCCTGTCGTTGCGTCGATGGCGAACGCCTTGCCGGTTGCGGTATCGAAGTACAGCGTGTCGCCGATCAGCAGCGGCGTCGCCTCGAATGTCAGCGCATCGGGCGCGCGAATGAATCCCTTTCCGAGTTCACCGGTGCGGAAGCTCCATGCCAGTTCGAGCTTGGCGACATTCTGCGGCGTGATCCGGGTTGCAGACGCATGTCGCTGTCCGCGGCCGTCGCCGCCGTAAGCGCTCCAGTCCGGGTCGGCTCCCATCGCAGTTGATGCAACCAGAACAAAGGCGGGGGCGAAAAACGCACGCATGTCCATCCTTCCATAGCTCCGACGCAGAGGGACTTCGCCAGTTCCGCAAGCCAGGTCACTGTCGCCGGGAAAGAAAAATCAGTCCTCGATGTCCGGCTCGAAGAAAGACCAGCGGATCTCCGGAAACTGCGCCTTCATTGCCACCTCGACGCGGTTGATCGCCTCGACCTGTTCTCGACCCGACAGCTCGCCGCGCATTTTCGCCTTCGTGGCGACCATGATGTCGGGCCCGAGCTGCAGCGTGATCTGATTGAATACGAGCTCGACCTCGGGTTGCGCGCGCACGAAATCGGCAATCGCTTCGCGCACGCCGGCTTCCGCGCTCTTGCCGACCAGCAGCTTGGAAACCTGGCGCGCCAGGAAGACGGCAATCAGGCCGAGCAACAGGCCGATCGCGATCGAACCGATGGCGTCGTACACCGGGTCGCCGGTCAGCATCGTGGCGACCACGGCGATCAGCGCCATCGCCAACCCGATCAGGGCTGCAAGGTCTTCCGCGAAAACGACGATCAACTCACTTTGCCGGCTCGTGCGCACCCAGCGCCAGAGGTTCGTATCTCCGCGGGCCTTGTTTACCTCGCGCATGCAGCCCCACATCGAGAACGTTTCGGCGAGGAGGCCGAAGACCAGCACACCCACTGCAATCCACGGCGCGCGAAGCGGCTCGGGATATTCCAGCTTGTGCATTCCCTCGTAGAAGGAAAACGTGCCGCCGACGCTGAACAGCAGCAGGGCGACGAGAAACGACCAGAAATAGATGACCTTGCCGAAGCCGAGCGGATGCTCGGCAGAGGGAGCGCGCTTGGCATTGCGCATGCCGATCAGCAGCAGGCCCTGGTTCGCGCAGTCGGCGAGCGAGTGCACTGCTTCGGCCAGCATCGAACCCGAACCGGTCATCAGCGCGGCAACGAGCTTCGACACGAAAATCGCGAAGTTTGCGCCAAGCGCGTAGAAAATCGTCGTCAGTGAGTCGGACTTGCCGGACATCCGTGGTCAGCCTCAAAAAATACCGTGCGCGAATAAGCGTTTGCGCTTCGCAGGGGCGCAGGAAGCCTGGGTGTACAAACCACCCCTGAACAGCTACGACGGCCCCCAGAGCCCGCGTCTGTACTGGCGCGGGAGTCCTGCCAGCACGCTGTCAGTAGTCAAGTTTATCATCGCCTTCGCCCTACGCTCATGACCCATACGTTGGGGCACCCCCCTGGAGAATCGCCATTGCCATGACTCAGATCAGAAAATCCACGCCGGTACTGATTGTCGACGCGATCGAGCCGAGCCTGCCGTTCTGGCAGGAGCGGCTCGGGCTGGAACGGCCGGTCGAAGTCGCGGACGGCGATCGCCTCGGCTTCGTCATATTGACGAATGGTGCGATCGAAATCATGTATCAGACCCGCGCCATGCTCGCCAAGGATTCCGGCGCGTACGGCGCCGCATTCGACAACGACAAGACGTTGCTCTTTGTCGAGGTTAGCGATATCGATGCGGTGACTTCGGTCCTGCGGGGATTCGAAATCGTCATGCCGCGACGCGAGACCTTCTACGGCTCGACCGAGATCGGCTATCGCGAACCCGGTGGCCATTTCGTCACGTTTGCGCAGATGAAGCGCTGACGTCCAGTTGCATACCTCTCCCCTTGTGGGAGAGGTCGGCGTGCGGCCTCTTTCGGCCATCCATGGCCTTCAAGGCACTTGGGCTCCTGCCCGGCGCAGCACGCCGGCCGCTCTCGGCCATCCATGGCCTTCGCGGCACTTGGGCTCCTTGCCCGGCGGGAGAGGGATGGCGTCGAAGACGCTGCTGGTTTCGTTTTCACCCTCTCCCCAACCCCTCCCCCATCAAGGGGGAGGGGCTTGAAGAGTGCGGCTGAGACTCGAGCCAGTCGGGTCTCCTCGAAGGGTCGAGCTCTAACCCGATCCCAGCCTTGCCTGCAGCTTCTTCGACAGACCGGCACGCACGAGCTCGTAGGAGCGGCGTACAAATGCCTCGATCTCGGCGCGCGAAAAGCGCTCCGGCTCGACGATCGAAACCCAGAAGGCGCGCGCCATGTACGGCGCCGGGATCATGCCCGGCTGGTCGGTCAGTTCCAGAAAGCGGTCCTTGTCGACCTTGAACGAAAGCCGGCCCTTGTGCGGACCACGCAGGCCCACCACAGCGAACATCTTCGCCGCAACGGTGAAGACCAGGTCGTCTTCCCACTTGATGCTGCTGGCGACGCCGGGCCAGTCCTTGCTGAGAGTTTCGAGTTCTTCAGGGATCATGGCGTTCGACAGCTGTCGCCTGCGATGGCACATTAGGCTTGACTGGCGCTGAACGGACGCTACCGCTAGGTGGCCTGCTCTAACGGCGCCGGGCAAGGTTGCAACCATGGACACTGTAGCAAATACGCGCCGCCGCAAGGAAAAGCTCTATCTGGGCTATGCCGGACGGCGAGTCTCTTCCAACGACGCAGCGCCTGCCGCGCCGCCGCCGGAAGGCGAAACCTTCATCACGCACAATGGCGTGCGCATGATCCTGCGTGACATTCATCCGAATGACTTCGAGGCTCTGCAGCGCGGCTTTGCCGGCCTGACCGCGCAGGAAGTGCGTTATCGCTTCCTGCATCCGATCACCGAACTTCCCGAGGCGCTCGCGCGCAAGCTGTGCGACATCGATCGCGAGCATGCGGTCGCGCTCGTGCTGATCGACCCGCCAAGCGCCAAGGAACCGGAAATCCATGCGGTCGCGCGCGCGTTCATCGACCCGGTGACGCTGAGCGCGGAGTTCGCCCTGGTCGTGCAGCACCAGCTCGCCGGCCACGGTGTCGGCACGCTGCTCATGGAACGGTTAATGGAGGCCAGTCGCGCCCTCGGAGCAACCGAGTTGTGGGGCGACGTGCTCGCGGAGAATGGGACGATGCTCGAACTCTGCGAACACCTGGGATTCAGCCGTCGCCCGGCCTTCGACGACCCCGGCGTGATCCGGGTAACGAAGCCGCTTTAAGCGCGCGGGCGACACTGCGGCGCGCTATTCGCGCGCCACGCTGCCGATATGGCGCGGCGCTGCGGTAACAGTCGGGCCGGCCGAACTCCGTCGCCGCCGCATGCGCTGTTGCAAGCCGTCGAAATACAGGTAGATCACCGGCGTCAGATACAGCGTCAGCACCTGCGAGGTCAGCAGGCCACCGACGACGGCCAGACCGAGCGGCCGCCGCGATTCGGCGCCTGCGCCGAGGCCCAGCGCGATCGGCAGCGTGCCGAACAGCGCCGCGAAACTCGTCATCATGATCGGCCGGAAGCGCACGAGGCAGGCTTCGAAGATCGCCTCTTCGGCCGATTTGCCGCCGCGTTCGGCCTCGACCGCGAAGTCGATCATCATGATCGCGTTCTTCTTTACGATGCCGATCAGCATGATCAGGCCGACCGCCGAGTACAGATTGAGGTCAATTCCAAAAAGCATCAATGTCAACAATGCGCCAAATGCTGCCGTGGGCAGACCCGACAGGATCGTCAGCGGGTGGATGAAGCTCTCGTACAGGATCCCGAGCACGAGATAGATCACGAAGATCGCCAGCGCCAGCAGCATGCCCATGCCGGCGATCGACGACTGGAATGCCTGCGCGGTGCCCTGGAACTGGCCGGTGATCGTGTCGGGCATCCTGAGCTTCGCCACGGTCTTGTCGATGCGTTCGACGGCCTGGCTCAGTGAAACGCCGGGCGCGAGGTTGAACGACAACGTGACCGACGGCACCTGGCCGAGATGGCTGATCGTGGCCGGGCCCACCGACTTGTCGAAATGCGCGACTGCCGACAGTGGAACCTGCTGTCCGTTGGTCGAGCGGATGTAGATCTGGCTGAGCACGTTCGGGTCGCCCTGCCGCTTCGGATCCACCTGCATCAGCACCCAGTACTGATCGATCGACGTATAGATCGTCGATACCTGCTGGGGCCCGAACGCCGTGTACAGCGCGCCCTCGACCTGCGCTGCGGTCACACCGACCGCCGAGGCGGCATCGCGATCGATCTTGACGTCCATTTCAGGCTGGGCGATCAGCAGGTCGCTGGTTACATCCTGGAATCCCTCCAGTTTGGAAACCGCGTCGACGAGCTTCGGCACGAACGCGAACAGCTCCTTCGTATCGGTGTCCTGCAAGGCGTACTGGAATTCGGTCTTGGTCAGGTGCGCGCCAATGCGGATGATCGGAACGTTCTGCAGGTAGACCTTGAAGCCTGGAATGCCCTGGAGCTTCGGGCGCAATTCCTGGATGACCTGCTCCGGCGACCCGCGCTCGCTGCGCGGCTTGAGCGTGACGATCATGCGGCCGAGATTCAGCGTCGCGCTGCTTCCCGACACACCCATGAACGCCATGACGCCGGCAACGTTGCGATCTTCGCGAATGATCTTCGCCGCTTCGCTGTGCTTGCGCGCCATTTCGTCGAATCCGACGTCTTGGTCGGCTTCGTCGAACACGAACAATTGGCCGGTGTCGTCGCTCGGCAGGAAGCCCTTCGGCACGACGACGAACAAGACGACCGTCGCGACCAGGATCAGGCCGAACGCGAGCAGCACGATGCGCCGGTGGGCGAGGCATACTTGCAACGTGCGCCGGTAGAAATCCTGCATGCCGTCGAACACGTGCTCGAAGAACTGGTACATGCGCCCGTGCGTTTCTCCCTCGTGTGACTTAAGCATCCGACTGCACAGCATCGGCGTCAGACTCAGGCTGACGAAGCCCGACACCAGCACGGCGCTGACGATCGTGACCGCGAATTCATGCAGCAGGCGGCCGATGATGCCGCCCATGAACAGCAGCGGGATGAAGACGGCAGCCAGCGACAGCGTCATCGACACGATCGTGAAACCGATCTCGCGCGCGCCGTCGAACGTCGCCTGCATCGCGCTCTTGCCCATCTCGAGGTGGCGCGAGATGTTCTCGAGCATCACGATGCGCCGGTGAGCGAGGCATACCTGCAAGGTGCGCCGGTAGAAATCCTGCATGCCGTCGAATACATGTTCGAAGAACTGGTACATGCGCCCATGAGTCTCGCCCTTGTGCGACTTGAGCATGCGGCTGCACAGCATCGGCGTAAGGCTCAGGCTGACGAAGCCCGACACCAGCACGGCACTGACGATCGTGACGGCGAATTCATGCAGCAGTCGGCCGATGATGCCGCCCATGAACAGCAGCGGGATGAA
>DASRTK010000041.1:0-2533 GCA_035655975.1 Rudaea sp.
GCGATGTCGCCCATGTCCGTGACGGCTATTCGCCACAGCAGAACCTCGTACTGGTCGACGGCCATCGCTCGGTGTTGACGACGGTGCAGAAGAACGGAAAGGCCTCCACGCTCGACATCATCGACCACGTCAAATCGCTGCTGCCGAAGATCCAGGCCGGCGCGCCGCCGGGCCTCACCATGGATATGCTCATCGACCAGTCGATCTTCGTGAAGGCCGCGGTCTCGGGAGTCGTGCGCGAAGGCGTGATCGCCGCAGCGCTGACCGCATTGATGATTCTGCTGTTCCTCGGGAGCTGGCGCTCGACGCTGATCATCACGGTTTCGATTCCGCTGGCGGTGCTGTCGTCGATCGCGCTGCTGTCGGCGTTCGGCGAGACGATCAACGTCATGACGCTCGGCGGACTTGCGCTCGCGGTCGGCATCCTGGTCGACGATGCGACCGTGACGATCGAGAACATCAACTGGCACCTCGAGCAGGGCAAGGATGTCGTCAACGCGATCCTAGATGGCGGCAAGCAGATCGTCACACCGGCGTTCGTGTCGCTGCTGGCGATCTGCATCGTGTTCGTGCCGATGTTCTTCCTCGGCGGCGTCGCGCGCTACCTGTTCGTGCCGATGGCCGAAGCGGTCGTGTTTGCGCTGATCGCCTCGTTCGTGCTGTCGCGCACGCTCGTTCCGACAATGGCCAAGTATCTGTTACGGCCGCATGTCGATCCACACGCGGCGACGCCGAACCCGGCCGTCGACGCGATGCGCGAGGACGCGACCCAGCACATGTCCTCCGGCATCAGCTTGCCGGCACGATTTCAGCGCGGGTTCGAACACGTCTTCGAAGACGTCCGCGACGTTTATCGGGCGCTTCTGGCGCTCGCGCTGGAACACCGGCGCCCGTTCGTATTCGGGTTCCTCGGCTTCGTCGCAGCCTCGTTCCTCCTGGCGCCGTGGCTCGGCTCGAATTTTTTCCCAAGCATCGACGCCGGCCAGATCAAGCTGCACATGCGCGCACCGACCGGCACCCGCATCGAGGAAACGGCGCGGCTCGCGACCGAAGTGGAAAAGACCATTCGCCGGGTCATTCCTGCCGACGAGCTCAAGAGCGTAGTCAACAACATCGGCCTGCCGGTCAGCGGCATCAACATCACTTACAGCAATTCGGCGCCGATCGGTCCGGCCGATGCCGACATCCTGATTTCGCTGAATGCCGATCATCACCCAAGCGAGGACTACGTCACCCGGTTGCGCGAGACGCTGCCGCATACGTTTCCGCAGGCGTCGTTCGCGTTCCTCCCGGCGGACATCGTCAGCCAGATCCTGAATTTCGGCCTGCCGGCGCCGATCGATATCCAGGTCGTCGGCTTCAAACGCGACGAGAACCGCGAATATGCCGATCTGCTGATGAATCGGATCAAGCACATTCCTGGCATCGCCGACCTGCGCATCCAGCAGGCGTTCAACCAGCCTGAACTGCGCGTCGATGTCGATCGCACGCGCGCGCAGCAACTTGGCCTAACGCAGCGCGACGTGGCCAACAGCATGCTGGTATCGCTGTCCGGCAGCGCGCAGACGGCGCCGACGTTCTGGGTCAATCCGAAGAATCACGTGTCCTATCCTATTGTCGTGCAGACCCCGCAGTACCGGCTCGACACGCTCAGCGCGCTGGAAAATGTCCCGGTCACCGGCAGCGGCTTGGCGCAGCCGCAGATACTTGGCGGGCTCGCCAGCATTCATCGCGGCCAGGGCGAGGGCGTCGTCTCGCACTACGACGTGCAGCCGACGATCGACGTCTTCGGCGGCGTGCAGGATCGCGACCTCGGCGCCGTCGCCAAGGACGTGCAGGCGATCCTCGACGAAACCGCGAAGGATCTGCCTAAGGGCTCGACGGTCGCGATGCGCGGCCAGGTCGAGACGATGAACAGCGCCTATTCGAGCCTGCTGTTCGGCCTCATCGGCGCCGTCGTGCTGATCTACCTGCTCATCGTCGTGAACTTCCAGTCCTGGCTCGATCCGTTCGTCATCATCACCGCGCTGCCAGCCGCGCTGGCGGGAATCGTCTGGATGTTGTTCCTGACCGGCACGACGCTGTCGGTGCCGGCGCTGACCGGCGCGATCATGTGCATGGGCGTTGCGACCGCGAACAGCATCCTCGTCGTCAGCTTCGCGCGCGAGCGCATGAGCGAAGGCGCAGACGCGCTCCTGGCCGCGCTCGATGCCGGCTTCATTCGTTTTCGCCCGGTGCTGATGACGGCACTGGCGATGATCATCGGCATGGCGCCGATGGCATTCGGCATGGGCGAAGGCGGCGAGCAGAACGCCCCACTCGGTCGCGCCGTCATCGGCGGCCTGATCTTCGCGACCTGCGCGACGCTGTTCTTCGTGCCGGTGGTGTTCAGCATCGCCCATGGCCGTCGCCGTTCCACGAACGATGCCCCCGATCCGGCGGCGCTCCCCGACCACGCGCCGGCACTTTAACGGAGACCTTCATGTCAGACCTGCAAGCATCCACGCCGTCCCTACCCGTACGCATCGCGCCG
>DASRTK010000042.1:0-4727 GCA_035655975.1 Rudaea sp.
CTTCGATCTGCCCGCGCGTGGTTCATCCGAGATCGCTTTGATCGCACCCCTGACCGGAGCGCCGCAGATTCCGGACGTCGCACAATCTGGCACGGCATGGGTCGAGCAGCAACTCCAGACAACCGCCGCGGCCTGGCACGAGCGCCTGGATCGCGTGACGCTAAAACTGCCGCCACGCGCACGGCATATTGCCGATACCGTGCGCACTGCATTGGCCGACATCCTGATCACGCGCGACGGCGCGTCCTTGCGTCCCGGTACGCGTTCCTACGCGCGCTCCTGGATCCGCGACGGCGCGATGATCGCCGACGGCTTGTTGCGCCTCGGCGATACCGATGCGGTGCGCGAGTACGTGGATTGGTACGCGCCGCACCAGTTCGCGAATGGCAAGGTGCCGTGCTGCGTCGACCATCGCGGCTCCGATCCGGTGCCGGAAAACGACAGCCACGGCGAACTGATTCACCTGATCGCACAGCTGTACCGCTACAGCGGCGATCGCGCCGAACTCGAGCGCGGCTGGCCGCACATCTCCGCCGCGATCGGCTACATGGATGCATTGCGCCAGAGCGAGCGCGGCGATTCGAACCGGGCGCCCGGACGCGAGGCGAACTTCGGCCTGATGCCGGCGTCGATCAGCCACGAAGGCTATTCGGCCAAGCCGATGCATTCGTACTGGGACGACTTCTGGGCACTGACCGGCTACAAGGACGCAGTCGACATGGCGCGCGTGCTCGGCAAGGACGAGGCAATAGCCGCGATCTCCGCGTCGCGCGACGAATTCCGTCACGATCTGTTTGCGTCGATCGAAACGGCGACGAAAGCGCGCGCGATCGACTTTCTGCCCGGCAGCGCCGAACTCGGCGACTTCGATGCGACTTCGGCAACGGTCATGCTGTCGCCGGCCGGCGAGCAGCAGGCGCTGCCGCCCGATCTTCTGCACAACACGTTCGAGCGCTACTGGCGCGGTTTCGTCGAGCGCAGCGATGGCGCCAAATCGTGGGAAGACTATACGCCGTACGAGTGGCGCACGGTCGGCAGTTTCGTGCGCCTGGGCTGGCGCGAGCGCGCCCAGGCCGCGATCGATTTCTTCTTCGCCAGCGGCGCGCGTCCATTGGCCTGGAACCAGTGGGCCGAAGTCGTCGGCCACGATGCGCGCAAGCCACGCTTCGTCGGCGACATGCCGCACGGCTGGGTCGCGTCGGACTTCATCCGTTCCGCGCTCGACCTGTTCGCCTACGAACGCGAAGCCGATCATTCACTCGTGCTTGCCGCTGGCGTGCCGGCCAGCTGGCTCGACGGGGACGGTATCGCAATCGAACACCTGCGCACGCCGTATGGTGAGCTGAGCTATTGGCTGAGACGTGACGGCAAGCGCGTGACGCTGCGCGTTGCCGGTCGTGCGCAGCCGCCCGGTGGTTTCGTCTTCGCCAAACCCGACGCTGCCGCTGCGCACGTCCGCATCAATGGCGGACCGGCATCGTCGAGCGGCGGGGAAGTGCGCTGGGGGCAACTGCCGGCAACGGTGCTGCTGGAAGAATGAGCGAGCGTCGTTTCTGCCGACGCTGCCGGTCTGAGGCCGCTGTCCGGATTGCGTCACCGCGGTAATTGATTGCCCGCCGCCGGTGGAGTAGAACGAGGCCCGACAAAGTCCGCCGCGCCAGCCTGGCGGTGTTGGTGTGATCACCGTGCCATCGGGGGAAGTCGCAATGAAACGACTGCTGCGCTGGTTCGTCACGGGCGTGGGTATTCTTGTCGCGCTCGTCGCTGTCGGGTACGCCGTCGTCTATGTGATATCCGAGCGTGTTCTCGCGCGTCACTACGACGTTCCCGCCGTCGCGCTGGTAATTCCGTCCGACCCGGCGTCAATTGCCGAGGGCCGCCGCCTGTCCGTCCTGCGCGGCTGTTTTGGTGGTTGTCACGGCAAGGGTGCCGAGGGCGCGGTGCTGTTCGATGAGCCATTGATCGCCCGGCTGGTCGCGCCGAATCTCACGCGCGCGGTACGCAAGTATGGCGACGCTGAACTGGCAACAATCATCCGGCACGGATTGCGTCCCGACGGGCGCAGCGTCGTCGTCATGCCCTCGGAGGAATTCACCGTGCTGACAGACGCGGACCTCAGTCGCATCGTCGCCTACCTGAAAAGCCTGCCGGTGGCTGACGGACCGGATGCCGAGATCAGGCTCGGGCCGCTGGGCCGCATCGGCGTCGCCTTCGGTCAGTACCGGACGGCAGCGCAAATCATCGCCGAGGCCGCGCCGCCGCCGGACACGGAGCAACCGCAAGCGGCGGCCGGGCGCTATCTGGCGCGGACCACGTGCGCGCATTGCCACGGCACCGACCTGCGCGGAAGCTCGAATCCGGACTTCACCGCGCCGGCACTGCAGATCGTGGCGGCCTATTCGCCCGAAGCGTTCAGGCAATTCCTGCGCACCGGCGTCGCCCTCGGCGGAAGGGAACTTCGGGTCATGAGCGGCGTGGCGCGAAAGCAGTTGCACGACCTCACGGATGACGAGATCGCTGCGCTCTACAGTTACTTGCATGCCATACCCTACGGCACGGAGCACTGACTCCGGGCGCATCGATCGGCATGAGTTGCGGTCAACAAGAAATGTAGGGTGGGCCTTGGCCCACCGCCTTTGATCTTGACGTCAAAGAAGAAGCGGTGGGCCAAGGCCCACCCTACGCGCCGAGCGAACGTCCGTTCGTAGCGATAACCTGCGCGTAGTGCCGCGCGCTCGCCTTCGGCGTGCGCTTCTGTGTCGCAAAGTCGACGTGCACGATGCCGAATCGCTTGGAAAACCCGAGTGACCATTCGAGGTTGTCGAGCAGCGACCAGGCCATGTAGCCGCGCACGTCGCAACCCTGCGCGATCGCCGCGTGCACGGCACGCAGGTGCTTCTTTTGGTAGTTCACGCGCAGCGGATCGTCGAGCACGCCGTCTTCGGCTGTCGGCGGATCGTAGAACGCAGAACCATTTTCGGTGATATAGACCGGCGGATTGCCGTAGCGCTGCTTGACCCACGTCAGCGTGTCGGTCAGGCCTTGCGGAAAGACTTCCCAGCCGGTCTCGGAATAGGTCGCATGCTGCTTGACCGCCGCGGTCTTCAGCGGATAGTTCGCCGGATCGTTGCGCGTGACGTTGCGCGTGTAGTAGTTGACACCGAGAAAATCGGTCGGCTGTTTGATCAGGTCCATGTCGGCGGCCGGCCACTCGGGCCACGCGTCGCCGAAGATTTCCCGGAGTTCGTCGGGATACGTTCCGAAGAAAACCGGGTCGAGATATTGCCGGTTCATGTACGCATCGGCGCGTTTGACCGCGGCCAGATCCTCGGCGCTGTCCGAGGCCGGATACTTCGGCTCGAGGTTCACGACGATGCCGACCTTGTGCTTGCCATCGGCGCGATACGCCTGTACCGCGGCGCCGTGCGCGCGCAGCAGGTTGTGGCTGGCGATCGGCGCTTCGTAGCGGCTGCGATGCCCGGGCGCGAGCGCACCGTGCAGATAGCCGCCGTCGGTCACGACCCAGGGTTCGTTCAACGTCGCCCAGAACTTCACGCGGTCGTCGAGCTTGCGGTACATCACGCTGCCGTAGTCGGCGAACCAGTGTGCAATGTCCGGATTGAGCCAGCCGCCGCGGTCGTCGAGCGCAGCCGGAAGATCCCAGTGGTACAGCGTCAGCAGCGGCGTGATGTTGTTCGCGAGCAGCGTGTCGACGAGCCGCTCGTAGAAATCCAGGCCCTTGGCGTTGACCTTGCCCTTGCCCTCCGGCAATACGCGGCTCCACGACACGCTGAAACGGTAGGCCTGCATGCCGAGTTCACGCATCAGTGCGACATCGGACTCCATGCGCCGGTAGTGGTCGCAGGCGATGTCACCGGTGTCACCGCTGTTCATCATGCCGGGTGTATGGGCAAATCGCTGCCAGATGCTCGGCCCGGCGCCGTCGGCCAGCGGTGAACCTTCGATCTGGTACGCCGAGGTGGCGCTGCCCCACAGGAATCCATCTGGAAATTGCACAGTTTGCGACATCGTGTCTTGGGCTCGGCTGGCAGCGGGGGCGAAAATGTAAACGATTACATGGCAGAATACCCGAAGCATTCACCGATTTACAGCCGCATTGCGGCATAGTCCGACGTGCCGCCACCGCGGCTGAAAATCAGAGGTGCCATTGGCCAGCGTCAAGCTCGAAAACGTGCGCAAGGTCTACCCGAACGGCCACGTCGCCGTCGCTGGCGCAACGTTCGAGGCGCGTGATGCGGAACTGCTCGTCCTGGTCGGTCCGTCGGGCTGCGGCAAGACCACGACGCTGCGGATGATCGCAGGCCTGGAAACGGCTACGTCGGGCACGCTGTCGATCGGCGACCGCGTCGTCAACGACGTCAAGCCCGCGGATCGCGATATCGCGATGGTGTTCCAGAGCTACGCGTTGTATCCGCACATGAGCGTGGCCGAGAACCTCGCGTTCGGCCTGAAACTGCGCGGCGTCGCCGGCGACGAGATCAAGCGCCGCGTCGGCGAGGCGGCGCAGATGCTTGGCCTGGTCGACATGCTCGAGCGCCAGCCGCGCGCGCTGTCGGGCGGCCAGCGCCAACGCGTCGCGCTCGGCCGCGCGCTGGTGCGCCAGCCGAAGGTGTTCCTGCTCGACGAGCCCTTGTCGAACCTCGATGCGAAGCTGCGCCTGTCGATGCGCGTGGAGATCGCGCGCCTGCACCGCCGCCTCGGCACGA
>DASRTK010000043.1:0-11103 GCA_035655975.1 Rudaea sp.
AGAGGGGGTAGTCAGTGGCTCGCTGAGGACTTTTCATTCTCGCTCCTCAACGCGTCAGGAAATCGGGGCTGCTCAGGATCAGTGCGACCATCGAACGCAGGCGCGACTGCGGATAGTGCATTTTCAGGTTTCCGGCGCCGGTCCAGGTGTCCGCTGCAAGTGCCGCGTCGAGCGAATCGGTCGGCTGCGCGGTCTGGCGCATGAAGTCGACGGCTGCGTTGTATACATTTGCCGGACGGTAGCCGAGGATGCGGTCGCACCACAGTCCGGCGATGTTCGCGGCCGTGCGGTTTGCGGCAAGCGGAATCGCGGACAGCGTCTGGCCGAGGACATCGGCGACGTAAGGCGAGCCGGCGACGACGCGGTCCTGCGTCGTTTCGACCAGTTGCGCGAGCATGCGCAGGGTCATGCCGAGCGTGCCGGTGCTCGCCCACGCGACCTGCACGTCCGGATAGCCGTTCGGCGCCGGCCAGTAGAACAGCCGGTGGCCAGCGCTCTGCAGCGCGTACATCACGGCGTCGGTCGTCGTCCAGGTATTGGTCTGGTAGGCTGGATTCGGGTTGTCCAGGTCAGGAACCGGCGTGAAGTCGGCGCCGAGCGCGCGCAGCGCGCCGACCATGGCGGCACCCGGGCGTTTCATCTTCTGGCCCCAGCTGCCGAGGAATTCCGGCGACGCCAGGATCGCCTGCGTCGTCAGCTGCAACTGGTTCGGCGCCTGGTAGTTCTGCAGGAACACGTTCGCGACGCTGGCGACCAGGCCATTCGACGGGTTGTCGCCGACCAGACGCCGGCACATCTTGGTCGCGATGAAGGTCGCGACGCCCGGATGAACCGACAGCCAGTTGTAGATGTCGAAGCCGGCATCCTGGTGCGTGTTCGCCCCGAGGAAGCGGTTGAGGAACGTCGTCGTGACCTTGTTGTAGTGCAACGAGTCGACGTACTCGAAATAGCCCGGGTTCGGATCGCCCTGCGTCTGCCAGATGCTCTGCGAGATTGTCCAGCCGGTCAGCGCGCTGGTCGCGTCGTAGACGTCGTCGTCGACATATTGCGCGCGGATCGGGTGGCCGTCTGCAGCCTGAACGGTCGGCAGATTGTAATTGCCGTAGTCGTCAGGCTCGACGACGCCGGCATAGTTGCCGGCACCGAGCGTATGCAATTCGCACAGTTCGCGCGCGTAGTTCTCGTTCGGCCCGGCGGCAATGCTCGAATACAGATCGAGCATGTACATCATCGACGCCGACTGGCCGACTGCGATCAGCAGCGACTTGAAGTTGCCGAACACACCCTTGCCCGACGCCGTATCGCGAAACAGCGCGTCGAACGCGGGGAACATCGGGCCGCCGTCGTAGTCCCAGCCGAACACACTGAAGTGGTCGTGCCAGAAGTCGATCATGGTTTCGAACAGCTGCCGCTTGCTGTAGGTCTGCCGGATGATGGTCGCGCACTCGACCTCAGCGACCGGCAGCATGCGATGGCTGTAGTTCGCCGTGTCGGCATGGAACGTCGACCACAGCTGGCCCGGCGTGAGGTTCAGGCTCTGAAAATTCGCCGAGGCGATGCGCGCCGCGCAGGCTGCGTCGTTGATCGACGCCGGATCGAGCTGTTGCGCGAGCCATGCAGTCCAGCGCGCCGAGTCGCTGCCGCCGAGTGCGTTGAATGCCGCCAGATCGGCTTGCGTACAGCCGAACGTCGCGCGATTGAGCCAGGCGACTGATGACGGTGGTCCGCTGAGTGTCAGGGCCGGTGCGGATTGCGCATCCACCCGAGCCAGGCGTGTATCGACCGGCGCCTTGTCCGTGCGCCGCATCGCGGCCGGCTGGGGCGAAAGATCAACGCCGAGCGCGGACGCCAGCATGCTCAGTGCGCGGCGGCGTGAATTGGCGGCTGCTGACGCGGCAGTCGTCGAGGACATGCGATTCCCTTGCGGCGGTCCAACGCATCGACTTTACCCGAATTGGCATGCCGGTTTGTGACGACGTGCACAGTGAGTATGCGCATGCCGGCCCCACTCGCGTCGTCAGAACGGGAGCGCGTGAAGATCGCGTGAGGAAGCGCGCATCGGATGCGTCACCTTCGCCGTTGCGTGCGCTATACAACCTCGATGCAGGGTCAGACGATGATCGGCTCGGGTTCCAGCATGATGCCGAAGCGCTCGAACACTTCCTTCTGCACGCGTTGCGCGAGTGCCCAGATTTGTGCGCCGCTGGCGTGGCCATGGTTGACCAGCACGAGCGCATGCTGATCCGACACTCCAGCGTCGCCCTCGCGCATTCCCTTCAGGCCGCACGCCTCGATCATCCAGGCGGCGGACATCTTGCGCGCGCCTGCCGACGCGTTCCACGTCGGCAGCGCCGGATGCTCGCGCTGGAGTTCGAGCGCTACGTTCTCAGCGACCACGGGGTTCTTGAAAAAACTGCCGGCATTGCCGATCAGGGCGGGATTCGGCAGCTTGCGCGTGCGCAGGCGGGCGACGGCTTCGGCGACGGTTGCAGCGCTCGCCGCGCAATGCATCGCCGCGAGTTCTGCGTCGATCCCGGCATAGTCCGTGCGCAATTCGCCTTCTCGCGGCAACAGGAATTCGACCGCCGTGATCAGATGGCGATCGGGCTCGCGCTTGAACAGCGAATCGCGGTAGGCAAAGCGGCAGCTGGCATTGTCGAGCCGCACGAGTCCCGCCGCGTGCCGATCCCAGGCCTCGACAGTCACGATGAATTGACTGACCTCGCGCCCGTACGCGCCGATGTTCTGGATCGGCGCAGCGCCGACGCTGCCGGGAATCAGCACGAGATTTTCCAGGCCGACGAAGCCGCGCGACAGCGACCAGTGCACGAAGTCGTTCCAGTTCTCTCCAGCCTCCACGCGCAACAGGG
The DNA here is from genome assembly GCA_035655975.1 of Rudaea sp. GTDB lineage: Bacteria > Pseudomonadota > Gammaproteobacteria > Xanthomonadales > Rhodanobacteraceae > Rudaea. The sequence continues at coordinate 2,871 of DASRTK010000043.1, forward strand.
CTGCTTGCCCGTAATCGTCGAGCATGTGGATGTCGTGCGTTGCGGCGCAGACGACGGCGCCGGGCCAGTCGCGGGTGAACAACATGTTGCTGCCGCCGCCGAGGATCAGCAGCGGATTGCTCCGAACGTACGGAATGGCCAGCACCTCGGCCAGCGCTTCGGTCCTGCGCACGTCGATGAGGATCTCCGCGCGGGCCGGAACACGGAACGTGTTGCGCCCCGAGAGCGAGGCGTTCTCGACGACCGTGTACCCCGGTTCGGTTGCGACGCCCGTGGTATGCGCATTCATCTCGTGCTTTCCAGCCTGCGGTTGCGTATCGCCTCGACGCATTCACCGATCAAGGCTGGGCCGCGATAGACCATGCCTGTGTAAAACTGGACGAGGCTGGCGCCTGCGGCGAACTTCGCGGCCGCGTCATCGCCACGCGTAATGCCGCCTACGCCGATCAGAGGGATCTTGCCGTTAACCCGATTCGCGAGGCCTTTAAGAATCAACGTAGCTTTTTTAAACAAAGGCTTACCAGACAAACCTCCAGTTTCTTCTGCATACGGCGCGCCGGCAATCACGTTACGGTCAATCGTCGTGTTCGTGCAGATCAGTCCATCGACACCCTGGGCCAGCGCGACTTCGGCAATCGCATCGAGTTCGGTTTCGCCCAGATCCGGCGCAATCTTGACCAGCATCGGCTTGCGCGCGCCATGTTTAGCGGCAAGACGCTCCTGAGTGTCGCGCAGCGTCGCGATGAAACGCTTCAGCGTCTCTTCCTCTTGCAGGTCGCGCAAGCCTTGCGTGTTCGGCGAGGAAATATTGACCGTGACATAACTGGCGCGCGCGTAGACGCGTTCGAGGCAGATCAGGTAGTCGTCGACGGCGCGTTCGTTCGGCGTGTCCTTGTTCTTGCCGATGTTGATGCCGAGCACGCCGGCAAAGCGCGCTTTTTCCACATTGCGCACGAGCGCATCGACGCCGTCGTTGTTGAAACCGAGGCGGTTGATGACGGCTTCGTGTTCGGGCAGCCGCCACATGCGCGGCTTCGGATTGCCGGGCTGCGCGCGGGGTGTCGTCGTGCCAACCTCGATGAAGCCGAAGCCGAGCGCCGCGAGAGCGTCAACGTGCGCACCGTTCTTGTCGAGGCCGGCGGCAAGGCCGACCGGATTCGGGAAGTCGATGCCGAATACTTTTGTCGGAAGCGGCGCCGGTTTGACGGCGAGCAGCGGATTGAGCCCGGTCCGATACGCAGCCTCCATCGATGCGAGCCCAAGATCATGGGCGCGCTCGGCGTCGAGACAGAACAGGAACGGGCGGGCTAGCGCGTACAAGTGCTGCCGGCGTCAGTGGAAGAAATGAGCAAAGAACGCCAAGCCGCCAAGAAACGTGAAAACCAGCAGCATGAACATTGCAATCAGGCCGAGGTGCAGGTAGCCGAGGATCAGTCCGGCGATTGCCATGCCATCGCCCTCGATGCTGCCGGGCGGTGCGCGCCGGATCTCCGTGCGCGCCGCGTGACCGCAGATGATGGCAACGATCGCGCCGATGAACGGAATCGCGATCCAGCAGATAATGCCGAACACGAGGCTGACGATGGCAGTCGTGCTCGTTGTACGTGCTGCCGTGTTCATGTCGCTCTCCCACTGTCAGCGGTTGGCAGGTTTCAGTCTGTCAGGAAACGCTGCAACACTTTACAAAGGACGTCATTCCCGCGAAAGCGGGAATCCATTTTGCTCTCCTATCAAGAACATCAGGATCAGGATCAAGATGGATTCCCGCTTTCGCGGGAATGACGACTCTTAAGATGAACTAAAACTCAAACTTGATTCCCTGCGCCAGCGGCAGCGCGTCGGAATAGTTGATCGTATTCGTCTGCCGGCGCATATAAGCCTTCCACGCATCCGAGCCCGACTCACGGCCGCCGCCGGTTTCCTTCTCGCCGCCGAATGCGCCGCCGATCTCCGCGCCGCTCGTGCCGATGTTGACGTTGGCGATGCCGCAATCGGAGCCGGCGCTCGACAGGAAGGCCTCTGCGGCGCGGACGTTGCTCGTGAAGATCGAGGACGAAAGTCCCTGCGGCACCGCGTTGTGCATGGCCAGCGCCTCGTCGATCGACTTGTAGGGCATGACGTAGAGAATCGGCGCGAAGGTTTCGCTCTGAACGACTTCGTCGGTGTCCTTCAGGCCGGCGATGATCGTCGGCAGCACGAAGTTTCCGGGCCGATCGGTCAGCGCGGCGCCGCCGGTCAGCACCTTACCGCCCAGCGTCTTGGCTTTTTCGATCGCATCGCTGAAGTGCTGCACGGCGACCGGGCTGTTCAGCGGGCCCATCAGGGTCGTCGGCAATGTCGGATCGCCGATCTTCTTCTCGACCTGCTTGTAGGCGCCGACCAGCGTGTTGACCACATTGTCAAAAATGGATTCGTGCACAAACAGCCGGCGCGTCGTCGTGCAGCGCTGGCCAGCCGTGCCGACCGCGCCGAACACGATCGCGGGGATCGCCAGCTTCAGGTCCGCGGTCTGGTCGACGATGATCGCATTGTTGCCGCCAAGTTCGAGCAGGCTGCGCCCGAGGCGCTTCGCCACGCGCTCGCCGACGTGACGGCCAACCTTGGTCGACCCGGTGAAGCTGATCAGCGGAATGCGCTGGTCGCCGACCATGCGCTCGGCCAGTTCCGCGCCGGCGTCGTTGAAGAGGAAGAACAGGTCCGGGAAGCCGGCGGCCTTCAACGCCTCGTTGCAGACCTTCATCGACGCGATCGCCGACAGCGGTGTCTTCGGCGACGGCTTCCAGATCGAGATGTCTCCGCAGACGGCAGCGATGAAGGCATTCCACGCCCATACGGCGACCGGGAAATTGAACGCCGAAATGATGCCGATGACGCCGAGCGGGTGCCACTGCTCGTACATGCGGTGACCCGGACGCTCCGAGTGCATCGACAGGCCGTACAACATGCGGCTCTGGCCCAAGGCGAAATCAGCGATGTCGATCATCTCCTGAACTTCGCCGTCACCCTCGGGCTTGATCTTGCCCATCTCGAGCGCGACCAGCGAGCCGAGCGCGTCCTTGTGCTTGCGCAAGGCTTCGCCGCACAGGCGCACGGCTTCGCCGCGCCGCGGCGCCGGCGTCGTGCGCCAGACCTTGAATGCTTCCTGCGCGCGCTGGATTATCGTGTCATAGTCCGCGGCCGAACTCGCATGCACGCGGCCGATGATTTCGTGCGTGCTCGGATTGACGACTTCGATCGTTCCGGCGCTGGTCGTCTTCGACCACTGGCCGTTGCCGAGATAGGTGCCGGATTCGACGTCGGCGAGGCCGAGCGCCTTGAGGATGGGTGCAGACATGGAAGCTCCGGAAAGCAGGAATTTGGGGTAGCGCCAGGCGGCGCGAGAGGGCGCAAATTGTACCAGAGCCGCGCGGATGCGGCCTCGCAGTCAGGTGGCGGTGGCAAAATGCGCGCAGCGCCGAAGGTTTGACATGGCTCAGTACCCGGCGAAACGGAAGGAGGGTGGTGGCCGGTTCGCCATCAGGCTGATTCGCACGATCAGCCTGAAGCTGGGCCGGGGCGTCGCGCGCCCGCTGCTCTATCCGATCACGCTGTACTTCTATTTGCGCCGGCCGTTCGAGCGGCGAGTCTCCCGCGAGTTTCTTGCACGCGCATTCGGCCGACCCGCGGGCGCAGTCGAAGTCATGCGCCACATTCATCGATTCGCGTCGACGATCCTGGATCGTATCTTCCTGCTGGCCGGCGATTTCTCGCGGTTCGAGGTACGTATTCACGGAATCGACGAACTGATCTCTCGCATCCGGCCCGATAAAGGCGTGTTGCTGCTCGGATCACATGTCGGCAGCTTCGAGGTGCTCCGCGTCGCCGCGGCCGAGCGGCGGGACGCGGACCTTTGCGTCGTGCTCGACCGGCAGCAAACGCCGGCGATGACCCAACTGCTGGAGGCGATCAACCCGCAGGTCGGTCGCATGGTCATCGATGCGTCGGGCGATCCGATGCAACTCGTGCTCGCGCTCGGCGAAGCGATCGGCAGGGGGCAGGTCGTGGCCATGCTGGCCGATCGCGCGCGGGTGGGAGAGGCGACGGCTTCAGTGGATTTCCTCGGCGCACCCGCCGCGTTTCCGGTCGCGCCGTTCCGGATCGCTTCCGTTCTCCAGGTGCCGATCGTGCTCTGCTTCGGGATGTACCGGGGCGGCAAGCGTTACGATCTGCATTTCGAGCTGTTCGCCGATCGGCTCGTCCTGCCGCGGCGCGGAGCGCTTGTGGACCTGCGTTGCGTCGTGCAGCAATACGTGGCGCGCATCGAACATTACGTTCGCGACGATCCGTACAACTGGTTCAACTGGTATGACATCTGGAATTCTGCCGAAGGGGCCGTCGACGCGAGCGAGGCACGCGTGAGTGATGCGGAGGGCAGGAGCGTGCAAGCGCCCTCGCGGCCGGAGGTGGGTCGATCGACTGGCCGCCGGGCATGAACGAACTGCGTTGGAGTGGCGCTCGCGCGTTGTGTCACAATCCGGTCTGACGTGGTGGGGGAGTTCCGGTGCAGGAGTCTGAGACCTTGGTCCTGGCAGTTGCGGCGAGCAGCGCGCCGCGAATGCGCGGCGCATGAGCGACACTCCGTCGTTCTTCGCCGAACTCAAGCGCCGCAACGTGCTGCGCGTGGCGGCATTCTACGCGGCCGCCGGCTGGCTGCTCGTCCAGATCACGACGCAGGTCTTTCCGTTCTTCAATATCTCGAACGAAATCGTGCGTGGCGTCGTCGTCGTCATCGCGCTAGGATTTCCGTTTGCGTTGGCGTTCTCCTGGTTCTACGAACTGACGCCGCAGGGCCTCAGGCGCGAGAGCGAAGTTCCGCGCGACCAGTCGATCACGCATCACACCGGGCGCAGTCTGGACCGCTGGATCATCGCGGTCCTCGTGCTGCTCGTGATCTTTTTGTTGCTCGAACGGTTCCTGCCTAACAAACCCGCGACGACAGCGGCAGTAGCGCCGGCCGCCGGCAGCGCCGCCGTGCCAACGGCGAATGTGGAGGCTTCGCCCGCGCCTGCTCCCGTCGTCGCCGCGCCCGCCAAGTCGATCGCCGTGCTGCCGTTCGAGAACCTCAGCGAAGACAAAGCCAACGCCTACTTTGCGACCGGCATGCAAGACGAGATTCTCACGCGCCTGGCCAGCATCCGCGACCTCAAGGTCATCTCGCGCACCTCGACGCTCAAGTACCAGAGCCATCCCGAAGACCTCAAGACCGTCGGCGCGCAGCTCGGCGTCGCCAGCGTGCTCGAAGGCAGCGTGCAGCGCGCCGGCGAACAGGTGCACATCAACCTGCAGCTGATCGACGCCCGCGACGACAGTCACCTGTGGGCACAGAGTTACGATCGCGAGATCAAGGATATTTTCGCGGTCGAACGCGACGTCGCTCAGAGCGTCGCAGATGCGTTGAAGGCGCAATTGATGCCGGCCGAAGCCGCCCGCGTGGCGGCGGCGCCGACGCAGAACCCGGCAGCCTACGATCTGTACCTGCGCGGCATGGCGCACTTCAACAAGGCCTACGATCAGGATGTGCTCACAGCCGCGGAGATGCCACAGGCGATTGCATTGTTCGAGCAGGCCCTCGCGGCCGATCCGAAGTTCGCGTTGGCGGATGCGCAAATGGCGTATGCGCACATGTTCATCTACTTCAATGCGCCTGACCGCACGGAAGCGCGCCTCGCTGCAGCGAGAACCGCGGTAGACCGCGCGTTGGCGCTCCAACCCGATTTGGGCGAAGCGCACCTTGCCCTGGGCCTCTACCACTACTGGGGGCGGCGTGACTATGGGCCGGCAATCGAGCAGTTACAGTTTGCCCGCGAGGCGCTGCCGAACAGTGCCGATGTCGTTACGCTGACGGCCGCAGTCGCGCGCCGGCAGAACCGGTGGAACGACGCGATCATCGGATTCCGGCAGGCGACGCTGCTCGACCCGCGCAGTTCGGTTGCGCTCGATCAGCTTGCACTGTGTTATGCCACGCTGCGCCGGTACGCAGAAGCGAATCGTGTTTTCGGGCAATCGGTGGCGCTCGCCGCCGATCCTGTCGACGAGCGGATAACACAAGCGCAAAGCGTGATCATGTGGCGCGGCGATCTCGCGCCGATGCGCGCGGCGGCGAGCGAGCTGGTTCCGGGCAGCGATGCTTATGTCGGAAATGCCCGCAGCATTTGGGTGATGCACTGGTTGGCGCGCGATTATGGCGCGGCGATTGCCATTGCCTCGTCGCCTGGCGGTCAGAGCTGGAACGATCAAGCCAACATCGCATTGCCTCGAAGCCTGTACCTGGCATGGGCACAGCGCGCTGCCGGTAACACTGCGGCCGCCAGGAGCGCGGCCACGGCTGCGCTGGACGCTACCCGCGGCTCATTGGTCGAGCAGCCAGAAGATGCATCCCTGCATCTCGTGCTCGGACTTGCCGCGGCCGAACTCGGCAACAAGGACGAAGCGCTGCGCGAGGGCCGGATGGCCGTCGCGCTGATGCCGCCAAGCCGAGACGTCTTTACCAGTCCGGGGATGCTGGTTTCGCTCGCCGCGATAGAAGTACGCTTTGCCGAGACCGACGCCGCGTTCGAACATCTGCGGCAGGCACTGGCTTTGCCAAGTGGCCTGGTGATTTCTTCGGCCGCGCTCAAGCTCGATCCGCTCTGGGATCCGATCCGCAACGATCCGCGCTTCGCGCAACTGCTGACCTTGGGCGAGGGGCCGGTCGAGATCGCAACGAAGCCCTGATCCGGGCGCCAGTGAGCACGGCCGGCTGCTCGCAACAGCGGTCGTGACCGCGGCGACCCGAATCTGCGATGATTGACCCAACGGGATAGGGGAACCGCCCAGCCGATGTCGCTGTTCGAAGAACTCAAGCGCCGCAACATCTTCCGCATGGTTGGGCTGTACGTCGTCGGCGCTTGGCTGATCACGCAAGTCGCCGGCACGGTGCTGCCGATGTTCGGCGCGCCGGACTGGATCGGGCGCAGCATCGTGGTGCTGCTCGCGATCGGGTTCGTGCCGACAATGCTGTTCTCGTGGATTTACGAACTGACGCCGGAGGGCTTGAAGCGCGAGTCCGAGATCGACCGCAGCGCATCGATCACTTCGGTTACCGGCCGGCGCATCGATCGCTCGATCACGGCTTTGCTGATCCTTGCACTCGGCTATTTCGCGATCGACAAATTCCTGCTCGCGCCGGGCCGAAATGCGCGAGAGATAGCGAGCGCGGTCGACCAGGCCAGCGTCGCGTCGGCGGCAAAGGGGACAACGTCGTCCGCCAGCACGACATCGACCGCCGTCGTAGCGGCCGGCACCACGGGCGCTCCCTCCATTCCGTCGATCGAGCAGGATCCGTCGATCGCCGTGCTGCCGCTGCAGGACCTGAGCCAGGCCAGGGACCAGGAATATTTTTCCGACGGCATCACCGAAGAGTTGCTCGACCTGCTCGCCAAGGTGCCAAAGCTGCGCGTGATCGCGCGCACGTCGAGTTTTTCGTACAAGGGCAAGGACACGCCGATCGCCGAGATCGCGCGCGCGTTGCACGTTGCGGCGGTACTCGAGGGCAGCGTGCGCAAGTCCGGGCAGAAGGTGCGCATCACGGTGCAGTTGATCCGCGCCAGCGACAGCTCGCATCTGTGGTCCGAAACCTATGACCGCACGCTCGACGATATCTTCAAGGTGCAGGACGAAATCGCGGCCGCGGTCGTCGACAAGCTCAGGATATCGCTGCTCGGCGCGGTGCCGACTGCGAAGCCGGTCGACCCGCGGATCTATCCGCTGATCCTGCAGGCGAACGCGCTGATAGCCCAGAACAACGAGGCCGGCAACAAGCAGGCGCGAATCCTGTGCGAACAGGCAGTCGCCATCGTGCCGGGTGAAGTGCGGGCCTGGGATGCGCTGGCACTGGTCTCCTTGAACCAGGTCGCCGCCTCCGAGCAGTCGATAGAAGAAGGCCTGCCGCATGTCCGCGCCGCGATTGAACGCGCGCTCACGCTCGATCCGGACGATGCGACGGCGCACTCGCTGGCGGGGCGGATCACCGACGTCTACGACCGGGACTTTGTCTCCGCCGCGGCACATTACGAGCGGGCCCTTTCCCTCGACCCGACCAACTCGGACGTGCTCTACAATGCCGCGGTGTTCCTGGCAGGCGTCGGCAAGGTCGATGCGGGTATCACCGTCATGCGCTACCTCGCTGCACATGATCCGGCCAGTGCGCGCGTGC
>DASRTK010000044.1:0-2388 GCA_035655975.1 Rudaea sp.
CGCCTATCCGCACGTGCAGACGTGGCTGGATCGTGTGCGCGCGGTTCCGGATTTCGTGCCGATGCCGCCGTATGCTCCTGAAAACATCGAGCTGATAGCGCAGTCAGCCACTTCGACTTGATCGTACAATGGGTGTCTGAAATTTACTGACGTCAGGCCCGCGAAAGCGGGCATCCAATTCGATCCTGGCGCGTGGTGGCCACGAGCCAAATGGATTCCCGCTTGCGCGGGAATGACGCCAAATAAGGGTGACAACATGTCAGCGCTTCTGAACCAGATTCCAAGTCCAATCCCCGCCCGCCACAAGAACGTCAACCGCGCCGAAGTCTGCGACCAGAACTTCCTCGAGTTCGTGCAGAACTTCGAAGGCGCTGGCGCTCTTCGGCCCTCAGCCCTCAGCCCTCAGTCCTCGGCTCCAGTGCTGCCCGGAAGCCTGTGCACGGTCGAAGACTTCATCGACCTGTTCGACTCGCAACTCATCAGCCGTCACCTCGATCTCATGGCGCGCGTGCTGCGCGTCAAGAACAAGGTGTTCTACACGATCGGTTCGTCCGGGCACGAAGGCAATGCCATGGTCGCGCGGCTGACGCGGCATACGGATCCGGCATTCCTGCACTATCGCAGCGGCGCGTTCATGGCCGAACGTTTTCGCAAGCTGCCGGGCATGGATCCGATCATGGATTCGGCGCTGAGCTTCGCTGCCAGCAAGGACGATCCGGCTTCCGGCGGACGCCACAAGGTCTGGGGATCCAAGCCGCTGTGGGTGCTGCCGCAGACCTCGACGATCGCCTCGCACCTGCCGAAGGCGCTTGGAACTGCGGTGGCGATCGAACAGGGTAAACGCATCGGACACACGCTGCCGATTCCGGATGATTCGATCGCGATCTGTTCGTTCGGCGACGCGTCGGCGAATCACGCGACCGCGCAGACCGCGTTCAATACGGCGCAGTGGACCGCGTACCAGCAACTGCCAGCGCCGATCCTGTTCGTCTGCGAGGACAACGGCATCGGCATCTCGGTCAAGACGCCGCGCGACTGGATCGGCGCGAGTTTCAGCGTCCGCCGCGATCTGGATTACTTCACGGCTGACGGCCTTGACCTCGCCTCAGGATATGAAGGTGTAGCGCGTGCCGTTCATCACTGCCGGACGACGCGGCGGCCGACGTTCCTGCATCTGCGCACGACACGCATCATGGGGCATGCCGGAACGGACTTCGAAATCGAGTGGCGCAGCGTCGAGGAACTGATGGCGGTCGAGGCGAGCGATCCGTTGTTGCGCTCAGCGGCGATCGCGCTCGAAGCCGGCGTTTATACAAAGGAACAATTGCTGGCGAAATACGAACATTTCCGCAAGCAATGCTTTGCCGCGGCCGAGGAAGCCGATCGCCGGCCGAAGCTGACCGATCTGGCCGACGTGATTTCGCCGCTTGCCCCGTACCACGCCGGCAAGGTCGAGGCGGAGGCCAAGCGCGTTGGCTACGCCGACAAGCGCTTGGCCGTATTCGGTGGCGAAACAAAGTTGCCGGAGCGCCAGCCGCCGAGGCACCTGGCCATCCTGATCAACAATGCGCTGCACGACCTGATGGCGAAATATCCGGAGACGCTGCTGTTCGGCGAGGATGTAGCGCAGAAGGGCGGCGTGTACACCGTCACGAAGGGGTTGAACAAGACGTTCAAAGGTGCGCGCGTCTTCAACACGCTGCTCGACGAGACGATGATCCTGGGCCTAGCCCAGGGGTTCGCCAACATGGGTATGCTGCCGCTGCCGGAAATCCAGTACCTGGCGTATTTCCACAACGCCTGCGACCAGATCCGGGGCGAAGCTTCGTCGCTGCAGTTCTTCTCGAATGGCCAGTACCGCAACCCGATGGTCATGCGCATCGCCAGCCTCGGCTACCAGCGCGGGTTCGGTGGACATTTCCACAATGACAATTCGATCACGGCGCTGCGCGACATTCCCGGACTCGTGATCGGCTGCCCGTCGCGCGGCGACGACGCGGCGATGATGCTGCGGACGCTGCTCGCGCTGGCCAAGGTCGACGGGCGCGTGTGCGCGTTCCTCGAGCCGATCGCGTTGTACATGATGAAGGACCTGCATGCCACCGGCGACGGCCAGTGGCAGTTCGCATATCCGCCGCTCGATCAGGCGATGACGCTCGGCGAGGAGCGCGTCTATGGACCTGAAGCGAAGGACCTCGCGATCTTCTCGTTCGGCAACGGCGTGCCGATGAGCCTGCGCGCGGCGCGCGATATCGAAAAGGCGCATGGCTGGAAAGTGCGCGTGATCGATCTGCGCTGGTTGTTGCCGCTGAACGACGCGGCGATCGCGCGTCACGCACGCGAGTGCGCGCGCATCCTCGTCGTCGACGAGGGGCGGAAATCCGCCGG
>DASRTK010000045.1:0-8552 GCA_035655975.1 Rudaea sp.
CCGCCGTCATCGAGCGGCATCTTCCACACGCCCACTGCAAGTGCGAACGTGACCGCAGAGCCGAGCAACGTCGCCAACCACGCCGGCAACCGGAAAACCGCCAGCAGCACGAGCAGGAACACGACCGGAATCAGCGCAACCAGACACGTGATCGTCAAGTTGCCGAGCGGATCGATAATTTGTGTAAACATTGACCCCTCCCTCTGGATTGAGCATGGCTCGGTCAGTGCCGCCGGGAAAGACTGGCGAACTGCCGTCTGATTTTTTTGATATCCAGCTGCGCACGCCGCGCGCGCGCAATCGACGAAGTCAATTCGTCGACGTCGATCGCCGCAAGGCGCGAACGGCCGAAGCTACCATGGACAAATCGCTGCCGGCATATAGCCTTTAGTCGTAGAACTGCCCGCCGCCGCGCTCGCGGCGTACCATGGCGGACTGGGCGCCACCGTCAGGGTCGACGGTTCGCCAGCAATCACGCCTGGAATAACGATCGATGACCGCAGTAGAGCTCGCTCCGGCCCACGACAAGCGGCAGGATTTGCTCGCCGCCCTTGCCGCGATCGTGCCGCCGGAAAGCCTGTTGGCGAATCCCGAACAGACGGCGCCGTTCGAATGCGATGGCCTCGCGGCGTTCCGCCAGACACCGGTTGCGGTCGTCCTGCCCGAAACACAAGACGAGGTACGCCGCATATTGCGCGTGTGCCACCAATTGCGCGTTCCGCTGGTCGCGCGTGGCGCCGGCACCGGATTGTCGGGCGGCGCGATGCCCTGCGCCGACGGTATCGTGCTGTCCCTGACCAAGCTGAGCCGCATCCTCGAGATCGACCCGATTGCCTGCATCGCGCGCGTGCAGCCTGGGGTGCGCAATCTGGCCGTCTCCGAGGCTGCGGCACCATTCGGCCTGTATTACGCGCCCGATCCGTCCTCGCAGATCGCCTGCTCGATCGGCGGCAACGTCGCCGAGAATTCCGGCGGCGTGCACTGCCTGAAGTACGGGCTGACCGTGCACAACGTGCTCGGCGTCCGCGGCTACACGATCGATGGCGAACCGATCGCATTCGGCGGCGCGGCGCTCGACAGCCCGGGGCTGGATCTGCTCGCGCTGACGATCGGTTCGGAAGGACTGTTGATGGTCGTGACCGAAGTGACGCTCAAGCTGGTGCCGCGGCCCAAGCTCGCACGCGTCGTGATGGCCTCGTTCGACGATGTCGTCAAGGCCGGCAATGCGGTTGCGGCAATCATTGCGGCCGGCATCATTCCGGCCGGGCTGGAGATGATGGACCGCAAGGCGACGAATGCCGTCGAGCCGTTCGTCAGGGCCGGCTACGACCTGACTGCCGAGGCGATCCTGCTGGCCGAATCCGACGGCACGCCCGACGAAGTCGCCGACGAGATCGCGCAGCTCGAACGGGTCGTCAAGGCGGCCGGTTCCACGCAGTGCGTCGTATCGCAATCGGAAGCCGAGCGCTTGCGCTTCTGGTCCGGGCGCAAGAACGCATTTCCGGCCGCCGGCCGCGTGTCGCCGGACTACTACTGCATGGACGGCACGATTCCGCGCAAGCACCTGGGCCGCGTACTCGGCGCGATCGAGGACATGGAGAAAAAGTATGAGTTGCGCTGCATGAATGTCTTTCATGCTGGCGACGGCAACCTGCATCCGCTGATCCTGTTCGACGCGAACCAGCCGGGCGAATGGGAACGCGCCGACCGCTTCGGCGCCGACATCCTCGAGCTATGCGTCGGACTCGGCGGCACGATCACCGGCGAACACGGCGTCGGCATCGAGAAGATCAACTCGATGTGCGTGCAGTTTGCGCCGGAGGAGCGCGAGGCATTTTTCGGCGTCAAGCGGGCGTTCGACGCCGCCGGCTTGCTCAATCCGGGGAAGGCGATTCCAACGCTGGCGCGCTGCGCCGAGTACGGCAAGATGCACGTGCATCGCGGCCAGTTGCCGTTCGCTGATATTCCCAGGTTTTGATCGCGATGGAACCGGTTCTCGCGCAACTGCGCGATCGCATTCTCGCCGCCGACGCGGCGAAGACGCCATTGCGCCTGCGCGGCGGCGGGACCAAGGATTTTTACGGCGAAGGATTGAACGGCGAGATTGTCGACACGCGCGCGCACGCCGGCATCGTCGACTACGAGCCGTCGGAACTCGTGATTACGGCGCGCTGCGGCACCGCGCTGTCGCAGATCGAAGCAACGCTGGAACAGCACGGCCAGTTCCTCGCGTTCGAGCCGCCGGTGTTCGGCGGCGACCCGACCGTCGGCGGCGTCGTGGCAGCCGGTCTTTCCGGCCCGCGCCGAATGAGCGCCGGCGCCGCGCGTGATTTCGTGCTCGGCGCATCGCTGCTGAACGCGCGCGGCGAGCTGCTGCACTTCGGCGGCCAGGTAATGAAGAATGTCGCCGGGTTCGATGTCTCGCGCGTGCTGTGCGGTTCGCTCGGCATTCTTGGCTTGATCACGCAGGTATCGCTGAAGGTCCTGCCACGGCCACGAGTTCAGACGACGCTGCAGTTCGAGTTCGATGGCGCCGGCGCGCTCGAGCGCTTCAATGCCTGGCGCGCGCAGCCGCTGCCGATCTCGGCGACGGCGTGGCATGCAGGAATCGCCAGCGTGCGCCTGTCCGGTTCGCCAAGCGCGGTGCGAGCCGCACGCGACACGCTCGGCGGCCAGACGCTGGACGAAACGCGCTCCGAGACGTGGTGGAGCAGCTTGCGTGACCAAACGCTGCCCTTCTTCCACGAGGGTAAGTCAACACTCTGGCGGCTGTCGCTGCCGGCGACCGCTGCGTTCGAGGCGTTCGGCCCCGGTTTGATCGAATGGTCCGGCGCACTGCGCTGGCTGCGCACCGACACGCCGGCAGGCGAAGTCCGCGCATCGGCGGAAACTGCCGGCGGCACGGCCGCAATATGGCATGGAGAAAGGAACGGTCCGATGTTTCATCCGCTGGCTGCCGCCAATCTGGGCTTGCACCGCCGCCTGAAGAACGAGTTCGATCCGCACGCGATCTTCAACCGCGGCCGGCTGATCGCGGAGCTGTAATGGAGACCCATCTCGCCGACTGGATCAGGGGCACGCCGGACGGCACCGAGGCCGAATCCATTTTGCGTACTTGTGTGCATTGTGGATTCTGCAATGCGACCTGCCCCACCTACCAGCTGCTCGGCGACGAACTCGACGGGCCGCGCGGGCGCATATACCAGATCAAGCAGGTGCTCGAAGGCCACGAGCCGAGCCAGTCAACGCAACTGCATCTGGACCGTTGCCTGACCTGCATGAACTGTGAGACGACCTGCCCTTCCGGCGTGCGCTACGGACGGCTCGTCGACATCGGCCGCGCGGCGGTCGAGCAGCGTGTGCCGCGGCCCAGTGGGCAACGCTGGCAGCGCGCGCTGCTGCGCCGGTTCGTAACCACGGGTTGGCTGTTCGCGCCAGCCGTGCGACTCGGTCGTTTGCTGCGGCCGCTGTTGCCGCAGCGCTTGCGCGCGAAGCTGCCGGTCGCGCGCGACCAAGGAGGCTGGCCGAAGCGCCCGCATGCGCGCAAGGTGCTGCTGCTCAACGGCTGCGTGCAGCCGGCGCTGATGCCCGTGATCGATGCCGCGACCGCGCGCGTGCTCGACGCGCTCGGCATCGAAGCGATCATCGAGCCGCGTTCGGGCTGCTGCGGCGCGATCGACTTCCACCTGACGGCGACCGAAGCGGCCAAGGCAGCGGCGCGCCGCAACATCGATGCCTGGTGGCCACACATCGCGCGTGGCGCGGAGGCCATCGTGATCAACGCGTCTGGTTGTGGCGCGATGGTCAAGGACTACGAGCATCTGCTGCACGACGAACCGGCCTATGCCACGAAGGCCCTGCGCGTCGTGGCGCTCACGCTTGACCTGGCCGAACTGCTCGCGCCGATGCAGCAGGCACTCATCGCAAAATGTTCAAGCCCGGACACTCAAGCGGCGGCGCGCCGCATCGCCTTCCACCCGCCGTGCACATTGCAGCACACGCAGAAGATCCGAGGCGCGGTCGAAGGAATCCTCACCGGACTGGGCGCAGAACTCGTTCCGGTCAGCGACGCGCACCTGTGCTGCGGCTCGGCCGGCAGCTACTCGCTGCTTCAGCCGGAATTGTCGCAGCAGCTGCGCGCGCGCAAGCTGGAAAATCTCGAGCGCGGCAAGCCGCAGATCATCCTGTCGGCAAATATCGGCTGCCTCAGCCATCTGGAGACGGGAACCGAAATTCCGCTGCGGCACTGGATCGAATGGGTCGACGGGCTCCTCGTTCAATGAGAGGACCGGAGCCGGATTGTCGAACCGGTCGCCGTGCGAAGATCGGGCACAGCGCCGGCCGCTCTTGCTTCCGCCAACGGCCAGCGTACTCTTCGCTGCAGCGCAAAGAAGCCTTCCGACCATGAGACCAGGATGAACGACTCGCCACAGAAGCACCCGCACGCGATGTTCGCGCGCGCCGTCGACGAGAATGGCGGTCTGCCGCTCGAGCGCATCGTTGCGCTGATGCAGAAGCTGATGTCGCATTTCGACCTGGAGTCGGTCCTGGCCGAAATCGTCGACACCGCACAGTCTCTGTTTGGCGCGGAATTGGCGACACTATGGCTGTTTCAAGCGGACCGGGCTCTGCTCGGTTGTGAAATTCCGCACAGCGATCCGCCGGTCACGGCTGGCCTCGGTGTCGGGCTCGTCGGAACCTGCGCGGCAACGCAGGAATTGATCAACGTTCCGGACGTCACGGCTGATTCGCGTTTCATCGAAGCCGTCGACGGCAGCGGCTTGATCGATCGTGGATCCATGTTGAGCGTGCCGATCATCGACTCGGACGGCGTGCTGATCGGGGCACTGCAAGTGCTGGACGAAGACGGCCTGCCATTCGACTCGCGAGCCGAGTCGATGGCCCGACTTCTGGCAGCCCAGGCAGCGATCGCGCTTCAGGCGGTGAAGCTGCATCTGGAACGACTGCACTATCAACGCTTGCAGCACGAGGTGGAACTGGCCCGCGCCATCCAGATCGGCACCCTGCCCGATGAAATGCCGATCGTGCCGGGCTACGAAGTGCATGGCCATTTCCAGCCGGCCGAACATGCCGGCGGCGACCTGTACGATCTGGCCATGCTCGACGGACGGTTGTTCATGCTGATCGGCGATGCGACCGGCCATGGTTTCGGACCGGCGCTGTCGGCAACCCAGATGCAGGCCATGCTGCGCATCGCCTTCCGCTGCGGGGCCGACCTGGACGAGGCCTATCGGCACGTCAACAACCAGCTCAACGAAGACCTGCCCGACAACCGCTTCATCACGGCGTTCATGGGATTTCTCGATCCAGCCACGCACCAGCTGCGCTTCCATTCGGGCGGGCAGGGTCCGATCCTGCACTGGCACGCGTCGACCCAGGCGCCTTCATGGCACGTCCCAACGACGTTTCCGTTCGGCGTGATGGACGTCGAGGCCGCCGGTCCGGGAGGCGTCCTGGAACTCGCCCGCGGGGACATCCTGGCGCTGATATCCGACGGCATCTACGAATACGCCAACGCACTGGACGACGAACTTTTCGGCGATGCCCGGGTTGCGCAAGTTTTGAGCCGCTATCAATCGCTGCCGTTACCGGAATTGACCGCGATGCTGCTTGAAGCGGTCGCCGAGTTCGGCGCCGGCGCCGCCCAGAGAGACGACATCACGCTGGTATTGTTGCGCCGGAAAAAGTAGCCGCCCTGACCGGCGCCGCCGGCAAATCCCCGACTCGCACGCGGCACGCTTGACGCGCCGTGCCCCAAGGCATGACGATGCGTGGGAACAGGTCTTGGGGAGACCTCGCTGCAATGAGTCAACGATCAGTTCCATCTGCTCCCGGCTCGGCTGCGCAGGAGGCGTTGCGGGAGCGGCGCGACTTCGCGCGCAGCTTCGATTCACTCGAGCAGATATTCGCGATGGTGCAGCTCCTGTTCGATGAGCGCGGGGTCGGCGAAGCCGATGCGTACGCGATCTCGATGACGATCGAGGAACTGTTCACGAACATGGTCAAGTACAACGCCAGCGGCCTGGGCCGTATCGGACTGGAAATCGAATGCGCCGAGAAAGACGTCACATGCAGCCTGACCGATCCGGACAGCGACCGCTTCGACGTCAATGCGATGCCCGACGCGAATGTCCTTCTGCCGGTCGAGCAGCGGCGGCCCGGTGGTCTGGGCATTCACTTGATCCGGCGCATGGTGGATTCGATCGACTATGACTACACCGGCCGGCGCAGCCGGATCACGTTTCGCAAGACGCTGAACCGGGCGTGGGCGGAGCCGGCCGGGGCATCGGCCGACGAGTCCGGTAAAAGCGGGTCCGAAAAAAGTGGATCCGATAAACCGCCATCAGCAGGACAACTTCCGGAAAGTGGAGACGACACAATGTTCGACATAAGTCACGGCCCGGACGGGACAATCGTTTTCAGCGGCCGGCTCGATGCAGCGCAGTGCGCCAAGGCCGAAGCCTTCATCGATGCTGCCGGCGCGGTGCCGGCGTACGACTTCGGCGGGCTCGAATACATCTCCAGCGCCGGCCTGGGCGTCCTGCTCAGGCGACACAAGCGGCTCGTCGCCTCCGGCGGACGGCTGCGGCTGATCAACGTCAACAGCCACATCTACGACATCTTCCGGTTTTCCGGTTTCGACCAGGTGTTCGATGTGCAACGCGCGGGCAGTTGAGGAGCCGGCACTGCCTTGAAGACGACGCCACCAACCTTTTTCATCGTGGTTCGTATTCATGACTGACGATACGGACGCCGCGCTGGTAGTTCGATGCAGGAACGGCGACCGCATTGCCTTCGACGCGTTGCTCAGCCGTTACGAACGGCAGGTGTTCAGTGCAGCGTTCCGGATACTCCACAACCGCGAGGATGCGATCGACGTGACCCAGACGGCTTTCCTGCGCGCCTACGAGCACTTCGACCGTTATGACGCCGGCCAGCGTTTCGACAGCTGGGTATACCGGATCGCGGTCAACGAAGCCCTCGACCTCGTGCGCGCGCGCCGGCCTTCAGAATCGCTGGCCGACGAGACGCTGGACGAGCAGCCGGGACCCGAGGAAGCCGCCGCACACGATCAGGATGACGCGCTGATGCAAGGCGCGCTGATGCAGCTGAAGGTCGAATACCGCGTCGTGATCGTGCTCAAGCACCTGCAGGGCTGCGCTTACGAGGAAATTGCCGGGATTCTCGAGTGCCCGGTCAAGACCGTGAAATCGAGGCTGTTCACCGCGCGGCAGGCGCTGCGCGACCTACTGGTGGCCAAGGGGCGCCTCTGACATGATCGACGCACGCACCATCGAACTGATCAACGCCGAAATCGACGGCGAACTCGACGCCGATACGCGCGCCGAGCTCGAGACCGCACTGAGGACGAGTCCGGAAGCGCGCGCCCTGCACGAGGACCTCGTGCGCATGGCCGCGGCGCTGCAGGGCATGAGTCCGGTGTCGATTCCGGCGCAACTGCATGAGCACCTGGCCGCAGCGATCGGTTCGTCACCCATAGCGGCGGCGCCGCAGGCACGCGCGTCCTGGCCGAAACGCCTGCTGCGCTGGCGGCGCGCCGGCGCTGCCAACGGCAGCATCCGGCCGCGTTCCAACCTTTCTTCCGCCGGCACGTATATCAGTCATACGGGCAACATCGAGCGGGTCGCATCCATACCGAACAATCGCAGCAATCTGGCAACATCCACCAGTTTCCATGAGAGGGGAAGGGCACAAATGAAAACCACGAAGATCATCGCATTGGGTGGCAGCTTGGCCGCCGCGATCGCCGCGGTCGTTTACTTCGGCATGGACTACCCGCCTTCCAGGAACGAAGTCGCTGGAACGATTGCCCCGGCGCAGCGCTATCGCGCGCCGACGATCGACGAGAAGGGCGTGCAGCTCGGCGACCAGGGCATCACGCAGCTGATGCAGACCGACACGTTCACGCGGCTCGTCAAGGATGCGCAGTTCCGCGCGTTTGCGACCAACGCACACGTCCAGGCACTCGCCAGCAATCATTCGTTCGCAGCCCTGGCCTCCAATGCGCAGTTCCAGGCGATGACGAACAACGCCCAGTTCCAGGCCATGCACAACAACGCCCAGTTCCAGGCGCTGAACAACAATGCGCAGTTCCAGGCGCTCATGCAGAACGGCCAGTTCCAGGCGATGATGCAGAACGGTCAGTTCCAGGCGCTGGCGAGCAACGCCCAGTTCCAGGCCCTGGCAAACAACGCGCAGTTCCAGGCGCTGATGCAGAACGCCCAGTTCCAGGCGCTCGCCAGCAACGCGCAGTTCAACGCGCTCGCCAGCAACGCGCAGTTCCAGGCACTGATGCAGAACGCGCAGTTCCAGGCGCTGATGCAGAACGCCCAGTTCCAGGCGCTGACCAACAACGCGCAGTTCAAGGCCGCAACGAACAACGCGCAGTTCCAGGCACTCAAGCAGAACGCGCAGTTCCAGGCGCTGGCCAGCAACGCCCAGTTCCAGGCGCTCGCGAGCAATGCGCAGTTCCAGGCGATGATGCAGAACGCGGACTTCCGCGCGCTGGC
>DASRTK010000046.1:0-15308 GCA_035655975.1 Rudaea sp.
CATCCTGCGGAATTGGGACGAAGGTCGAGGACCTGCTTTGAAGCCCTCCCCTTCAAGGGGAGGGTTGGGTGGGGATGGTGTTGCTCGGACGCCGAGAAAAGTTGACGCCCAAAAAGAAGCGGCTAATCTCCCTCGTCCCTCGTCCCTCGTCCCTCGTTCCCCATGCGCCTGATCCTCTTTCAACGCGACGACTGCCACCTGTGCGATCTCGCATTAGAGGTGCTCGCGCAGGCGCGCATGCCGGATTTCGACAGTGTGTTCATCGACGACGACGCCGATCTCGAAGCGCGCTATGGGGAACGCGTGCCGGTACTGCGTGACCAGGAATCAGGCCGGGAACTGAACTGGCCGTTCGATGCGCCAACCGTCGCCGCGTGGCTAGCCGCGTGACGCGGCGCGCGGTCAGAACTTCCAGCTGAACGTCAGCTGCCGCCCATCGGTCCCGATTTCCGGCGCCATTTCGTGATTTTCCCGCCAGGTCTCGTTGAACTGGACCAGGTGATGCCCGATCAGCCCGCCGATGAGTCCGCCGGCGACGACGTCCGACGCCCAGTGCGCATCCTGCTCGATGCGCGCAACACCGACCAGCGAGGCGATCGTGTAGGCCGTCGTTGCGACCCACGGCGAGTCGTAGTGTCCGGCGATCACCGAGGCGAACGCGAATGCACCGGTTGCGTGTCCGGACGGGAAGGACTGGTCGCCGCCGAATAGATTCCAATGATGCGGGCCAAGTCCGCTATTTGGACGGGCGCGTCCGGAAATGCCTTTGAATACCGACGTCGTCAGCGAACTGATCACGCTGGCGGAGAAACCGTCGAGCGCTACGGTCTTGGCGTTGTAGTCGTCTGCAGCCAGGCCAACAACATAGAATCCCGCCAGCACCGGCAGTCCGTACTGCTTCGTGCCGAATTTCTCGATATTGCGGAAGAAGTCGTCTGCCGACGACGAGCGGCTGCGCTGCGCGGCATCGCGGATCGGCTTGTCGAGGAACGCGACCGAGATTGCCAAGCCGCCGGTTATCAGGCCGAAGTTGCGCCACTCGTCGACATCCCAGTGCAGCGGACCGGTCGCCGTTTCCTTCGTGTCGTCCCAGAGCAGCTTCGCGTAGTCGATCGAAATAAATCCTTCCGGACCGGACTTGGACGCGGCAGGGGGCGGATCGGGCGCGGCCACCCTCGTATCCGTCGCCGCAAGAACGGCCCCGACCGGGTCGAACAGCCACGCCTCATCGCTCGCAGGCGCCGCCGGTGCGGCGTTGCATACGCTACACGCGGCGACGAAGAACAATTTTCCGAGGCGCACGCCATTCACCTCCACGCGCTACGGCAGAGGCATCGCAAATACTTGGAGCGCGTTTAACTTTAGACGCCACGAATATAGCGCTGGAGTTGTTACCATCAACTAAAAAATGCCCCAGTCGCATCCAGGGCCGGAGCGGTCGGGACGCCTGGAAGAGTCGCGCGAGTCGAAACGACGCCAGTTGCGCTCTTAGAGGCTCACCGCATCACTCGAAATTCCCGCTGAAGATCAGCTCGTTGTCCAGACGTGTTGCGTACAAGGCATTGACGTAGGACACGCCGTCGGTCGAGCCCACGAGAATCGGTCGCCCGCCCTGGATGGCAATTCCTCTCGCCATCACATGATCCCCATCGCCGCTGATCGGAACGTCGATGCGCGCAATACCGTTCGTGCCGAACCCGCTATCCAGTATGCCGTTGCCATCCACCCGGGCTACCACGAATTGTCGCAACGAAGTCGTTGGCGACGGCGCCGCGACCAAGTCGAGACATTTTCCGTCGCTCTGGCAGGCGAGTGAGCCGGGTCGCAATGAGCCGCTCCCCAGCATCGCGACGGCCCATCCGTTCGTTCCGTAAGCGGCGTCCGGCGTGCCGGCTTCATCCAGCCTCAGGAAACACAGCGCGGCCGTGCCGCCAGGGTCGCAACTTCCACCGATCGTCCAGCGCCCGTGATCAAGTACGCCATTGTTCCCCCAGTCATCGGAATCCTGCGAAAGATTCGAGGTGACAATGCCGCCGACGCCGAAAGTTTCGTCAAGTTTGCCAAATTGATCGAGGCGTGCGGCCAGGAAACTATTCACGCCCGAGACCTCGATTGCGTTCGTGAGTCCGCTCAGCCAGATGCGGTCGCCATCATCGCGCTGCACTCCCCGAAACAGCACGCGCGACGAGCTCGTGGTATTGCCGACCGGGATTACAACTCGGCCTGATGCGCCAAAATCGGGGTCAGGGACTCCCGAGGAGAGCAGACGCGCGACAGCCCCGAAGAAAGGACCGTTCTGTGTGCTGTCTGCCGGCTTGCCGCCTCCAGCGAGGAGAATTCGCCCTTTGGAATCCGCAGTCACTCCGAAGGCGGCCGTCCCGGCAAACTCAAGATCGCTGAAGTCGACGGTTGCGACGCCCCCGTTGCCAAATTCCGCATCCAGCGTGCCGTCGCCATGCAGGCGCATTACCGCAAATCCGCCGAGGTTTCCCGCTGCAAGAATGTCGCCGCTTGGCAGTGGCAGCACGGAAAAAACGGACGGCACCGATTGACCTATTGCGACGGTGCTGAGTCCACCGTCGCCGAAAGTCGGATCGGCTGTGCCATCAGGAAGGAAACGCCAGACCGCAGCCTGATTCAGCGTCAGGTCCTGGCCAAATGCCCAGCGTGTGCCGCCGACGACTATCTTGCCGTCATCCTGAATCGCAACGGCCAGTGCTTGCGGGCTGGAGTCGGGAGGAGCAAGCACGATACTCCCGTTCGCACCGAATCCCGCATCCACGTTGCCGTCTGCTGCATGGCACGTGACCGCAAATGCAGCCAGCAAGATCGGCACCGTTTTCAAATGCATGGCCTGTTCCTCAGACCGGTCTTGTCCCAAGGTACACCCGCAGCGCTGTCTGCTCAACCAATGCAGCGCTGACGACTGTTATGCACGCAGCCGCGCCATAATCGCGCTGCGTGCCTCGCGCAGGATCGAATCGCGGTCGAGGCCGGCGGACGATTTCGGCGACGGCGCGCTTGGCACCTTGCTCGCCCCATGATTTGCCCTGCAACAGATAGCGTTCGGCGGCGCGGCCGACGAGTTCGGTCGCGTACCAGGCGAGGGCGCCCTGCGCGCCGGCGGTGACGACGGTCGACAATCCGGCGCTGACGCCCTTCAATGCGCTCGCGACGAGGTGCACGCCCCAGATCGCGCCCATCAGCGCGGCGAGCTGCGCGCAGATCGTGCCGATCAGCGTGCCGGCTTCGCTGCGCGTCAGCGGCAATCCGTATACCTTTCCCAAATGTACGACGAGGGCGACGTCGAGCGACGCGGCGGCGAGCAGGTCGGCGACCGGTATCGGGTTCAGCGCAACCGCAATGCCTTTGGCCAGGCAGTAGTTGCGGATCACGCGGTCGGCCAGTTCGCGGCGCGCGGCGGCGACACGTTCGGCGACGCGGTCGGACAGCTGGCCGGCGAACAGGCCGGCGTTGAGTGCCGCCAGAGTTTTGCCCTCGCGTTCGGCGATCGCGCGCAGACGCGCGGCGAGCGCGGCGACATCGGGTCGTTGCGGGTTGCGTGTTTCGGTTTCGTGGCCGTCGGCGGCGACCTGGACGATGCGCACGTCGGCGGGATGCGCGGCGCAGGCGATCACGTCTTCGGCATGCACCAGGCCGGCAGCGTGTTCGCGCAGGCGCGCGAGCAGGCGCTCGCGCTCGTCGGGCGTGTAGCGATCTGCCTTGTTCAATGCCAGCAGCAGAGGTCGCTGGGTTTTTGCCAACGTCGACAATGCGGCGAGTTCGGCACTGGTCATGTCGCCGTCGACGACGAAGATGACGAGGTCGCTGATGCCGGCGACGTCGAACGCGAGACGCTCGCGTTCCTCGCCCGACAGTTCGTTGATTCCTGGCGTGTCGATCAGGTGCAGGCCTTGCCCGGCCACTTCCTGCCAGCGTTGCGCGGCGCGCGCGCGCGTCGTGCCGTGCAGCACGCCTGTCGCAAAGGCTTCGTGTCCGAGCAGGGCGTTGCCGAGCGCGGACTTGCCGACGCTGACGCGGCCGAACACCGCGATGTGCAGTTCGCCGGTTCTGAGTTTGTCCAGCAGCGACTCGATCTGGGCGAAATCCGCACCGAGCTCGGTGCGCACGCTGGCCGGGATGTCCGGGTCATCCAGCAACGCGCGCAGAGCCTCGGTGGTCTGGGCGACCTGCGCGTCGCCGGGCGGGTGGCGCAAGGCATCCGCGCTCACGGGTGTGAACCGCGCGCGCAGGCTACGCCACCAGTCGTTTGCTCCCATGTGCCAATCGCAGCCCCAAAGGTTCCGGAAAGATTAGACCACGAACGGTTCCTTCCTCGCGTGCCAATAGTCGCAAGCAAATTGGCAGCGTGGACTGCCGGCTCGCTACTTTGCCGTCAGCACCAGATGGCCGTGCACCGGCACGTCCTTGCCGATGTCGTTCCAGTCGCTGCTGACGCCCAGGCCGAAGTCGAGGCGCTTGAGCGTCGTATCGACATCGAGCGTGGCGCTATTGCCGGACGCCGCAAAGTGCACTATGAGCGTCACCGGTTTGGTCTGGCCGCGGATCGTCAGCGCGCCTTTCGCCTCGATGCCGCCGCCGGCGGCCTTGGCGAAGGATTGCGTCACGAAGTGCGCCTGGGGTGTCTTCTTCGAGTCGAAGAAATCAGCGCCGGCGAGCGCGTCGTCGCGATCGGAATTTTGCGTGTCGACGCTGGTGAGATCCGCGCTCACGTCGAACTTGGCGCTGGCTGGATCGGCCTCATCGTAGGCGATTGTCGCCGTGAATTTGCCGAACTTGCCATCGAATGCTTCGCCTGCATAACTGCATTTGAAGGTCAGCGAACTTTTCGCTGCATCGACTTGCCAGTCGCGCGCGCGCACGCTGGTCGCAAACAGTATCAGCGGCAGGATCAGCAGCGTACCCGTAATTCGATGTGACATCAGGATCCTCCGCGAATGACAGCCTTGCGCTGCAGCCATTCCGGCCACATGCGGCCGAGAATGTTGTTGCGGTGGGCGAATTGATGGACGAGCGCGATCGCCGCGTGCCCGGCAGCGACGGCGATCAGCAGCCAGAACAGCGTCTCGTGCGTCTGACTGGCGAAATCCTTCAGTGCCTTGTCCGGCGCGACCAGGTGCGGCACTTCGAACAATCCGAAGAAGTACAGTGGCCTCAGTCCGGACAGCGAATCGAACCACCAGCCTGTCAAGGGCACGGCGAACAACAGCGCGTACAACGCAGCATGCCCCCATCGAGCCAGCAGTGCCTGCGGATGCGGAATTCCGGCGGGCTCAGCCGGGCGTGGATCGAATGCGCGCCACGTCAGCCGCAGGACTGCCAGCGCGAGGATCGTCAGGCCCAGCGACTTGTGCACCGAGAACACCGGAATGATGCTCGGATTTTTCGGCAGCTCCACCATGATCAGGCCGATCGTTCCCTGCACGAGGATCAGAAGCACGACCGTCCAGTGGAAGAACTTTGCCAGGCTGCCCCAGTGGTTGCTCCCGCTTCTCAGCACTACGGGTGCTCCGCGGAGTCCGCAGGCGCCTGCTTCTGCGCATCGCCGTCGCGTATGCCCTCGACTTCGAGGTGAAGCGTCACATCGTCGCCGTTATCTGGAATGGCGCGGGTCATGCCCCACGTCGATCGCTTGAACGCAGCGGTCGCCGCAAACCCAGCGATGTATCGCATCGAATAGCCATCGGCGGCGGCGCGGTTGAAGGTCAGCTGAAGGTCGACCGGATGGGTCTTGCCGAGCAGGGTCAGATTGCCATGCACGACACCGGTGCGCTCGCCGGTCTTCTCGACCTTCGTGCTGACGTAGTGCGCGGTCGGATAGGTCGTCACGTCGAAGAACGCCGAGCGCATCTTGTTGCTCCATGCCTCGTCGCCCATGTCGAGCGAGGCGATGTCGATCGTGACGTCGACTTTTGCGCTGCTCCAGTCATCGGGATCGAAGCTGAAGTAGCCGCCTTTGACGTGCATGCGTCCCATCGGATGGGAATAGTTCAAGTGGCTGACCGAGAAGAAAATCTGCGTGTGCGCCATGTAGAAGCGGTAGTCGCTCGGGGCCGCGAAAGCCGCGCTCGACGCGGCCAGCAGGGCCGGGACAGCAAGGACACGATAGAACTTCACGCACACCTCCAAGGACATGGCAGTGCAATCTGACACGCTGCCGGGCAAAGAGCTAGACCGCGGCGAAGTACGCTATGTTCCGGCCAGGGCACGAGCCGTTCAAAGAGTCAGGCGCCATCGTCTGCATGCTGCAGCGCATATTCGGCGATGCGCTTGAGCCGTCCGGCGCTGGTGTCGGCAAGCAAGGTCGCCAACGACGCGCTTGCCGCGGCAGCGTCCAGGCGATGGTGGTCGCGCATCGTCGTGGCAACCGCGTGGCCGAGGCTGTCGAAGATCAGGCCATAGGCGATCGCGTGCAGCACGCCGCCGCCGAGCGTGCCCAGACCCGGAAATGCCTTCGCCGCGTTGCCGGCGATCGCGAGCACGAGCGAGGCACTGGTGCGCAACGTCAGCCTGACCTGGCCGAGGAACGCATCGATGTCGATATCGCGCACGGATACTCCGTAGAGTTTCCCCAGTTCGCGAATCAGGCCCGTGGCGAGCACTCCCTGTATGACGAGGTCGCTGCCCGGCATCACCGCCGCCATCGCGCCGACGACGGCGCGGCGCGTGTACTTCGCCACGATGGCATCGGCGTCGCGTTCCCGCGCCTGCGCCGACAGCGACTCGGCGCGAGCATCGACCGACGACAGCACGGCGGCCTCGCGTGCCGGCTCGAATGCCTGCGGACCGGCCACCGCATAGCGTTGCAACAAAGTGGACAATGCGGCAACGTCGGGCTTGCGGTCGCGGCGCACGTGTTCGACGCGGCCATCGGCCAGGCGGCGTTCGAAGTCCTCGACGCCCCCAGCACTGACGACGACGTGCGCGTCGGTAATTTCGGCGTAGCGTTCGCGCAGCGCGCGCTCGAGCGCCGCGCGTTCGCCTTCGGCGAACTGATCGGCCTTGTTCAGTGCGAGCACGAGCGGCTTGCCGAAGCCGCGCAGCCAGCGCAGCTCGGCGTCCTGGTCACGGGTCAAGTCGCCGGCGCAGACATAGAGCACGACATGCGCGCGCAGCGCTTCGTCGCGCGCGAGCTGCTCGCGCACCGAGCCGGTCACCTCGTGCGTGCCGGGCACGTCGGCCAGCGTGAGCTCATGGCCGCCGTGCAAGCGCGCGGAGTAGTGCGACACCGCCCGCGTCGTCCCGCCGAGCACGTCAATTTGTGGCGCGGCGTCGGGCGCAAGCGCATGGATCACGCTCGACTTGCCGGCGCTGATCTCGCCGAATACGGCAACATACAACTGTTCGGCTCGCGCGCGCCGGTCGAGTTCGGCCAGCTCGGCCTCGAGCGCGGATGTTTCGGCGCTGCGTTGTTTCAGCGCGTCGATACGTTGCTCGACTTCGCCGCGCGTCGGCGCGGCAACAGTCACGGGTTTGCGCCGGCGCGGCCCGAGCAGCCACATCGCGATCCATGCAAGGCCGCATAGCGCAGCGACGAGCAGCACCGCGACGATCCACTGCGCCCAGTCCGGTAGCGCCTGCAGGTCCTGCCAGAACGTAAGCGCCGTGTGGAGGACACCCAGGACGAGCCAGAGCAGCGCCGCCGCAACGAGGGCAAGCGCGGCAATCAGGAGCAGGCGCAACGGGCGATTGACTGGCGGCATCGCTGAGGGAAGTTCGCCGCAGCATGCGGCGCCGCGATTATGGCAGAGCGTTGGCAAGTGCTGAGTGGTGCCTACCTCTCCCCTTGTGGGAGAGGTCGACGCGCGTAGCGCGGCGGGAGAGGGGGAGGCGCCGAAGGCGCCCGCTGGCGCGGGCGTCACCCTCTCCCCAACCCCTCCCCCATCAAGGGGGAGGGGCTGAAAGCGCCGACGCATTGCGCTCAGCCCTCACCCCTCACCCCTCAGCCCTCAGCCCTCAGCCTTCAGCCTCAGCCTCAGCCCTCAGCCCTCACTTTCTGGCATCATCCCGGCGCCAACAGGGAAGGGGTGCCGCATGTGGATCGAAGCTTTTCTCGCGGGTGCGCTGACTGTCTTAGCTGCAAGCCCGGCCGACGATGCGCAGTTGTATACAACGCCGTATTTCCAGACACTCGGCGTCGCGGCCGGCATGCCGTCCAGCCGCATATACAAGACCGTGCAGGATCGCGACGGCTATCTGTGGTTCGGCACGCAGGACGGTCTGGCGCGCTACGACGGCGTCGGTTTCCGCGTTTACCGGCACGATCCGAAGGATCCGGATTCGCTCGGCGGCAACGCGGTGACAGCCCTGTTCGTCGACCGCGACAATCGCATCTGGTGCGGCGGCGAGGAATCGGGCCTCAACATGCTCGACGCCGGGCGCAGCCGCTTCGCGCACTATCGTCACGATGCGAACGATCCGGCCAGCCTCGGCGCCGACGATGTCTGGACGATCAGCCAGGACGAAACCGGCGCCATTTGGACCGGAAGCTACGCCGGCGGCCTCGACCTGCTGAAGCCGGGCGCCGGCGGGTTCGTGCACTTCCGCCATGATTCCACAAATCCACAAAGCATTTCCTCGGACAACGTGCTCGGCTTGCTGCCGCAATCCGGTGCCGGACTTTGGATTGGCAGCGACGTCGGCATCGACCTGATCGAGACCGGCGGCAACATCCGCCACGTCGATTTCGCCGGCCTGCCGGGTAGCGGCCGGATCAACGCGATCACGCTGCTCGATGCCGGCGATGGCGGCGTGCTCGCCGGCACGCGCCGCGGCTTGCTGCGCATCGACCCGGCCCTGGCGGTTTCCGTCGTTGCCGCCGACGGCCTGACCGACAAGCTCGTCTATGGCGTCACCACCGGCGCTTCCGGCGAGTTGTGGGTCGCGACGCGGCACGGACTCAACCGGCTCGCGCCGCGCGGAGACATCGCGAAATACGTGGAGAACCCGGCCGTGCCAGGCGCGTTTCCCGGCGACACGGTTTTCGATGCGATGCGCGATCGCGAAGGCAACCTGTGGTTCGCGACGTTGGAGGGCGGGGCGGTCAAGTTGCCGGCGGCGTGGCGCAACTTTTCCCTTTACCGCAACGACCCCGGCAATTCCCGCTCACTCAGCGCCAACCGCACCCTGGGTCTCGCCGCGGGCGCGGACGGCAGCGTCTGGGCAGTGAACTGGGACGGCAGGATCGACCATCTCGACCCGTTGACCGGCGCGGTCGAGCGCCTTGCCGACAGCCACTTGAGCGTTCCGGACAAGTCGCTGTGGTCGGTGCTGCCGGATCGTCACGGCCAACTGTGGGTCGGTCATGAGCACGGACTGCGTGTATACGAATTGCAAAGTGGACAATACGCCGATATTCCGGTCGATGCGGCGAAACCGGATGCCCTGGCGCCGGGCCTGATCTATCACCTTGCCGAAGACAGCACGGGAGCGGTCTGGGTCAGCACCTACGGCAGTTCCGGCGCGTTGCATCGCATCGATCCGGCGAGCCACCGCGTGGAGCGCTTCGATGCGGACAACGCCGGACTGCGCAACGCCGAAGTCGACCAGATCGGTTTTGATTCCCGCGGCAGCCTGCTCGTCGCCAGCGGCGCCGGGCTGGACCGGTTCGATGCCGCAAGCCGCCGCTTTTCGGCGATCGCCGGCGCCCCGGGCCAGCGCGTGTATGCGTTCGCGTTCGCCCGCGACGGGTCGCTCTGGCTGCACATTCTCGGTGCGCTGGAGCACTATCGCGTCGCCGCAAACGCACTGGCGCTGATCGAGCGCGTCGATGCCGCCGCAGGCTGGCCGGCGCTGACGGTTGGCGGGCTGCAGGTCGACGATGCGGGCGCGGTTTGGGTCAGCAGCGCGCGCGGACTATGGCGCTACGATCCGGTGGAGCGCGCAATCCGGGTCTTCGACAGTCGCGACGGCTTGGCCAGTTCCGAATTCAACCGCCTTCCCTTGGTCAAGACCGCGGACGGCGCGATATTCGGCGGCACGCTCGCCGGCATCGTCGGCTTCGTGCCATCGCGCATTGTGGAAAATGCACGTCCGCCGGCGCCGGTGTTCGACAGCCTGATTGTCCGCCGCGGTGGGCGCGATCAGCCGCTCGACGCGACTGCACGGAAGAACACGCTGCTGTGGGATGACCGCGACCTGCGCATCAACGCGCGTTCTCTGAGTTACGCCAATCCTGCGGCGAATCGCTATCAGTGGCGCCTCGAGGGAGTCGATCCGGACTGGATCGACACCGGCAACCGGGGCGAACGGGAATTCTCGCAGTTGCCGCCCGGCGATTATCGGTTGCAGGTGCGCGCGGCCGGCGCGGCGGCGATCTGGAGCGATCCGGGCGCAGCGCTGGAGTTGAGCGTTGCGCCGCCGCCTTGGGCGACGCCGCTTGCCTACACCGGATACGCCGCGGCGCTTGTGTTGGCCGTGCTGCTCGCCTTCCGCGCTTACCGGCAACGCATCAAGCGCCGCTATGTCCTTGCGCTGGCCGAGCAGCAACGCCGCTTTGCCGAGCAGGCGAGCGCGGCAAAGACCGAGTTCCTTGCGACGATGGGTCACGAGATCCGCACACCGATGACCGGCGTACTCGGCATGACAGAGTTGCTGCTGCGCACGCCGCTCGATCCGACCCAGCAAGGTTACGCGCGCACGATCCTCGACTCCGGCCGCTTGATGCTGCGCCTGGTCAACGACTCGCTCGACCTGGCACGGATCGAGGCTGGCAAGCTGGAACTCGAAGACGAGCCGTTCGATCTGCGCGTGCTGGTCGCCGAAACGGCGGCGATTGCCGCCCCGCTCGCGCGCAACAAGGGACTGGCATGGCGTACCGCCGTGACGCCCGATGCGCCGCGCTTCGTTCGCGGCGACCCGGTGCGCGTGAAGCAGATTCTGCTCAACCTGGTAAACAACGCCATCAAGTTCACTGAACACGGAGCCGTCGCGCTCGATTTGGCGCGCGGACCCGGTGGCACGACCCAGCTGCACATCAGCGACAGCGGGCCCGGTATCGCCGAAGCGACACGCGCGCGCCTGTTCCAGCGCTTCGAGCAGGCCGATGGCGCGCGGCGCCACGGCGGCAGCGGACTCGGGCTGGCGATCTGCCGCGAACTTGTCGCATGCATGCACGGCGAAATTTCGCTCGACAGCGAGCCGGGCAGGGGCAGCACGTTTTGCGTGAACCTTCCGCTGCCCGAAGCCGCCGCCGCCGATGCCGCTGGCGACCGGCTGTCGCTCGTTCCCGCTGCAGCGCCGCCTGATTCGTCGCTGCCACTTCGCGTCCTGCTGGTCGAGGACGATCCGACCGTGGCGGAAGTGATCGCGCGACTGCTCGAGCTTCACGGCCACAGCGTGAAACACGCTGCCCAGGGACTGGCCGCACTGACCGAGTTCGATGCGGCACGCTACGATGCCGCATTGATCGACCTGGACCTGCCCGGCGTCGACGGCCTTTCGCTCGCGCGCATGCTGCGCACGCGTGAAGCGCAGACGGGCGCCGCGCGCATGCCGCTGATCGGCGTCAGCGCGCGCTCGGCTGGCAATGAAGAATCGCTATGCCTCGCCGCCGGCATGGATGCGTTCTTGCGCAAGCCGGTGACCGGCGCGTTACTGGCCGGTGCGCTTGCCGGACTCGTCAATCGCCACGTAGCGGAGACAGCATGAAACCGGATCGGCCTTTGCTGCGAACGATGCTGTTCATGACCATGCTGGCAATCGGCGGCTGTGCTTCATCGCCGAACGTCGATGTGCCGTCGGCGAACCAGGACGGACGCGTGCGCTTCCTCGTGCTGCATTTCACCGACGAGAATTTCGAGCGCTCTCTCGACCTGCTGACACGGCCGCACGAAAATCCGGTCAGCGCGCACTATCTCGTCAGCCGCGCCGGAGAATACCGTCGCCCCACTCCGACCGTGCTGCGTCTCGTCGACGAATCGCGGCGCGCCTGGCACGCCGGGCCGAGCCGCTTCCAGGGCCACGAGCTGCTCAACGACGATTCGATCGGTATCGAAATTGTGTACGAATCCCATTGTTCACGCGAACCACCGCGGCCGGCGGGGATTTCGCCTTGGGAATTCGAGGCGCATTGCGATTACCCGCCTTATCCGTCCGACCAGATCGCAACAGTCATCGGACTGGCGCGCCAGATAGTCCAGCGCCATCCCGACATCGATCCGACGCGAGTCGTCGGCCACTCGGATATCCAGCCGGAAAACAAAACCGATCCAGGGCCGGCATTTCCGTGGCAGCGGCTTGCAGCCTCAGGCATCGGCGCATGGTTCGAAGCAGCCGACGTCGATTACTACCGCGCGCATTTCGACGCGCATCCGCCGGCGATATTGCTCCTGCAGGAAGCGCTGGCCGCGTACGGCTATGGCAACGAGGCCAGCGGCATGCTCGATCGCCGCACCCGTGATCTGCTGTCTGCATTCCAGTGCCATTTCATGCCCGGCCATCGCAGCGGAGAAGTCGATGCGGAAACCGCCGCGACCTTATTCGCGCTGCTGGTGAAATACCGCGCCGACGAACTGGGCACCTTGCGTGATCGGCATGCGGACCTGCCTGCATCACCGCGTCCGCGTTCGAACGCGCGTTGACTCGCAACGCCTTCTCGCGAGCATAACCTTGCGCTGAATTGCCCGCGCCAATCGATTCAGCTTCGGCCGATATTTCGGGTCGGTTCATTCGTCCGGCACTAGGGTCACGGTCTGGAGTAGTTTCGGCATTGCGCGCGCTCCAGTGGACCAATTCGCAGGGTCCGGTTTTGCGCCCCTTCGGGGTCTGGCGACTCTCCGGAGTCGTCGAAAATGCCGCGACATGGATCCACGCCATGGGCATACCGCCCATGTGCTGCGTCCGCCATGGTCATGCAACTGTCTTGCACGACCCGAACGGTCAAGCGACCGAAGGAGAATGTTCATGAGCAACCATCGAAGCTTCAGCAAGATCGCCGCCCTGGCGATTGCGGTATCTGCCGCCCTGCCGGCGCTGGCCGATACGACCGTCTCGGTCGAACACGGCAAGCATCACTACGTCTACTACAGCGACAAGGACATCTACTACGCGCCGGAGAGCAAGACGTACTGGTGGGTCGAAAATGGCAAGTGGCAGTCCGGTCCGAGCGTTCCGCGCGAGAGCCAGGACTATGTCGTGCGTGCCAAGGGTATCGACATCGATCTCGACACCGAACGGCCGTATGAGCGCAACGACTATGTCGTATCGCACTACAAGAACGCCAGTCCGGACCGCGAGACGACCACGACCGAGCGCACGACTACGGACAACGGCCTGACGTCGACCACGACGACGACCACGACGACCAAGCACAACTACGTCTACTACGGCGACCACGACATCTACTTCGCGCCGGAAACCAAGACGTACTACTGGATGAGCAACGGCCGCTGGACGTCGGGCACCGTACTGCCGCCGGAAAATCAGGCGTATATCCGCAGTGGTGGCGTGCAGATCGAACTGGACACCGATCGGCCGTACGAGCGGAATGACTACGTGATCGCGCACTACAAGCATCGCGATCGCGACCACAATGACGATTGACGCTGGGCGAAGGATCCGCTCACGCCATAACCAACGAACCGCATGAGAATCCTTGGCCCGCGCAAGCGGGCCAATTTTTTCGGCTGTCCGAAAGTCGGTGCGGGGTTTGGGTCAGGCCGCGGGTAGCCGACTTTCCGCGATCGTATGGATTGCAAGGGATCGGCAATGCCGCCTTGCACGCCCGGAGCGGACACTCGAAACCGCAGACTATGACGCCCAGGCTGGAGCAGAAGCCGGCCCGTTGATACAGGCGCCTGAAACGCGCGCTAGCGCCGCACTAATCATTTTGCTTCCTTAGCACAGCTTCGAGCGGGCAGCTGGCTGAATCCACACGCCGGGCGCCGCCGTCGCGACCCGCTGGGCCATTCGCTATACTCGCCTCGCCCGCGGGCCCAGGGGAAGGCCGATGCACCTTACGCTCGTGAACATGCTCGGCGTCGCGATCATCGCGTTCCTCGTGCCGTTCGTGCTCGGATTCTTCCCGCGAGTGCGCATTCCTTCCGCGGCGCTGGAGCTGATCGCTGGCATCGTCGTCGGGCCCGCCGTGCTCGGCTGGATCGAGCCCGGCCCCGTGGTGAGCGTGATGGCGTCGATCGGCGTCGCGTTCCTGCTGTTCCTCGCGGGGCTGGAGCTCGATCTGCAGCTGATGAAGGGCCCGCCGCTCGTGCGCGGGTCGATGAGCTTCCTGCTCTGCTTCACGCTCGCGTACGCGTTCCTCATACCGCTCGGCCACCATGACCTCATCCTCTCGCCGCTCCTGGTCGCGATCGCGCTCTCGGCGACCTCCGTCGGCATCCTGGTGCCGGTGCTGCGCGACACCGGGCAGCTCGACAGCCCGACCGGCAAGTTCACCATGGGCGGCGCGTCCGTCGCGGAGGTCGCAACCATCGGCCTGCTCGGCGTGTTCTTCGCGGGCCAGGAGAAGTCCGCGGCAGTGTCGGCGCTGCTTCTCGGCCTCGTGATCGTGCTCGCGGTGCTGCTGCTCGGCGCGCTTCGCTACACGCTGAAATGGACCCCGGGCCAGCGCATCTTCGAGAAGCTCGACGACAGCTCGGCGCAGGCGCGCGTGCGCTTCTCGGTGATGATCCTCATGGCGGCCGCGGCACTCGCGATGCACTTCGGCTTCGAGGGCATACTCGGCACGTTCGTCGCCGGCATCGTGGTCGGCGTGGTGATGCGCGGCGACCGCTTCGAGCACGTGCTGCATCAGAAGCTCAAGGTGATCGGCTTCGGCCTGTTCGTGCCCGCGTTCTTCGTGACCAGCGGGTTGCGCTTTGACCTCGACAGGATCGACGGCCCGGAAGACTTCGTGCGCGCGGGCGGGTTCCTCGTGATTATGCTGCTGATCCACGTCGTGCCCACGGCGCTCTACCGTCCGCACCTGAGCTGGCGCGAATGCCTCGCGTCCGGGCTGCTCCAGGCGACCAACCTCTCCTTCATCGTCGTGGCGGTCACGGTCGGCACCGAGCTCGGCGAGCTGCGTGAGATAAACGGGGCCGCGCTGATCCTCGCCGGGCTCGTCTCCGCGGTCGTGTTCCCCGCCATCGCCACCACGCTGCTCGGCGGGGCGAAAGACGATGCCGCAGTGCACGCCATGCCCGCGGAAGAAAGGCTCTAGGCTGCGGCGCCTCCGACGACGCGGCGAGCGACGCGGCGAGCGCCGGCGCAGTATCGCCATATAAACGTGCGTGGCCGCCCCATGTCCGCGAGCTTGCATTGTTCAACTTAGCCATCGACCGCAAGCT